>DATDMG010000424.1:0-2821 GCA_036518955.1 Kineosporiaceae bacterium | reverse complement strand
GTGGGACCGACATGCCTGATGGACAGAGCGACGAGCACCCGCCACAGGGGCTGGGTCTTGGCCCGCTCGAGGTTCGCCAGCAGTTTCAGACCGTTCGCGGACAGCTCGCCGTCCTTGCGGGTGTAGAGCGGCACCTCGCGTAGCTTCTCGGCCGTCAGCTCGAACAGGTCACCCTCGTCGAGGAGGATGTCGGGACCGCTCTGCAGCAACGCGATCGCGCCCTCCCAGCCGAGGGCCTCGATGTCGAACGCCCCGCGACCGGCCACGTGGAAGAGGCGCTCCCTCAGCTGGGAGGGGCAGGTGCGCGAGTTCGGGCAGCGGATGTCGGCGTCCCCTTCTTTCTCGTACGCCAGCTCGGTGCCGCATGCCGGGCAGCGCGTCGGCATCACGAACTCGCGCTCGGCGCCGGTGCGTGCCTCGACCACCGGCCCGACGATCTCGGGGATGACGTCGCCCGCCTTGCGCAGCACCACGACGTCGCCGATCAGGACGCCCTTGCGCCGGACCTCGCCGGCGTTGTGCAGCGTCGCCATCGCCACCGTCGATCCGGATACCCCGACCGGCTCCATCCGGCCGAACGGCGTCACCCTGCCGGTACGGCCCACGTTGACCTGGATGTCGAGCAGCCGGGTGTTCACCTCCTCCGGCGGGTACTTGTAGGCAACGGCCCACCGCGGCGCGCGACTGGTCGAGCCGAGCCGCCGCTGCAGGACGACGTCGTCGACCTTGACCACCACGCCGTCGATCTCATACTCCTGGTCGTGGCGGTGCTGACCGTACCGGCGGACGAACTCCTCCACCTCCTCGAGCGCATCGACGACGCGGTAGGTGCCGGGCACCGGGAGGCCCCATGCCGTGAGCAGCTCGTACGCCTGGGACTGGAGGCTGATGTCGAAGCCCTGGCGGGCGCCGATGCCGTGCACCAGCAGCCGCAGCGGGCGCGTCGCCGTCACTCGCGGATCCTTCTGCCGGAGGGAGCCGGCTGCTGCGTTGCGCGGGTTCGCGAAGGGCGCCTTGCCGCCCTCGACCAGGGACGCGTTCAGGTCCGCGAACGCCGTGACCGGGAAGAACACCTCCCCGCGGATCTCCACCCGGTCCGGGACGGGGACCCCGTTCGCGGAGAGCAGGTGCGGAACGCCCCGGATGGTCCGCACGTTCAGCGTGACGTCCTCCCCGGTGCGGCCGTCGCCGCGGGTCGCGGCGCGCACCAGCCGACCCGCCTCATAGAGCAGGTTCACCGCCAGCCCGTCGATCTTCAGTTCGCAGAGGAACCGCACCGGACGATCCGGGTCGCCACCCGCGTCGCGCCGCACCCGATCGACCCAGCCGGCCAGCTCCTCGGCCGAGAAGACGTTGTCCAGGCTCAGCATCCGCTCCAGGTGGTCGACCGGCTCGAAGTCGGTCGACCACGTACTGCCCACCGTCTGGGTGGGCGAATCGGGGGTGCGGAGCCCGGGATGCTCCGCCTCGAGCGCCTCGAGCTCGCGCACGAGCTGGTCGTACTCGGCGTCCGAGATCGTCGGCGCGTCCCGGACGTAGTAGGCGAACTGGTGGGCCCGGATCTGCTCCGCCAGGTCCGTCCACCGGTGCCGGGCCACGTCGGGCACCGGCGCCTGGACCGCCACGCCGGCCTGCGTCACCGCCTCGAGTTCCTCGTCCTGCGTCACGCCGGCCATCCTGCCCGATGGCACCGACAAGCACGTCTCGACGCCCGGTCAGCCCTGCGCGCGGGCGGCGAGTTCGCGGCCCGCCGCGACACACCGGGTCAGCACCGCCCGCGCCGTCGCGGGGCCGCAGGACCCGAGCCCGCAGGTCGGCGTCACCACGACGCGCTCCAGCAGCAGCGGGTCCAGGCCCAGCCGCCGCCAGGGCCTCCAGACGGCATCCGCCGCCGCCGCGGTGTCCGGCAGGGGCTCGGACGTCGGCACCGCGCCGGCCCACAGCCACGTTCCGCTCTCCAGCCGGGGGGCGAGTGCCTCCCAGCCGCGGACCCCCAGCAACGACACGTCCACCGAGAGCCCCTCGGCACCCGACCGCCCGAGCACGTCGACAGGGACGCCAGCGGCACACGAGTGCACGACCGTGTGAACGGCACCCGCCGCCCTCGCCGCCGTCAGGACGTCGGCCAGCCCGCTCACCACGACGTGCTCCTCGACCGCGCGCAGCCGCCCGAACCCGCTGGCCGTGGCCAGCCGTCCCGCCAGGACGGCGTCCACCCACGGTTCGTCCAGCTCGACGACGACCTCCGCGCCCGGAACGAGCCGGCGGACAGCCGCGACGTGGTCGGCGACCCCCTCAGCCAGTGCCGCGACGATGTCCCGGCAGGCTCCGGCATCGACGACCGCACGCTCCAACCGCGGTAGGTACAGCGACGCGGAGAGCGTCCACGGACCGGCGACCTGCACCTTCAACGGGCCGGCGTAGTTCTCCGCCACCTCGGCGAGCACGTCCAGGTCCTGGCGAAGCATTGCCTGCGCGCGCTCCAGGTCGCGCCCGGGTCGGTTCACCAGCCGCCACCCGGACGGCTGGAGATCGACCGGCAGGTCCACCAGGAACACCGCCCCACGGCCGATGAGGTCACTGCCGGGCCCCCGCGCCGGCAACTCGACGAGGTGTGGCACGGCGGGAGCGGACAACTCGCCCATCACGATCCGCGCCGCCTCGACGACCTGCACTCCCGGCCACGACCCGATGGCAGATGCCCGGCCGAACACACTCACCAGCACAGCGGAAGCCTACGCTCCGCTCCTGGTCATCGGCCCGTAGCCCTTTCAGTCATGGCTCAGGCAGGCGCATGGCTCAGGCAGGCGCATGGCTCAGG
>DATDMG010000423.1:0-7279 GCA_036518955.1 Kineosporiaceae bacterium | reverse complement strand
GACATCCCGGCCGAGTTCGGCGGCCAGCAGCTCCAGCTCGGCTCGCACCGTTTCGGGAGGCTGACGGCGCTGGAGCGCGCCCTGGTCCTGGAGGAGCTCGCATGCGGGGACGCCGGGATGCTGCTGGCGTCGCCCGGGGCGTCCCTGTCGGGGCAGCTGATCCTGCAGATCGCGGACCGCGATCAGCAGCAGCGTTACTACGAACGCCTGCTCAGTGCCCCCACCTGGACCTTCTTCGCTCTGTCCGAGCCCGAGCACGGCTCGAACGCGACCGGTATCACCACCACCGTGCAGAAGCAGCCCGACAGTCTGGTGGTGAACGGACAGAAGCGGTGGATCGGCAACGCCGCCCACGCCGACCTCGGAGTGGTCTTCGGGCGCACCGGGCCGGGACCGCTCGCGATGGTCGCCGTCCTGGTCGAGACCGCCACCCCGGGATTCCGGGCCGAGCCCATCGACACCCTTGGCCTGCGCGCGGCGCGGCTGAGCCACGTCGTCCTGGACGACGTCCACCTCGACCCGGACGCCCTGCTCGGACGCCACCTGCCCGCCGGTCGCCGAGGGATCTCCGCCTGTCGTGAGGTCTTTCACCGGTTCCGCGGTGCCGTCGCCGCGGTCGCCGTGGGCATCGCCCGGGCGGCGCACGAGTACGTCGCGGACCGGCACCCGTCCTCGACGCAGGCCCGTGACCGGTTGGCCGAGCTGGGCGCTCGGATCCGGTCGACCCGCGCACTGGTGCACCGCGCGGCGATGGCCTCGGACGCCGGCGAGCGCGGCCAGCTGCCCTCCGCCGCCAAGCTCAGCGCGTGCCGACTCGCCGAGCAGGTGACCATCGAGGCCGCGCAGCTCCTCGGGCCGGCGGCGCGGCTGGAGCACCCGCTGCTGGACAAGCTGGCCCGCGACGCCCGCGGGGTCGAGTTCATGGAGGGAGCGGGCAACATCCAACGACTCACGCTGTTCCCCACCCTGCTGGCCGATCACCGACCGCCGGCGACCGGGTAGGCAGTCACGACCAGCACCGCCCAGGTGACGCGCTGCCTCGTCCGCTGGGCCAGGGCACGTGACCGGGCCGACGATCGCGCTCTGCTGGACGACGCGGAGCGCCGACGCTACGACGGATTCGTCGCCAGTGCGGACCGGCACCGCTTCGTCACCGGACGGGTGCTCGTCCGCCAGACGCTCGGCACGCTCCTGGGGCTGGCCCCGCAGGAGGTGCCGATCGCCCGCGACTGCCGCCACTGCGGCCGTCCGCACGGCAAGCCCTACGTTCCCGGTGCTGCCGTCCGGTTCTCGCTCTCGCACTCCGGACACTGGGTGGGCCTGGCCGTCACGCCCGGTCCGGGGGCCGAGCCGGGCCTGGACGTCCAGGAGGTCCGGCACGGCATCTTCTCGCGGCTGGCCGTCCGGGTACTGACTCCCCACGAGCATGCCGACGTCGACACCGGGCCCACCGAGGATCGGGATCGCCGGTTCACCGTCCTCTGGGCACGCAAGGAGGCCTTGCTCAAGGCGGACGGCCGCGGCTTGGCCGTCCCGCTGCGCTCGTTCGCGGTGTCCGGCCCTGATGAGCCCCCGGCCGTGCGGTTCGCGGGGCGCCTGGGCGATCGGCCGACCGCTCTGCTGACGCCGGCCGGCCCCGGCCCCGGCTACGTCGCGGCAGTCGCCGTGGTGGGTACCCGCGCCGTGGAACTGGCCGAGCACCCGGCCCCGCCGTGAGATCCGTCAGCCGCCCGTCAGGACACGGTCACCCCGCTTACCTACGGTGAGGCGAATTCCTCCAGCCGGTGCGGCCGATGGCATCCCGGCATCAATCCACTCACGATCAGGATGGCGAATGTGACGCCCACGACGGAGCACGGGCCGCTGCGCCGGGCCATGGAGACCATCTCCTCCTTGCGGACCCAGCTGGAGACCGAGCGGTCCCGGCGCAAGGTCGCGATCGTCGGCATCGGCCTGCGGGGGCCCGGCGACATCCAGGGCCTGGACGCCCTCTGGGACGTCGTCCAGAAGGGCGCGGACGTCACCGGCCCGCTGCCGGAACACCGGCGGGACGGGATGGACCGGCTCGACCTGCTCGACCAGATGTCGAACCGGGCGGGTTGGCTCGCCACACCCTTCGGATTCGACGCCCCGTTCTTCGGGATCTCCCGACGCGAGGCCACCGCGATGGACCCCCAGCACCGCCTCACGCTCGAGGTCGTCTGGGAGGCCTTCGAGCATGCGGCGATACCGCCGGGGCAGGCCGGCGCGCGCACCGGGGTCTACGTCGGGACGACGGGACAGGACCACCGCTGGCGCGCCGACGGCCCGATGACGAGCTACTGGACACCGGGGAACGGCCACGCCTTCGCCGCCGGCCGGGTGGCCTACACGCTGGGGCTGGAGGGCCCGGCGATGGCGGTCGACACGGCGTGCTCGTCCGCCCTGAGCGCCACCCATCTCGCCGCCCGCGCCCTGGAAGCGGGCGACTGCGACCTCGCCGTCGCGGTCGGCGTCAACCTCATCCTCACGGGTCAGTCGACGATCGAACTCGTCCGCACGGGTGCGCTCTCCCCGACCGGCCGCTGCCGCCCCTTCGACGCCCACGCCGACGGTTTCGTCCGCGGTGAGGGCTGCGTCGCCCTGGTGCTCAAGCGCGTGGACGACGCGCGACGCGACGGTGACCGGGTGCTCGCCGTGATCGAGGCGAGCGGCCTCAACCAGGACGGGCGCTCGGCAGGGTTCACCGCGCCGAACCCCGGCGCGCAGACCCGATTGGTCGCGCAGACCCTGGCCCGGGCCGGGCTGTCGGCCGCCGACGTCGGATATGTCCAGGCGCACGGGACCGGGACGCTGCTGGGCGACCCGATCGAGGCCGAGGCGCTGGCCGAGGCGATGGCGGGGCGCGCCGTCCACGTCACCTCGGTCAAGGCCAACGTCGGGCACACCGAGGCCGCGGCGGGCCTGTTCGGGCTCGCCTGCGCCGTCGCCTGCCTGCGGCACCGCTGGATCCCCCCGCAGGCCAATCTGGAGATCCTCAATCCCCGCCTCCCGGCGGGAGGCGGCCTGATCGTCCCGCGGGCGGGCACCGGCTGGCCCGCGGACGCCGGGGACCGCGCGATGGTGAGCTCGTTCGGCATGAGCGGGACGAACGCGTGCGTCGTGCTCGGCCCCGGCCACGGCGGTGAGGCCACCGCGCCCGCCGGGACGGTGGACGGTCTCGTGCTGTCGGCGGGGAGCGAGCAGGCGCTGCGGCGCGTCGCCCGGAACGTCCTGGAGACCCTCTCGGGCCGGGACGTCCCCCTGGAGCACGTCGCCGAGACGTTGCTGCACGGCAGGGCCCGGCTCGCCCACACCGTGCGGATCGGCTCGGGCGACCGGGCGAGGGTCGAGGCCGCCCTGCAAGCGATCGTCGACGGGATCCCGCACCGCGACGTCCACCCCGTGCCGACGGAGGCCGGCCAGGCGGAAGGCGGGCCGCGGCGCGTCGCCGACCTGCCGCCCTACCCCTGGGAGCACGTGGAGTACCGCACCCCTGCTGGCCGGCGCGGCTGAGTCCTTGACCTGCCCGAGGGCAGGCACGACGGGAGAGGAGATCCCCGATGGCAGCACGGTCGTACCTCACGGCTCCGATTGCGATCATTGGTATCGCCGGCCAGTTGGGCGGGTGCCCGGACCTCGGTGCACTGTGGCAGCTTCTCGACTCCGGCCGGGACGCGTTCACCGATGGCCCGCCCGACCGCACCGGCCTCGCCAACTGGCCGGCCCACATCCCGAGCCGGGGGGCGTACCTGCCGGACGTCGCGGGCTTCGACGCGGGCTTCTTCGGGATCTCCCCGCGGGAGGCGGAGGTGATCGATCCCCAGCAGCGACTGCTGCTGGAGACGACGTGGCGCGCGCTGGAGGATTCCGGGACGCCCGCCGAGTCGCTGGCCGATCGCGCCGTGGGCGTGTACACGGGGGCGCTCTGGAACGACTACGAGAGCCTGCGCCGCACGACCGGGATGCCGGTCACCCAGCACAGCGCCGTCGGCAACTCCCTCGACGTGCTGTCCGCCCGGTTGTCCTACTTCTTGCGGCTGCACGGCCCCAGCCTGACGGTGCAGAGCAGCTGCTCCTCCTCGCTCGTCGCGCTCCACCTGGCCTGCGCCGCCCTGGCGAGCGGCGAGATCGAGGAGGCGCTCGTCGGCGCGTCGAATCTCATCCTCGACCCGCAGACCAGCGAGGGCCTGGACCTGTTCGGCGGGTTGTCCCCGACCGGGCTCTGCCGGCCGTTCGCCGCCGGCGCCGACGGGTTCGTCCGCGGTGAAGGCGTTCTCGCCGTCCACCTCAAGCCGCTCGCCGTGGCGCTGGCGGACGGGAACGACGTCCACGCCCTGATCGTCGCCTCGGGGGTCAACAACGACGGGGGCGGGGACAGCCTCGCCACCCCGAACGGAGCCGCCCAGGAGGCCCTGCTGCGCGAGGTCTACGGACTCCTCGGCCCCGACCGGGAGCGGCTCGTGTACGTCGAGGCCCACGGCACCGGCACCCGGAAGGGCGACCCGACCGAGGCGGGCGCGATCGGACGGGCGCTCGGCCGACCGGGGAGGGGCCTGGCCATCGGGTCCGTCAAGTCGTCCGTCGGGCACCTGGAACCTGCCGCCGGTCTGGCCGGGCTGCTGAAGACGGTGTTGTCCCTGCGACACGGCCGGGTGCCGGCCACGGTGAACTGCGAGTCTCCCAACCCCGAGATCCCGTTCGCCGAGCTGGGGCTGGACGTCGTCCGGTCGCCCCTGGAGCTGCCCTCCGACCCGGCGCCGTTGCTCGGCGTCAACTCCTTCGGCTGGGGAGGCACGAACGCCCACGTCGTCCTCGGCCCACCGCTGCCCGGCACCGCCCGGCGACCGGTCGGCCCGGCTGCCCGCCGGGCCGGCGAGCGGGCCGTCGATCCGGCTGTCGGCCCGGCGACGGCGGAGGGACCTGTCACGGTACGACTCAGCGCCAGCAGCGCCGCCGCGCTGGAGCCCGTGGCGCAGGGCTGGGCGGACCGCCTGGACGGGTGCCCCGAGGACGAGGTCCGGGCGCTGGCCGCGGCACAGGCCTGGCAGCGATCCGCCCTTCCGGAGCGCTGCGCCGTCGTCCTCCCCAGCGCCGCGGGCGACCTCGCGGCCACCGCCGTGCGGCTGTGCCCGGCCGCGGCCGGGCAGCAGGACACCCCGGCCGGCGAGGAGACGCTGCTCCCGTCCGGCGCCCGGGTGCGGCGGGGCCGGGCCGTCAGCCGCGGCGAGGTCGCGTTCGTCTTCCCCGGGCAGGGGGCGCAGTGGGCGGGCATGGCCGCCGGGCTGTACGCCGAGTGGGACGTGTTCCGCGCGTCGTTCGACCGGTGCGCCGAGGCGCTGACCCCGCACCTGAGCACTGACGTCCGGGAGCTGGCCACCCGCCCGGACGAGACGGACTGGCTGCGGCGGGTGGAGCTGGTCCAGCCCGCGCTGTGGGCCATGATGGTCTCGTTGGCCGACGTCTGGCGTGCCTGCGGGGTCACCCCGTCGATCGTGGTCGGGCACAGCCAGGGCGAGATCGCGGCCGCGTGCGTCGCGGGCGCCCTGTCGCTCGAGGACGGCGCCACCGTCGTCGCCCGCCGGAGCGCGCTGCTGCACTCCCTCGCCGGGCGCGGCCGGATGCTCGCCGTCCACCTGCCGCGCGAGGACGTCCTCGCCGCGTTGGTGGACTTCGCCGGGCAGGTGGATCTCGCGGTGCACAACGGTCCGACGTCCTGCGTGGTGTCCGGTGATCCGGACGCGGTCCTGCTGCTCCGGGAGATCCTCGAGGCGGACGGCGTCTTCTGCCGGCTCGTCGACGTCGACTACGCCTCGCACGGCCCCCAGGTCGAGGAGCTCGCCGGGGAGATCGAGTCCGCGCTGCGGTCGATCTCGCCGCGGCCCGCGACGATCCCCATGCTCTCCACGGTGGACCTGGAGCAGGTCGACGGTACGGCGCTGGGGCCCTCCTACTGGGTGCGCAACCTGCGCCAACCGGTGCGCTTCGCCGAGGCGATGGCCCACCTGACCGCCCGCGGCCTGACCCACGTCGTGGAGGTGAGCCCGCACCCGGGCCTGTCGGCCGCGATCGCGGACACGACCCGCGAAGCCGGGCACGAGGCCGTCGTCATCCCCACCCTGCGGCGGGACGCCGGGTCGGTGATGGACCTCACGTCCCAGCTCGCGCAGGCCTGGGTCACCGGGTTGCCCGCCCGGGGCGCCCGGCCGGCCGGGCCGCACCGGGCCACCCCGCCCGCGTACCCCTTCCAGCGCCGCCGCTACTGGGCGGACCCCGCCCTCGAGGCTCCCCCGGCGACCGTCGAGCCGCCTCGTCGCGACGCCGCCCAGGCCTTGGGGCACACGACGTCGACCCTTCGGGTGGGCCCGGAGCGCCAGCCCTGGCTGCGGGACCACCAGCTGGGGTCCGACGCCGTCCTGCCGGCCGCCTTCTCCCTGGCCGCGGCAGCTCTGGCCGGGCCGGCCCGCGCCCTGCGCTCGGTCCGCCTGCCGGAACCGCTCGTGCTGACGCCCGGGGACCGGAGCCTGGCCGTCGACCTGCACCGGGGTGAGGGGACCCGACTTACCGTCTGGTCGCGCCACGACGACGTCGCGGGTGCCGGGCACGCCGGCGACGGGCGCCTGACGCATCTGATCGCCGAGGTCCTGGACGCCGAGGGCTGCGCCGCCGCGGACGGGCGGCCCACCGGAGCCCAGGGGCGCGCCGGTGGGCTGTCCGTCCGCGGCCCAGCTGCCGTCGACCTGCCCGTCGAGGGCTTCTATGCCTCGTGCGCCCGGCGCGGAGTCACCTATGGCCCCGCCTTCCGGGTGGTGCAACGGATCGAGCGGGGCGAGGGCTGGGTGTCCGCCCGGCTGCGGCTGCCGTCGCGAACCCCCGACTTCCCGGGAGTGATCCACCCGATCCTCCTCGACGGCATCATGCAGCCGGTGCTGGCGATCGACGACGAGGATCCCCGCGTGCTGCCCGCCCGGCTCGAGCAGCTGCGGTTCCACGGATCGGGCGTGGCCGGATCGAAGGAACCGTCCGAGGAGACCACCCTGCGCGAGCTGACGGTGGAGGCGGTGCGGGACGACTCGGGTACCTTCACCGTCTGCGGGCGCACCCTGGACGGCGAGCCCGTGGTCAGTATCCACGGCCTGCAGCTCGTCCCGCTGCGGAGTGACGCCGACACGGCGATCCCCCGACTGGAGTTCGCCCTGGCGGATGCCACCGGCGAACCGGATCCGGCGGCCGGCCCGAGCAGCGACGGCACCGGTGACAC
>DATDMG010000422.1:0-33991 GCA_036518955.1 Kineosporiaceae bacterium | reverse complement strand
TGGTGTCCACTCCTGGCAGGCGGCCACGTGCCCGTGGATTCGTCGACTACAGGCTGCAGCGGCGCGCCGTCCTCGGCGCACTGCAGCGCGGGTCGACGTCCAGTGCCCAGGTGTGCGATGCGCATCCGCACCTGCTGCGTGCGGCGACCTTTCACGGGGAGCCGATCCGTCGGCCGTGCCCGGTGTGCCGCCGCACCAGCCTGGTCTTCCTCCGGTACGTGTACTCGGAGGAGCTGGGGCAGTACTCCGGGCGCCTGCGCACGGCGACCGAGGTGGTCGAGATGACGACCGGGTACGGACACCTGCGGGTCTTCGTGGTGGAGGTCTGTCGGGAGTGCGCCTGGAATCACCTGATGGCCTCGTTCGTGGTCGGGGACGGCGTCCCCCGCCGGCCGCCGCGGCGGCAGCGCACCGTCGAGGACGAGTACGGCTGAGCCACTGGCGGCTGTTCCCCGGCGCCTGCTCCCCGGCGCCCGGGCCATCCTCGAACGCCCGGGCATCCTCGAACGCCCAGGCATCCTCGAACGCTCAGGCATGGTCGAACGTGGCCGCACCGCCCCCCTGCGACGTCGGGAGCTGGAACCGCAGCCCGGTCCCCGTGCAGGCCACGAATACCTGGTTCGGGGGCAGCGCACGCACCAGTTCGGAGACAGTGCTCGGGACGACACCGAGCGACACACCGCCCAGGTGCATCGTCAAGGTGACGGCCGTGCTGCCGACCGTGCTGGTGAGGCTGTTGCCGGCCAGGGCCCAGGTGCCGCCCATCGGCCCGTCGACGTCCACCGATCCGGCCACCAGCTGCAACCGCACCTTCTGGTACGTGAAGGTCCACTTGTGGTCCGGCGTGAAGGTGACGGAGAGCACGCCGGTCGCTGACCGGACCGTTCCGTCCGACCGCCGGTCCAGCGCCAGGTTGCCGAACTCCCGGGCGGCCGGCGCCGACCAGGTTCCGATCATGCACGCGGGCAGGTCCGGTGCGGGCGGCGCGGCGGGGGCACGCGTCGCTGAGGATCCCGTGGCCGTGGTCGGCCCGGCGCTCGACGCCGAACCGGCTGGGCCGCTCGAGCCGGCCAGGTCGCTCGGCGCGGTCGGTGTGGCGATCTCGTCGCCCGTGGGCGGCGGCGTCGGAGTGACCGGCGGGGAGGTTCCGGTCGGGGACAACGTGTCCGTGGGGTTGCCGGAGCGGTCGGGCGGCAGTGTCCGGGGCTGGCCGACGCCCGAGCAACCCATGACGCCGGCAACCGCGACAAACGCGACTAGGGCGACAAGACGGCGCACCCCGCCAGTCTGGCACCGGGAAGGCCGCCCTGCCGGTCGCCGTGACACCCCTCGGCGAGTCATGGAAGGTCAGCGCCCTGCGGGTGAGGGAGGTCTCCGGACACAGGAGTCCCCGGCGGGTGAGGATGGGCCAGGAGTCCGAGCCAGCCACCAGGGAGTCACCGTGCCTGAAGCCGTGATCGTCGCCGCAGCCCGCTCCCCGATCGGGCGGGCGGGCAAGGGTTCCCTCGTCGGCGCGCGCGCCGACGAACTGACCGCCCAACTCGTCCGGGCGGCGCTGGACCAGGTGCCGCAGCTCGACCCCGCGGAGATCGACGACCTGATGCTGGGGTGCGGCCTACCGGGCGGCGAGCAGGGCTTCAACCTGGCCCGCGTGGTCGCCGTCCTGCTCGGGTACGACACGCTGCCCGGGACGACGATCACCCGGTACTGCTCCTCCTCCCTGCAGACCACCCGGATGGCGTTCCACGCGATCCGGGCCGGCGAGGGCGGCGTCTTCGTGTCCGCCGGGGTCGAGACGGTGTCCCGTTTCGGCCGCGGGACGTCCGACTCCTGGCCCGACACCCGCAACCCCCGCTTCGTGGACGCCGAAGCCCGCACCCGGGCACGGGCGGCGGAGGGCACGACCGCCTGGACCGACCCCCGGCAGGACGGCGAGCTGCCGGACGTGTACATCGCGATGGGCCAGACCGCGGAGAACCTGGCACTCGCCAAGGGGGTGACCCGCGAGGACATGGACGCCTTCGCCGTCCGGTCGCAGAACCTCACCGAGAAGGCGATCGCCGACGGTTTCTACGCCCAGGAGATCTCGCCGGTCACGCTGCCCGACGGCTCGGTGGCGTCCGCGGACGACGGTCCGCGCGCGGGCGTCACCTACGAGGCGGTGAGCGCGCTGGCCCCGGTCTTCCGGCCGGACGGGCGGATCACGGCCGGCAACTGCTGCCCGCTCAACGACGGCGCCGCCGCTCTGGTGGTGATGTCCGACACCAGGGCCGACGAGCTCGGGATCACTCCGCTGGCCCGGATCGTGTCGACGGGAGTGTCCGCGCTGTCGCCGGAGATCATGGGACTCGGGCCCGTGGAAGCCTCCCGCCAGGCTCTGGCCCGGGCCGGGATGACCATCGACGACATCGACCTGGCCGAAATCAACGAGGCGTTCGCGGCCCAGGTGCTGCCCTCGGCGCGGGAGTTGGGGATCGACGAGGACAGGCTGAACGTCCACGGTGGCGCGATCGCGCTCGGGCACCCGTTCGGGATGACGGGAGCGCGTATCACTTGCACACTGCTCAACGGGCTACGAGCCAGGGACAAGCAGATCGGCCTGGAAACGATGTGCGTCGGCGGCGGTCAGGGGATGGCCATGATCGTGGAACGGCTGAGCTGACGGATCCCGGTACGACACCCAGCCTCCAGAAGGGCTATGTCTTCGGAAGACCTATGTCTCCCGAATCCGTCGGTGGCGAATGGGAGCCTGCCTGTCGTGAGCACGTTGGACCGGACGATGGACGCGGTGGTCCTCGACGTCGAGGCCGCCGTCACCCTGGCCGACCCGCCGGCCCTGCGCCGGCGGATCGAGCGCCTGCTGACCGCCGGGGTCGACGTGGCCCTGGTCACCGCCCGACCGTTGGAGGAATTGAACGGCCTGGCGGCCCCCTGGCCGCACGGCCCGGGCAGGCTGGGCGCCTGGCACGACCCGGGAGCCGGCAGGGGGTACGGCACGGTCGTCGACGAGTTGGCCGCGCGCGGCGTCCACCCCGATGGCGTGGCCCTCGTCGTGGGCGACGTCGGGAGCGCCCGGCAGGCACTCGGTGGTCGCGGTGAGGTCGTCCCCGCGTCCCGCACCGACCTGCTCGGCCTCCTCGACGATCAGCTCTGGCGGCGCGCCGGGCTGCGCATCCCGGCCGTGTCCGACGACCCGGGCTGGTCCGTCGTCGAACCGGTACCGGCCGGGGCGGGGGCGCGCCCCCCCGACGTCCTGTTCACCATCGGCGACGGCGCGTTCGCCACCCGGGGTGGGCTGGAGGAGGCCCCCGGAGCCGCGATCGTGCTCGGGTCCGGCGTGTGGTCCGGCGAGGGCACCGGCCAGCACCTGCTCCCCGGCCCGCAGTGGACGCAACTGGATTTCACCACTCCCACCGAGGGCGGCCGCCGCATGCTCGACCTCCGGGCCGGCGCCCTGGTCCGTGAGGACGGCGCACCGCCCGCCCCCGCGGCGCTCGGCCCCGCCGCCACCTCGAGCTGGTCACCGGCCCCGCCGCTGCGCACCCTGCGGTTCGTCAGCGCGGCGCGGCCGGGGCTGCACGTGCTGCGTGCCGAGGGTCCGGCGACCCGGTTCGCCGCCGGGCGCGCGCTCTTCGTCCCGGGCGCGTCGGCCGACCTCGCGAGCTCCGGACCCTCGGTGGAGACCGGCCGCGACGGCTTGGTGGAGTGGGCCCGTGTCGCGGGCGCCGGGTGCTGGATGGTCGCTGCCGCCGTCCAGACACAGGTGGATCACGCCGGCCACCGCACGGTCCAGCGCCTGGTCGCGTACCGAGCGGGCAGGGACGGCGACGCCGCGCTGGCCGAGGCCGCGGCAGCGGTGCGGGAGGCCCAGCTCGCCGGTTTCGAGCGGCTGCTGGCCGAGCACCGGCGCGTCTGGCAGCAGCGCTGGGCGGACGCCGACGTGGGGCTCCCCGATGATCCGGCTACCCAGCTCGGGTTGCGGTTCGCGCTGTTCCAGCTGTGGGTGAACGCGGGGCGGAGCGAGGGCAGTCCGCTCGGCGACGAGCAGGCCGTCGGCGCGCGCGGTCTCTCCGGTCCGGGGTACGCGGGGCATGTCTTCTGGGACGCCGACGTGTTCGTGCTGCCGGCTGTGGCGACGATCTGCCCACCGGCGGCACGGGCCATCCTCCAGTACCGGATCCGGCGGCTGCCGCAGGCACGGGAACTGGCCGCGGCGTCGGGCCGGGCGGGCGCCCGGTTCCCCTGGGAGTCCGCCCGCGACGGCGACGAGGTCACGCCGACCTCGATCATGCTCGGCACCCTGGTGGTCCCGGTGCTGACCGGCGAGCACGAGGAGCACATCACGGCCGACATCGCCTGGGCCGCGGACCGGTACACGGTCTGGACCGGCGACCGCTCGATGCTCGACGGCCCCGGCCGCGCGCTCGTCCTGGAGACGGCACGCTACTGGGCCTCCCGGGTGGAGGCCGGCCCGGACGGGCGGGTGCACATCACCGGCGTCATCGGTCCCGACGAGTACCACGAGAACGTCGACGACAACGTCTTCACCAACGTGATGGCCCGCTGGAACCTGCTGCGGGCCGCCGCCCTCGTCGAGGAGGCACCCCCGACCAGTCCCGTCCACGAGGAGGTGCAGCCGGGCGAGCCGCGCCGCTGGCGCGACACGGCCGCGGCGCTCGTCGACGGGTACGACCCGCTGAGTGGCCGCCACGAGCAGTTCGCCGGGTACCTGGGCCTGGAGCCGTTGGTCGCGGCAGAGGTGGCGGCTCCGCCGTTCGCCGCGGATCTCGCCCTCGGCCCCGAACGCACCCATGCCACCCAGTTGATCAAGCAGCCCGACGTCCTGATGGCGCACTTCCTGGTACCGGAGGCGATGCCGGCCGAGTCGCTGGAGCCGGATCTCGACCTCTACGTCCCGCACACCTCGCACGGCTCGTCGCTGTCGCCCGCCATCACCGCGGCCCTGCTTGCCCGGGCGGGTCGGGCCGACGAGGCACTCGCCATGTACCGGCTGGCGGTGCGGCTGGATCTGGACAACATCACCGGCTCCGCAGCGAAGGGCCTGCACCTGGCCACGCTGGGCGGGGCGTGGCAGGCCTTGCTGGCCGGGTTCCTCGGGCTGGCGGTGGCCGACGACGGAGTCCTCACGGTGGCCCCGCACCTGCCGTCCGACTGGTCGCAGGTCACCGTCCGGCTCCTGGTCCGCGGCGTCCGGGTGAGGGTCAGGGTCACCGCGAGCCAGATCCAGGTGACGACCGACCGAGCCCTGCGGCTGGCCACGGGCGGCTACCCCGCGCTCGAGATCCAGGGCACGGTGACGTTCGACCGGCGTTGACGCGGCGCCACCCGGGCGGGCCGTGGCGCGATCACCCGGACGGCGCGGGCGGCGGAGCGCGGGGCTGGGGCGCGGGCGGAATCCGGCCAGGCACCTGCACGCAATGCTATTTACCGTCTACATTGAGTTACATCCGTGCCGGGTCCGGCCTGGCACCGGCTGGTGGGAGCGTCGCGTGACCACGCACATCGATCACGGCGAAGCGCTGGCCGCCGCGGAGCGGCTCGCGCTCGAGGTCCTCCGGGAGCTGTCCCCCGGCTGCGCCTACGCCAGGGCGCTGAGCGGCAGCACCATGCGCGGCCCGGCGTTCCTCTACGCCTGCGGCCACTGCGCCGCGCTGTCGATCGTGAGCGTGCCGGCCGGGGGGCTGCGGGCGCGGGACCCGGGCGACCCGACGTCCCGGACCCGGATCGCCACCTACCCGCTGGCCTCCGTGGTCGTCGAGACCGGGGCCTACATCGAGTCGGACGGCACCATCCGGGCCCTGCTCGCCCTCCACCTGCCGGGCAGCCCGGAGCCCGCCTGGGAGATCACCACGGATCGGGCCGACGCCGTCGGCGAGGCGGTGGTCCTGCTGCGCGGACTCGCTGGACCCGTCAGGTGAACCCGCGGTCGGTCTTCGGCTAGGAGCCCGGCCGGTCCTGCGGGTGGGCGAGGCAGGAGCGCCGGGATCAGCACCGAGAGTCCCAAGAGTTACCGGATAGAGACCTCGGACCTAGACTGACTGCATGACGGTCAGTCCGGCGCGCGTGACGTCGGCCGGCGCCGAGACCGTGGCTGCGCTGGTGGACACGGTACGGCGGGGCCGGGTAGTGATCCTCGGTGGTGCTGGCCTGTCAACTGAGTCGGGTGTCCCTGATTACCGGGGACCGACGGGCATCGCGAGGAACGCGCAGCCGATGACCTACCAGGAGTTCGTCGGGTCGGTCCAGGCGCAGCGGCGCTACTGGGCGCGCAGCTACGCGGGCTGGCCGGTGATGAACCGGGTCCGGCCGAACGCCGGCCACCACGCCGTCGCCGCGCTGCAGCGGCTGGGCCTGGTCGAGGCGGTCATCACCCAGAACGTCGACCGCCTGCACCACGCCGCCGGCAGCGACCCCGTGGTGGAACTGCACGGCAGCCTGCACCAGGTGCTCTGCCTGACCTGCCGCGCGGTCAGCGACCGGGCCACCGTGCAGGAACGCCTGGCCGAGGCCAACCCCGGCTTCGACGTGTCCCTGTTCGCCGACACCGACGGCGACACCGCGAGCGTGCGCCCCGACGGCGACGTCGCGCTGGCCGAGTCGATGGTCGCCCGGTTCCGCCCGGTCGGCTGCCTCGCCTGCGGCGGCGGACCGCTCAAGCCCGACGTCGTGTTCTTCGGCGAGAACGTCCCCAAGGACCGGGTGACGCGCTGCTTCGCCCTGGTCGACGCCGCCGAGACCCTGCTCGTCCTCGGGTCGTCCCTCACCGTCATGTCCGGGTACCGGTTCGTCCGGCACGCCCGCAAGCACGGCATCCGCGTCGCCATCGTCAACCAGGGCCCCACCCGCGGGGACGGCGACGCCGACCTGAGGATCAACGCGCGGCTCGGCATGGCGCTCACCGCTACCACGGACGCGCTCAGCTCGGCCGGCCGGCCTCACGGTGATCTCCGGGTGCGGACCGGGGTCCGGGGCAGCACCCCGTCGATGTTCAATTCCTAGCTTGACCGGGCTTCGACTCGTGCTCCGGCAGGTGGACCGACCGTCGCCAGCTGCCGACGCCGCGAGATGCGCGGCCGGGCCGGCGCCCAGGCCGAACGCACCTCGCGCCGCACTGCGGCGCCGTCCCGCGATGCTCGCCCGCTCGGGCAGGTTCGGGCGGCCGTCCCCTCCTCGACCCCCGTCCCCTCCTCGACCCCCGTTCCCGCCGCTCCGGCCGCCGCCGCGGACTGGCCGGCGCCGCCACGCCCGCCCCCAGACCGCGCGTCGCGACGAGGGGAGCCTGGCAACACCGCGGGCGCGGGGTCAACGTCGATCACGTCAGCGCCGGGCATGGGACGTCCCAACCGCGGTGACCAGCGGCGATGCCCCGCGCTGGGATGGAGGCGACCGGCTGCGGAGGCAGCGGCGCCGCTGAGCGTGATGACACTCCGTCTGGTGCCACAGCGGAACCCAGTCAGTCCAGTGCACTATGACACATGATTGTGTCAGCTTGGCAATCCGCATCCGCCCGGTCACAGTGGAGCAATGTCTCACCCCGTTCCCGAGACCGGACCGGCCCCCGACCTCGAGTACGACCTGGCCCACGAGGCGTCCCACCAGCACGGCTGCCTGCCCGCCGCACCCGATCCGGCGGCCATGGTCCAGGTGTGCAACGAGACCAGCGACTACGAAGGTGACTACGGATACGACCTCGCCCACGACATCCCTCGGCCGAAGCATCCGGGCACCTGACCGCGGAGTTGTCCACACCCCCCAGCGGGAATCACGCACGGCGACGTACGCTCGATCAGTGCTCACCCCGGCCGGCACCGCCCCGTCCGCCGCTCCGCCACCGTCCGCCGCCGCACCGTCCGCCGATCCCGCCTCGTCCATGGCTCGGTCACCCGGCCCGTCCGCCGACGGCCCGTGCGATGACGCGGCCGACCGGGCTCTCGACGTGCTGCGGCGCGTCTTTGGCTACCCGGGCTTCCGGGGGCAGCAGCAGGCCGTCATCGACCACGTGATCGGCGGTGGCGACGCGCTCGTCCTGATGCCGACCGGTGGCGGCAAGTCGCTCTGCTACCAGATCCCGGCGCTGGTGCGCGGCGGGACGGGCGTGGTGGTCTCGCCGCTCATCGCACTCATGCAGAACCAAGTGGACGCGCTGCAGGCCCTCGGGGTTCGGGCCGGGTTCATCAACTCGACCCTCGACCAGCAGCAACGCCGTCGCGTCGAGGACGACTACGTCGCCGGGCGGCTCGACCTGCTCTACCTGGCACCCGAGGCTCTCCGCACCGAGGCGGTCCTGCGGCTGCTCGGTCGCGGCCGGATCGCGCTCTTCGCGATCGACGAAGCGCACTGCGTGGCGCAGTGGGGTCACGACTTCCGGCCGGACTACCTGGCGTTGTCGGTGCTGGCCGAGCGCTGGCCCGAGGTGCCGCGGATCGCGCTCACGGCCACCGCGACCCCGGCGACCCGCGACGAGATCGCCGAGCGGCTCGGGCTGGTCGAGCCGGGCGCCCGGCACTTCGTGGCCGGCTTCGACCGGCCGAACATCACCTACCGGATCGTCCCCAAGGCCGACCCGCGACGCCAGCTCCTGGCACTCCTGCACAGCGAGCACGCGGGCGACGCCGGGATCGTGTACTGCCTGTCCCGGTCAGGGACCGAACAGGTGGCGAGCTTCCTGAGCGCGAACGGCGTCCCGGCCCTCCCCTACCACGCCGGGCTCGACGCGGCCGCCCGCGCGGCGCACCAGGCCCGGTTCCTGCGGGAGGACGGACTGGTCATGGTCGCGACGATCGCCTTCGGGATGGGCATCGACAAGCCCGACGTGCGGTTCGTCGCCCACCTCGACCTGCCCAAGTCGGTCGAGGGCTACTACCAGGAGACCGGCCGGGCCGGGCGCGACGGACTGCCGGCGACCGCCTGGCTGGCCTACGGGTTGCAGGACGTCGTCCAGCTCCGCAAGCTGATCGACGGTTCGGCCGGCGACGAGCGGTTCCGCCGGATCCAGGGCTCGCACCTGGACGCGATGCTGGCCCTGTGCGAGACCGCCGGGTGCCGGCGGCGCTTCCTGCTGGAGTACTTCGGGCAGGCGGGTGAGCCGTGCGGCAGCTGCGACACCTGCCTGGACCCACCGGAGGCATGGGACGGGAGCATCGCCGCGCAGAAGCTGCTGTCGACGGTGTTCCGGTTGCGCCGCGAACGCAACCAGAGCTTCGGCGCGGGGCAGAGCATCGACATCCTGCTCGGCCGCCGCACGGAGAAGGTAACCCGGTTCGGGCACGACACACTGACCGTGTTCGGCGTCGGCACCGAGCTGTCAGAGGCAGAATGGCGCGCCGTCATCCGGCAAATGCTCGCCCAAGGGCTCCTCGCCATCCAGGGAGAGCATGGCACACTCGCCCTCACCGCCGCCAGTCACGAGGTGCTCACCCGACGCCGCGAGGTTCCGATGCGCCGCGACCAGCGGGCGACGACCAGGGCCGCCTCCGGACGAGGCGCATCGGGCCGGGGAGCGACCGGGCGGGGCGCGGCACGCCCGGCGGCCGAGGCACTCCCGGCGGAGGCGCAGGCCCGATTCGAGGCGCTGCGGGCCTGGCGCACCACGGCGGCCAAGGAGCAGGGGGTGCCGCCCTACGTCGTGTTCCATGACGCGACCCTGCGGCAGATCGCGCTGGAGCAGCCTACCTCCCTGGCAGCCCTGTCCCGGGTCAGCGGGGTCGGGGAGGCGAAGCTGGAGCGTTACGGCACCGGCGTCCTCCAGGTGCTCCGCAGCCTGCCGTGACGGGCTGAGGCCGAGCTCAGCGTTCAGCCCGGCCCGCACCCGCTCGACGTCGGGTCTCCACCGCACTGCGGATCCTCGCTCGGGATGCTGGGTTCCGTCGTCCCCACCTGGACGCCGCCGTGGCGCAGCCGTCACCGGCACCGTTGACCACCAAGGCACCACTGTTTCGGTGGAGTGACGACTCCAGCACCGTCATGGTCAGCCGCACCTGCCGTTAAGCGGAGCCTAGCCAACCCCGAGCCCGTAACCATTGTCCCCGAGGGTCCGTTCTGGTCAGCAGTTGTCGCGGAGGGGCGCCGTGCCGCGAACGACTTCCGTTCCGTCGCGGTGACTGTTGGTCACCTCGTCCATAGTGCTGAGAGGTCCACATGGAACAGCCGTCCCGCAGACCACCGGCCGGTGGCTGGTACTCCGACCGGGCGCGGTCGGAGCGCCGCCGTGGACCGGGTCGCTCACGGACGTCGCTGCTGGTCGGTATCGGACTGCCTGCTGTGCTCGCGCTCGGCGCTCTGGCGGCATACCCCAGCATCGTGTCCTCGCCCGACGCCACGATGGGTCCGGCAGCCGGCCGGACCATCCTGATGGCTGCCGCCAACGGCACACCCGGCGGACAGTCACCCGTCGTCCAGCAGCAGAACGGTCCGATGCTCGACCCGCGCGGCAAGCGCCCGGCGGCCGTGGCCGCCCGACAGCAGGCGGCCGCGGCGAAGAAGCAGGCCGCCATGGCGCAGCAGGCAGCCGCGCCCGCGGCAGCCGCCGTTCCGAACCCCAACTGCACCATCGTCGTCCCGGCGAACCCGCTGACCCCGGCCGGACTCGCGACGCCCTACCAGCTGACCGCCACGGACGCGGCGGCCGGCCCCTGCAACGAGGCGAACGTCAACCAGTCCGCCTTCGTCCAGGCCGCGATCGTGACGCCGGCAGGTCAGATCATGCTCTATGACCCGCTGGTCATCGACATGGGCACCCAGCCGCTGGCGACTCCGACGCCGATCAACTTCCCGGCCGGTTCCGTGGTGGGGATCTGGTTCGGCTTCAACGGTGACCGCCTCACCCTGGCCAACGCCCAGGGCACCACCTCGCTGGTCCAGGGCAACTGCGTGAACGGGCTCCCCCAGTCGATCTTCGGCCAGTTCGCGTCCTGCAACGGCAACAACTTCATGACGGCGGGCAAGGCTGCCATCGCGGCCAACCAGATCCAGGTGCCGCCGATCGGGACGGCTCTCGACGGCAAACCGTGCCCCACCGTCCGTGACTTCTCGCTCGTGGACCAGGACCAGAGCGACAACGTCACGTCGCACATCCTGGCGGCCGCCAACGGCCAGACGGGCCAGAACAACGCCGCCACCCGGGCCGCGATCCAGCAGCTGGGCACCGCGGTGACCGACCTGGCGAACGGCAGCGACAACCGCCTGCTGGCCGTCTTCGTCGACCCGACTCTCGGCTGCACCCCGTGGATGCTGCCGAACCAGTCGAGCGACGGGATGGCCACGCCGTCCCTGCCGCTGAACGAACTGCAGGCGAACCAGCAGCAGGCGGCGCCGGTGGCCCTGATTCCGCTCAACGACCCGATGGCCAGGATCGCCGCGACCCAGAGCCCCGCGAAGGTCAACCTGTTCCGCATGGAGGTCGGCCAGCCGCCGCTCGGCAACACGGCAGGTACGGACAACGGCAACGGTGCGAACTACTGCAACAACCTGTTCTTCAACCCGGTGGGGATCCAGCGGGTGTTCAACGCCATGAACATCCTCGTCAACGGCGCCTCCCCCAACCCGGCGGCGGCGACGAACCTGTTCACGTTCCTGGCGATGCGGGCGTCCGACGCCTTCATGGACGGGAACCTCGGCTGCATGGCCCTCACCGGCAAGGCGAACCCGATCACCCTGACCGTCAACGGCAACAACGTCGTGACCGCGGCCACCTTCACTCCCCCGGCAGCAGCCGCCAACATGGCCGCCAACAACATGGCCGCCAACAACATGGCCGCCAACAACATGGCCGCCAACGCTGCGCCCGCGCCCGCCATGGCCCCGGCTCCGGCCCAGGGCACAACGGGTCAACACAAGCGTCACCACTAGGCGGCGGCCGTACCAGCCCGTAGCGACGCGGGCAGCAGCGCAGCAACGGAGCAGTATGGCCCCTGACGTCAGCCCCCGGTCCTCGACCGGGGGCTGACGTATGTCCGGGTCGTCCGGCCGGCGAACCTCCCCGCCCGTCCCTTGCACACCTTGGCCGGCACCACCACCACGACCTTGCAGAACGCCACCAGATCACCAGATTTGATCTTCCCGGCGCCCTCGACCACCAGCGCCGACCGGCCGTCCCCGTCACCAGCGCCGACCCGCCGTCCCCGTCCGAGCCCTCCCGCACTGGCCAGCACAGCACCCAGATCGGCACCGCCACGATCGCCGTCCCTTGATCCCCGGCCGGGAACGCACCATCGTCGAGGAAGGACTGGTCCGCGGTCGCGGCGGCGTTGAAGCCGGTCTACACGGCGGCGTCCGAGGCAGAGGCCCTCGAGCGGTTCGTCGAGTTCACCGAGTCCGATTGGGGTCGGAAGTACCCGGCGATCGGCCGGCTGTGGGTCACTTCCCGACGGGGCGCGGTCGGCAGCGGCGGACGAACCGGTGGAAAGCCGCCTTGAATGCCTTCGAGATCACCTTCGACGGTCGGCTTTCCGCAGGCAGGAAGTAGGCCTGCATGCCGCCCAGAATTCATTTCTACCGCGCCAGTGAAAGGTTGAGACCAGGGCTGCGAGTCTGATTCCCGCCACTTCTTACCCGAGACAGCCCTCGCCCCTTGCCGGCTCCCTCCCTCCGCCGCCATTCTCTTCAATGGCTACGGCCCAGGTGTGATGCGGCAACACCTTCCACTTCCTCTCCAATTGGCCGATCGAAAGGTGCTCAACGCTATGTTAATCCCGAGACGTCGCCATGGCGAGCACCGCATATCGGCCGTCCTGCCGGTGGCTCTGTCGGCAGCGCTGATCGGCGGTCTGCTGGCGATCGGCCCCGACCATTCCAGTGCCGCCCCGAACACTGTCGTGACGGCACCACCGATGGGCTGGGCGTCCTGGAATGCTGTCGCAGCGAGCGTTGACGAGGCCACGATCCGGCGAGAGGCCGCCGCCCTGGTTTCGAGCGGGTTGAAGGGCGCCGGGTATCAGTACGTGAACATCGACGAGGGCTGGTGGCAGGGAACCAGGGATGCGGGCGGCAACATTACGGTGGACTCCCATGATTGGCCTAGCGGGATGCAATCCGTAGCGTCCTACATCCACAGCCTGGGTTTGAAGGCCGGCATCTACACTGATGCCGGGAAGGACGGGTGTGGGTACTATTTCCCGACCAGTCGACCGAAGGCCCCGGGCTCGGGGAGCGAGGGCCACTACGACCAGGATTTCCTGCAGTTCGCCAAGTGGGGTTTCGACTTCGTCAAGGTGGACTGGTGCGGTGGTGACGCCGAGAATCTCGATCCGAAGACCGCCTACACGGCAGTCAGCGAGTCGGTCTCCAAGGCTGCTGCAGCGACCGGCCATCCCATGGTGCTCTCGATCTGCAACTGGGGCAGGCAGAGCCCCTGGGCGTGGGCGCCCGGAATCTCCACCATGTGGCGGACCAGCGACGACCTGGCCGTCTGGAACAACGGAAAGCTGGCGCCGACCATGAACGATGTGCTGCGAACTTTCGACTCGGCCCAACATCCTGACGCCCAGTCACCCGGACACTACAACGACCCCGACATGCTCGTCGTCGGAGCGACAGGCCTCTCCGCCGAGGATAGTCGAACCCACATGTCGCTATGGGCAATCTCCGGCGCTCCTCTGCTCGCCGGCAACGACCTCACGAACATGAGCCCAGACATCAAGGCCATCCTGACCAATCCGGACGTGATCGCAATCGATCAGGACCCGTTGGGAAAACAGGGCTTCCTGAGGTACACAGACGAGAGAAACGCCGGTCTACAAGTGTACGCGAAGCAGCTGGTGAACGGTACCTCCGCCCACCGGGAGGCAGTCCTGCTGCTGAACCGTACCGATGCCGACGGCGACATCGATATCCCCTGGCTGAATATCGACACGAAGGGATCGGCTGTTGTGCACGATGTGTGGACCGGTCAGGATCTGGGCGCGTATGCCTCGCACTACCGCACTACGGTGCCCGCGCACCGAGCCCTGCTGCTGACAGTCAGCGTGCCGAATTCGTGATCCACGCGGCCGCGTCGTGGCAGCCGACGTCACGGCGACGTCAACCTGGAGGCGCGCCGCCCCGATGGTTGATAGCGCCGATGGCAGCGTAGCCGCCTTGGGGGGCGGTTGTGCATCTGCCGGCCGCCGCCTTCTCACGTCTCCCCCTCAGCGAGACAGCCACCGCGGGCCAGCCCTACCTGGCCCCGGGGCTGACTCACCCGGGTCCTCGGCGGCCTTGGCGATCGCGGCCTTCTCCCGGCCTCGGCCTCGCCGGGGTCGCCCGTCATAGCCGTGACGAGCGGCCCCGGGGCCGGCGAGACGGCCGGTGCCCGGCCGTCTCGAGAAAGCCGAACGAGGACCTTCGGCCGTCAGCCGAGGAGGCGAGCCTCCAGCGGGCCCGATGCCGTTGGGGTTCCTTGCATATCGCGGACGCCGGCCACCGCGATACGCACCAACGTGCCCTTCGCGGCGCTGGGGCTGAGCCACGCCGTCCGGGTCGACGCGTCGTACCGCGCGGTGGCGGCGACGACGGCGCCGTTGGTGCCGGTCAACCGGATCCCGGCACTGACGCTGGCAGCTTCCAGATCGCTGTCGAACGTCACGCCGACCTCGCCCGCGGGGTTCACCACGACCCGGATCACGTGCGGTCCGGCCGGCGCAGCGGCGAACTGCCCCACCTCCACCGCCGTCACCTTGGGGAGCACCCCGGAGCCGCTGGCCGCGGAGCCCGCCGGGGAGACGGTGAGCGTCTCCTCGCCCTGCAGCGGGTAGGGCCGGGCCGGCTGGGACTGCGGGTCTACCGTCAGCCGGACACGCACAGTGACCGTGCCATCGTCCGCCGGGACCGACCACAACAGCGCCGCCCGGGTCGCCCTCGGTACCTGTGGCAGGTTCAGACCCGACCTGGCCAGCCACGCCTGGGCTCCGCCGTCCCCGGCCACCTGGGCCAGGGCGAAGGCCGTCGCGACGGCGCGGGCCGCGGCGAGCTTGGCGGCAGCCGATTCCACCTCCATGACCTTCGGAATCTTCACCATCTCAATCCGGTGGCTACCGGCAGAACTACCGAGAACGGTGAAGAACGCCCCTGTCGGTGAGAAGTTCGGCGACTGGCCGACGCCCTTGGCGGACACCGCGAGGGTGACTCCGCTGGGCAGCGCCGCCAGCCGCAGCTCGGCCCGCCCCAGGTTGCTCACGGAGTACACGAACCTCGTCCCGTCCGGCGAGATCGCCAGGTCGCTGATCCGGTCGGTGGAGGACACCGGCAGGACGGCGGAGGTGGCGGCGCCACCGTTCGACGGCCCGTGGTGCACCCGGTACGACGAGCCGCTGCGGTCGACCCAGACCATCCCCGCACCGTCCGAGGTGAACGCCGGCGCGGCGACGAGCCCGTTCAGCGGCTGCCACGAGCCGGCCACCAGGTCGATCAGGCGACCGGTGCCGTTGGAGTTCCCCAGGTACACATAGCGGGCCCCAGGGGCGACGACGGCGGTCTGCCTTGCTGCGTCCACCGGCTGGGACGACAGCACCCGCTGGTGACCCTGCCGGTTCGCCGCGGTGATCTTTCCGCCGGAGACGAAGGTGACCTCGTCGTCGTCGATCCAACCGAGGGGGGACCCGGGGTCGACGCTCGCCTCGATCGTCCGGATCGCGGTGCCCTCGGAGTTCGCGAACACGATGCCGGGGCCCTTCGCCGTCCGGCCGAGGTAGGCCACTGACCGGCCGCTGCGGGAGACACAGATGCTGTCAGTCGCCGAGCCCAGGGTGCGCTGGGTATCACCCTTCTCCTGCATCCGCACCAGCGAGCTGCCAGCCGCCGTCCGGGCGCCGGTGACCAGCAACGAATCCGACCGGGTGACCACCGCCTCGGATCCGTCGGAGGCGGACGTCATCACGGTCCGCGGCAGGCTCGCGGGCTCACCGGCGGCCGCCGTCACGCCGTCCGAGCCGGCCGCGGTGCCGAACGCGAGCTGGAGGTCTGCCGCGAGCGGCGCGCCCTGCGCGGTCCGAGCGGTCCGGGCGTCGACCGTGAGCACGTACGCGGAGTTCGCCGCCAGCCCGTGCACGGGCTGGACCAACAGGGTGTCGCCCTCCCACGCCGTGCGGACGGCGGTCGCCGGCGACAGCCGCAGCGCGGCCACGGCGGAGGCGTGGTCGAGGGCCTGGTCGAAGGTGAGGCGGATCGGCGCGTTGGTGTCCGCGGAGACGGCACCGGTGAGCGTGCTCGACGCTGTGACCAGCACCGATCCGGGCTGGAGCAGCGAGGGCACCAGGCCTACGACGACCGCGGCGGTCGCGGCCGCCGCGGTCGTGGCCGTGGCGGCCCAGGCGGCGACCCGCCGCCCGCGACCGCGCCGCTGCAGCGGCACGACCGGACCCGGCTCAGGGCGTCCCACCGGCGTCGGGACCGGAGTCGGCACCTGGTCCGGTTCGAGGTCGGGGACCGGGACCAGGTGCGGACGCACGGGCGACGCGGACGCCGCGACCCGCTCCGCGGCTTCCGCCACCAGCCTGGCCCGCAACCACTCCGAGAACTCCGGGCGGATGCCACCCGAGTGAAGCACGGTCCGGACTCGACCAGCCGTCCCGGAGAGCTCCGGGTCAAGGATCGGGTCGTCGTTCACCTGCGCCCCCTCCCCACTTCGAGCTCAGCCAGCTTCGCCCGAACCGCCGACATGCCGCGGTGCAGGAGCAGCTTCACCGCGCCCTCGGTGCGGTTCATCCTGCCCGCGATCTCCGCGATCGGCAGGTCCCGTTCGAGGCGCAGCAGGACGGCGGTGCGCTGGGCGTCCGTCAGTTCACCGATCGCACGCCACACCTGCGCCACCTCCACCCGGTCGATCACCTGCTGTTCCACCGGCAACGACCGGTCGCTGCGATCCATCTGCTCGTCCAGACTCACGGTGACCTTGCGAGACCGAATATGGTCGATCACCGCATTGCCGGCGATCCGGTACAGCCACGCCGAGAACTCCCCGACCTCCGGCCGGTAGCTGCCGAGGCCCTTCAACGCCTTGAAGAAGACTTCCGCCGTGACGTCCTCCGCGATCGTACGGTCGCGCAGTCGGGCGTTGACGTAGCGGTAGATCCGGTCGCAGTGCCGGTCGTACAGCAGGCCGAACGCCTCCGGATCGCTCGCACAGCGTGCGACCAGCTCCGCGTCGCTCGGACCCTGCTCGTCGTCGTCCCGCCGGACGGAACGGTCGAGCCCAGGTGAGTGCGTCCTCGCGATGGCTGCTGCCCCCATCTTCCCACGCCGCGGGACCTCTCCCGGAGCACACGCACCGACGCCGCTGGACGACGCGGGCGCCTGGCCCGGGAGTGGCCGGAACCCAGAGGCCGCGCAGACGGCCCCACCGAGTTTGAACGGCTCTGGTCATGGTTGGTTACGGCCCCGATCACCCTCGACTCGCCAGTTGTGTCTGGCGGTGGTCTTCGCCGGGTCGATCCCCGGCCATCTGCCTGCTACGTAGCACCCCATCCAGAGGTTTCTCGCGGCGGCAGCTTTCCTCCTCAGCCGGGTCACCCGTCACGGCCTGGCGAAGATCGCCAAGCCGTTGTCAAGGCCACCGCGCCCTTCGTGATCACACGGCACTCAGCAGTCATCTCGCGCCGGGAACGGCAGGAACACCCGAGCGCCGGGCGTCAACCGCTTCGACGTCGTGGTGGGGCTCCCTCGTGGACCAGTACGGCGCCACCCACGGGTTCGTCTGGAACCGCGGCACGGTCCGCACGGGCGACGTCCCGGGTGACACGGCACGACCACGTCGTCACCGGTCCGACCGAGCGCGGCTGTCCCGGCCCGCGGAGCCGCGGGCCGGGACGGCGGTCGCGGCTACCCCGCGCCGCGCGGGCTCGGGTGGAACGTCAGCCGGAACTTGCCGATCCGGATCTCGTCACCGGCGCGCAACTGCGCCTCGGACACGCTCACCCCGTTGACGTAGGTACCGTTCAGGCTGCCCTCGTCCTGGACGGCGAACCCGCCCGCGCGCTGCACGAAGACCGCGTGCTTGCGGGACACGGTGGCGTCGTCCAGGAAGATGTCCCGCTGCGGGTGCCGGCCCGCGCTCGTCGCCGGCGTGTTGAGCAGGAACCGCGCCCCGGCCTGCGGGCCACGGTGGACGACGAGGAGGGCGGACCCTGCGGGAAGCGCGTCGATCGCGGCACGATGCTCGCGGGAGAGGTCGCCGCAGGGCCAGGCGTCGAGGTCGGGCACGACGATGCCGTGGAGCTGGGTGGTGTCCGACGACGGGAGGCCCGGGGTGCCGGCTTGATCCGGTGGTCGGTCGGGTGACGGTGTGCTGGGCGAAGGCATGGTAGGCACCTTCCGCAGCGGGAATCAGGGTCAATAAGAACTGAGTGTAACTCCACCCGGGCAGTGACACGGATCTTGGACCGCGGGCGAACGAGGTCCTGGGTCGGCGCAGGGTCGTCCCGAGCTTACTTGACTGCTCAACTATGTCGCCCTATCGTCGCAGTTAGTTGAGCTATCAATCAATCCTGTGGCAAGGAGCACGTGATGACCACGAACCGGATGCCCGCCCTGTACCTGAGCCACGGGGCGCCACCCCTGGCCGACGACCCGATCTGGCCCCGTCAGCTCGCCCGCTGGGCCGCGACGCTGCCGCGTCCGACCGCGATCGCCGTCATCTCGGCGCACTGGGAGGATGCGCCGCTCGCGATCGGCGCGACCACCACGGTGCCGCTCTACTACGACTTCTACGGGTTTCCGCAGAAGTACTACGGGGTCACCTACCCCGCGCCCGGTGCGCCCGACCTCGCGCGCAGGGTCCGTGCCCTGCTGCGCAGTTCCGCCACCCCGGTCCACGACGTCCCCGACCGGGGGCTCGACCACGGCGCCTACGTGCCGCTGGTGGAGATGTACCCAGCGGCCGACGTCCCGGTGCTGCAGATCTCCCTGCCCACGCTCGACCCGCAGCAGCTGATGGCCATCGGCCGCAGGCTCGCTCCGCTGCGCGACGAAGGTGTATTGATCATCGGCAGCGGCTTCTTCACGCACAACCTGCGGGCCCTGAGCCTGGACGGCGGCATCCCCGGCTTCAGCCGGGAGTTCGACGAGTGGGGTCGGGAGACACTTGCCAGCGGAGACGTCGACTCGCTGATCGACTTCGAGCACGCGTCCCCCGCGGGGCGGCTCGCCCACCCGCGTACGGAGCACTTCGCGCCGCTGTTCGTGACCCTGGGCGCAGCCCAGGACGAGTTGGCCACGCAGCGCAGCGTCATCGACGGCTTCTGGTTGGGGATGGCGAAGCGCTCGGTCCAGCTCGGCTGACCACGGCAGGGCCGCCCGATCAGGGCCGCCCGATCAGGGCCGCCCGATCAGTCTGCGGCCATCCAGCCGGGCTCCCGAGCGCGGCCGGGCACCGCCGACACCGAAGGCCGCGGTCGCGAGCAGAGCGTCAAACTGCACCAAGAAAGTCTGGAGGATCTACTACTCCCCGTCGAGGGGCTGCGACGAGTCAGACGGGGACGGGTCGCGGCTCGGGCGGCATCGACGGCGGCCCGGCCAGCAGCACTCGGTTGCGCCCCTCGGCCTTGGCCCGGTACAGGGCCTCGTCGGCGGCCCGGAGGAGCAGCTCCGGGTGGTAGCCAACGGTCTGGCTGGTGGCCACGCCGGCGCTGATCGTGGTGCGCACCGGCCCGGACTCGGAGGGAACGGCCACCGCGGCGCACTGCTTCCGCAGCTCGTCCGCGCGGGCCCAGGCCCGGTGCTGTTCCAGGCCGATCAGGACGGCGACGAACTCCTCGCCGCCGTAACGCGCCAGCGTGTCGCCGACGCGCATCGCGCCGGCCAGGGCGCCCGCGACGGCGATCAACAGATCGTCGCCGACGTGGTGGCCGTGGCGGTCGTTGACCTGCTTGAAGTGATCGATATCCAGCAGAATCACCGCGAGCGGCACCCCGGTCACCCGTCCGCGGGAGATGTCCGCGGCCAGCGCGCTGAGCAGGTGCCGGCGGTTGTGGAGGCCGGTCAGGGCGTCCCTGACGGCCTGCTCGGCGAGATCCGCCTGGAGCCGGCCGATGGTCTCCAACTGGCCGCGCAGTTGCTGGTTCATGGTCTCCAGCCGCGCGTTCGTCGCGGCCAGCTCCCGCTCCCGGGTGCGCAGTTCGGTGATGTCCCGGACGACGACCACCCACCCGATCGGGTCGCCCCGGCGGCCGCGGAGCACGCTGGACCGGATGTCCACAGCCATCGCCCGCCCACCCGCCTGCAGCCAGTACTCGCCGTCCTGGATCCCGTCGCCGGGAAGGCCCCCCACCCGCAGTTGCTGCCGGTCCGGCTCCCGGGCCGCAGCCGGGAAGCGCAGCTCGTGCCAGGGCACGCCGGTCAGCCGAGCGGGTAGGTCCGGAACGAGCAGCCGGAGCAGGCGCTCGGCGGCCGGGTTGAGGTCGAGGAGCCGGCGCCCGGTGTCGACCACCAGGACGGCGTCCTGCATCCGGTCCAGGACGACGGCACGGGCCACCGGATCGAGCCGGAGCACGTCCGTCTGGGCCGTCGCCCACCCCGCGATCGCCGCGGTGAGCACGAAACAGGGCAGCGTCAGGTCGACGACCGCCCCCCGGCCCAAGTGGGAGACCGTCCAGATATTGCCCGCGAGCGGCAGGCCCGACGCCGCCAGGAGCGTGACCAACTGCCGGCGCTGCAACGCCGAGGTTCGGGTCAGGGCGCCGCGCAGCACGCCGTTCAGACCCCAGGACATCAGCCCGTAGCAGTAGACCGTGTGCGCCCAGTACCCCGGCCCCACGTGGTACTCCAGCATCGCGGGGCGCCCGATGAGCCGCGCCGACGAGATCACCCAACCGTGCCAAGGGTTGGTCACGGCCAACAGGGTGACCAGGGTGGGCGCAGCGCCCACCACCAGCCGTGAACGCCGCGTCACCTGGAAGTCCCGATCGACCGCCCGCCGGCACAGCAGGTAGAACCCCAGCGCCACGACCGAGACGCCCGGGAAGAACCCCAGCGTGAACGCGACCTGCAGATCCAGATCGTCGAAACAGGCTGCCGCGGTGGCTGACAGAGACCATTGCACGAGTCCTGCCGACAGCAGCACCACATAGCGCATGCTGGGGACGGCATGGCGCCGTCGCCAGGCCAGGGCGCCGATCAGGAGACCGGCCGGGGCGGCGACGAATTGCACCAGCGCATAAGGCTGCGCCTGCAGCATCCCGCTCCTCGATCGACCGGTGTACCACGACAGGGGACGGGTGACGGCGATGACCGGAGCCCGGCACCCGACGGGGATTGTTCCGCATCCGCCCCCACCCTGCCGAACGTGCCGGCGAGCCACCTACGCCGGGCCGGCACCGGGCAGACTCCGCTGCAGGACCGCTCCGAGGTCGGCCGAGGCGGGCAGCGTGCCGAAGGCGTGACCCCAGTCGCCGCCGATCCGGCTGGCGCAGAAGGCATCCGCCACCGCGGCCGGCGCGTACCGGACGAGCAGCGCGCCCTGGAGCGCCAGGGCCAGTTGCTCGACGAGGCGGCGGGCCGCCCCCTCGGTGCCCGCCAGGTCGCCGAGCGCCGACTTGGTCCGGCCCACCGCGGCGTCCAGGCGCCGGTCGGCGCCGCGCGCGGCGTCCAACTCGGTGAGCAGCGCGGCCGCCGCCCCGGGCTCACGGACGAGCGCGCGGCGGACGTCGAGGGCGCTGACGTTCCCCGACCCCTCCCAGATGGACTGCAGCGGCGCCTCCCGGTAGTGCCGCGGCATGCCGGACTCCTCGACGTACCCGTTGCCTCCCAGGCATTCCAGGGCCTCCGCGGTGAAGGCGGGCGCCCGCTTGGTGACCCAGTACTTGCCGATCGCCGTCCCGATCCGGCGGAACGCCCGCTCGGACTCGTCGCCCGCCAGCGCCCGGTCGGCAGCGCCGGCCAGCCGCAGGGTCAGCGCCGTCGCGGCCTCCGACTCCAGCGCCAGGTCGGCCAGCACGTTGCGCATCAGCGGCGCCTCGACCAGCGTCACCCCGAAAGCCCGCCGGTACCGGACGTGGTGAGCGGCCTCGACGAGCGTCTTGCGCATCAGAGCCGCCGAGATCATCACGCAATCGAGGCGCGTGCAGTTCACCATCTCGATGATGGTCTTGACCCCCTGGCCCTCGAGGCCGACGAGCCAGCCGACCGTGCCGTCGAACTCCGGCTCCGACGACGCGTTCGAACGGTTGCCCAGCTTGTCCTTCAGCCGCTGGATCCGGAAGGCGTTGCGGCTCCCGTCCGGCAGCACGCGCGGCACCAGGTAGCAGGAGAGCCCGCCCGGCGCCTGGGCCAGGACCAGGAACAGGTCGCACATCGGCGCGGAGGTGAACCACTTGTGGCCGTGCAGGGTGGCCATGCCCGGCTCCGCGGTCGGCGTCGCGGTGGTGGCGTTCGCACGGACGTCGGAGCCGCCCTGCTTCTCGGTCATGCCCATCCCGGCGAGCAGGCCCTGCTTGGTGGTGGGGACCCGCAGCCCAGGGTCGTAGACGCGGCTGGCGAGCAACGGCTCGTAGATCGCGGCCAGGTCCGGCTGGTGGCGCAACGCCGGCACCACGGCATAGGTCATCGCCATCGGGCAGGCATGACCGGCGTCCGTGTGCCCCCACACCAGGCCACGCGCGATGCGGGCCACGTGGGCGCCGCGCCGGTCCTCGACCCAGGGTGTCGCGCCCTGGCCCTCCGCGACCGCGACCCGCATCAGCTGGTGCCAGCTGGGGTGGAACTCCACCTCGTCGATCCGGTGCCCGAATCGGTCGTGCGTGCGCAGGACCGGCACGTTCCGATCCGCCTGGGACGCCCACCCCTGGGCCTGTTCGCTCCCGGCCAGCCGGCCCAGGCGCCGGACGTCGGCCTCGGCCCACCCGGCGCCCTCCCGGCGCAGCCCGTCGAGCAGGGCCGCGTCGTCCGATGCGTCGTACGGCTGCAGGGGTGGCGGCTGGTTGGTGACCTGGTGGGCCTCGCGCGCGGATGCTGGCAGGTCAGGACGCAACATGCCCAGGATGTTACATTCGGTAACCTGCCCACCAGCGGGACCGATCCCTCGCAGAAGGGGGCGACCCCGCCGGCAGGGTCCCTGGCGGGGGATGGTGTGGTCCACGACGGCCGTCACGAAGGCGGCGAAGAGGATCACCAAGGCCCCGACGGTCACACCGGGCCAGGCCACGGACACCACGGCGATGAGGACGGCGAGGACCCCCCGCCACAGCGGGGACGACGAGCCGGGGTCGCCGAATCCCCCGGATCCGTATGGTGGGCACTCCCGTGGTGGGTGCCGCGGTTGTCGTCGGGGCGCTCGTTCCGCCCCTGACGCCCGCACGTCCGCCCGCATGCGCCGCGCCAGAGATGGTCGAAGGCCCGGCACCTTCCGGTACCGGGCCTCTGACCTGCTACTTCCTGGTAGCGGGGGCAGGATTTGAACCTGCGACCTCTGGGTTATGAGCCCAGCGAGCTACCGAGCTGCTCCACCCCGCGTCGTGAGCAGTACGTTACGCGAGCACCTTCGGCAGAGCAAATCGCCGCGCCGCCGCGCCGCCGCGCCGCCGCGCCGCCGGGACGCCGGACGGCCGGCGGCCCGGGGTCAGCCGGTCGGTGATGCCGGCGGCTTGCTGGCCGACGCGCTCGCCGCGCCACGAGCGGTCGGGGAGACGCCGGCCGCCGCGAGCCGTTGTTCGGCCGCCAGAGCCCGCTGCACGGCCGCCCTGAGTCGGCTCTGGGCCGCGCCGTAGGCCTGGAAGTCCCCGGCCTTGAGCGCATTGTCCGACGCCGTGAGGGCCGCCTGGGCGTCGCTCAGCGCCGCGGTCAGGTCCGCCTGGGCCGATCCAGCGGCTCCGGGGGAGGCCGAGGGCGGCGGTGTCGACGTCCCGGCGCTCGGCGACGGTGACCCGGGGGACGGCGGCGGCGTACCCGACGTCCCGCCCGTGCCCCCGGTGGCTCCCCCCGGGCCGAAGACCTGGGTCAACGCCTGGTCCAGGGTGTCCGCGAAGCCGATCTTGTCGCCGAAGCCGACCAGCACCTTCTTCAGGAAGGGGGTCGCCGAGGTGAGCTTCGCCTTGACGTAGACGGGCTCGACGTACAGCAGGCTCCCACCCAGCGGAAGGGTGAGCATGTTACCGAACTCGACTGTCGACCCCTGGTTCCGCAGGATGTTCAGCTCGCCGCTGACGGACGGATCCGAGAACCTGTTCTGCATCTGGGCCGGGGCCGGGATCGAGGTGTTCTTGGCCAGCTGCAGCAGCCGCAGCTTGCCGTAGTCGCCACGACGCTGGCCCTTGGCGGTCCCGGCGTCCGAGTCCACGGCCAGGAATCCGCTCATCACCCGGCTGCCGCTCGTCCCCTGCGGAACGTACACCGAGGTCAACGAGAATCTCGGCTGGTCGGTGCCGGGCATTTGCAGCGACAGGTAGTACGGCGGCTGGAGGTTGTTCTGGGCGTTCTGCTCGGTCGGGTCGGTCGGCACCGCCCAGTAGTCCTCATTCGTGTAGTACGCGTCCGGCTGGTCCACGTGGTAACGCGCCAGCAGGGTGCGCTGCACCTTGAACAGGTCCTCCGGGTACCGCATGTGCGACATCAGGTCGCCGTTCATGTCCGCCAGGGGGCGGACCGTCGAGGGAAAGACCTTCCGCCATGCCTGCAGCACCGGGTCCTGATCGTCCCAGGCATACAGGGTCACGCTGCCGTCGAAGGCGTCGACCACGGCCTTCACGGAGTTGCGGATGTAGTTCACCTGCTGCGACTGCAACGCGACCACATTGTTGTTCGTCGCCTGTGACGTCAGCGAGTCCGACGTCACCTGGTTCAGATCGGCCAGCCGGGAGTAGGGGTACCGGTTGGACGTCGTGTACCCGTCCAGGATCCAGACGACCCGCCGCCCGCTGCCGTCCCCGCGATCCACCACGGCGGGATACGGGTCGCCGTCCAAGGTGAGGTAGGGCGCCACCTTCTGCACCCGTTCCCGTGGCGAGCGGTCGTAGAGGATCCGCGAGTGGGAGTTCAACGCGTCGGACAGCAGGATGTTCTGCTCCTTGAACTTCAACGCGTACAGGAACCGGTTGAAGAAGGATCCGATCGGGACGCCACCCGACCCGGCGTACGTGGTCTTGGCCTGGTCGTCGCCGTTGTCCGCCGGATAGTCGAGCTCGCGCGGAGGGGCGTCCTTGGGCGCGCCGACGATCGAGTAGTCCGGCGAGTTCTCGCCGAAGTAGATCCGTGCCTCGTACGGATCGAGCAGGCCGCTGCTCGGGATGTCCTTCTCGAAGAACGCCGGAGACCCGTCCCCCGTCCGCACCGTGCCGTAGGCTGCCACGACGCCGAACCCGTGCGTGTACACGATGTGGTCGATGTTCCAGCCCCGCTGACCGACCTGCAGGCCGTCCAGGTTGATGTCGCGGACGCCGAGTACGGTGTCATGCTCGGTCTTGTTGATCGTGTACCGGTCGACGTCCATCACCCCGGGGATGGTGTAGTACCCCTTCAGCGATTGCAGCGCCCGATAGGTGTCACCGATCAGTTCCGGGTCGATCAGCCGGATCCCGGGGATGGACGCCGCGTCGGTGCGCAGCACCTGGGGGGTCGCCTGCGGGCTGGCGCCACCGTAGTCGCTGGTGACCTCGACGTTGTCCAGCCCGAAGGCCGCCCGGGTGGCGTCGATGTTCCGCTTGATGTACGGAGCCTCCAACGACTGCTCGCTGGGCTTGACCTGGAACCGCTGGACGATCGCCGGGTAGATCCCGTTCAGCAGGATCGCCGACACGACGAGCAGCGCCACCCCGTAGACCGGCAGCGGCCGCCACCGCTCGATCAGCGCCGCCACGACGAACAGGACGGCGATGATCAGCGCGATCGCGGACAGCACGCCTTTCGCGGTCAGCACCGCGTGCGTGTCGGCGTAATTCAGGCCGGTGAGCAAGGATCGGTTCGTGGTCGTCAGTTCGTACCGGCTCAGCCAGTAGTCCACCGCGCGCAGCACCAGGAAGGCGGCAGCCAGCGACGCCAGGTGGATCCGCGCCGTCGACGTCATCCTCGGCCCCGCCCCCTGCAGGCGCAGGCCCCCGTACAGGTAGTGCGTGACGACGGCGGCGAGCCCGGCCAGGAAGACCACGGCCGTGAGGAACCCGCAGATGAACTGCAGCCACGGCAGGGTGAACACGTAGAAGCCCAGGTCCAGGTGGAACTGCATGTCGGTGCGGTGGAAGGGCACGGCGTTCCACCACAGCAGGAACGTCTGCCACTGCTGGCTCGCCGCGCTCCCCGCGAACAGGGCGAGACCCACCGGCACCGCGATCCCGACCAGGCGGCGCAGCGGCTCGAGCGTCTCCCGGTACCGGTCCAGGCTGGCCTGCTCGGTCGACACCGGAGCGTAGACCGGCCGGGACCGATAGGCCAGCAGCAGGCTGGCGCTCACCGCCGCGGCCATCAGCAGGGCGCCGACCGCGAACAGCCCGATCTTGGTGATCAGCTCGGTCCGGTAGACGGCGACGTACCCCAGCTGCCGGTACCACAGCACGTCGGTCCACACGGAAGCGAGCAGGAACGCCGCGACGACGAGCACGCCGAGCGCGGCCAGCGTCGGCGCGAGGGCCCCCCGACGGCGACGGGACACGACGGGCCGCCTCGGCCCGCGACGCGGATCAGCCTCGAAGCTCACGGGGTGAGAACTTACCCATCACGACTCCGGTTCCCCACCGCGACCGACCGCTTCCGGCGTGCGAGGATCGTGCGGTGACCAGCACCGAGGGGCCAGCCGACGCGCCCGATCCCGGTCCTGTGCCCGACGCGCCCGCCGCCGACCGGCAGGACGCCGTCCTGCGCACCGTCCGGGAGCTCGAGCAGCACGTCTCCGCCGGCGGGTGGGACGGGCCCGTCCGGCTGTTCGCGCTGATCCGGACGTCGGCGGCCCTGAGCCGGGACCCGGAGCTGGCCGGCCACCTGCCGCCGGACGTCGTCCAGGCCGCCCGCGAGGACACCGAGCACCTGACCGCCGTCGAGCAGGAGAACCTGCCCGAGGCGGACTCGGTCGAAGCCCTTCTCGGCGGGATCGCCTGGCCGGACACGGTCGACGGCGCGGCCCTCGTGATCGAGCGGATCGTGGTGCCCCCGGACGCCGAGGCCGACCTGCCGGCGGACGACGACGACGCCCTGGCCTACCTGCAAGGCCACCCGAAGCGGCGCGACGTCCGGCTGGCTGCGGCCGTGCTGCGCGACGGGACCCACGGCTGCGCCGTCCGGGCCCGGGACCACGACAGCCCGGACCGGGTCGCCGTCGCACCGGATCTCGTGCCCGGCTTGGTGACCGCGCTGGTGGCGACGCTGGGCTGACCTCGGCCGAGCGCAGCTGATGGGGGCCGCGCGACGCGCAGGCGACGGCGGCGAGGGCGAGGGGCCGGTCGCCCGCGGCCGGACGCGCCGGGGGCTCACCGGGTGCAGGTGGCCAGCTCGGCGCCCTTCCCGGCCGCGATCTTCTCCACCGCCTGCCGGGCCTCGTGCAGGCTGGTGACCCGGGCGACGTGCAGCCCGTCCGGCAGATGTCCGAGGACCTCGGGACAGTTGTCCGCCGGGGCCAGGAACCAGCTCGCTCCCGCCCGGCGGGCGCCGTCCATCTTCTGCCGGATCCCGCCGATCGGACCGACCGTGCCGTCGGTGTCGATGGTTCCCGTGCCCGCGATCTGCTGGCCCCCGGTGAGGTCGCCCGGGGTGAGCAGGTCGATGATTCCGAGCGCGAACATCATGCCCGCGCTCGGCCCACCCACGTTGTCGATCCGGATCGTGACCTGGAACGGCAGGTGGAACGCCGGGTCGACCCGGACGCCGAGGACCGCCCGGTGACTGCTCGACGCGTGGGTCGGCGCGCGCACGACCTGGTCGGCACCGTCGCGCCGCACGGTCACCACGGCCGTCGAGCCCGGCTGGACGAGACGCATCCGGGCGGTCAGCGTGTCCAGGTCGGGGACCGCCACGCCGTCGACGGCCAGGATCACGTCGTGCGGGCGCAGCGGGGTCGCGCCCGCCGCCGGGTCGATCGAGTGGATCGTCAGGGTGGCGGGTACCGCGATGCCGAGTTCGTGCAGCGCGGCGACCGTGGCGCTCTCCTGCGACGTCACCATGTCCTGCTGGTCCTGCGCGCGCGAGGTCTCCGGCGACTGGCCCGGCGGGTAGACCAGATCTCGCGGGACCACCGTCAGCGTGCTGTCGAACCAGGCGTGGAGGGCCTCCAGCAGGAGCAACTTCGACCCGGGACCACCGGCGACGGTCACCGTGGTGAGGTCCAGCGCCCCCTTGGCCGGGTAGGACGGGTGGCCACTCACGGAGATCAGCGGGTGGCCGCCCTCGCTGCCCAAGGTGTTGATCGCCGGGCCGGGTCGCTCCACCACGAACGGCACCGGCAGGAGCATCAGCACCGAACCGAGCAGCAGGGTCATGAACGCCGAGAGGAGCAGCACCGACGTGCGCCAGTGCAGCGGGTGCTCCACCTCCGGGCGGGCGGGCGACGCCGGGGGGCCCGCAGCCAGGGCGCTGCCGGACGGCTCAGCGGGCTCGGCAGTCACCGGCGAGGCCTTTCGACGTCACGCTTCCGGGCCCGGACAGCCTACGGCCGCCCGGCGCGGGCATCATGCCGCGACCTCCTCCGGCGCACCTGGACCGCGGCCGTGGGGGCACCCAGCTGCCGGGTCAGCGCCCTGACCAGCGCGCTCCCCGCCGGTCCCGCCGCCGTCACGACGAGCACCGGCGCGCTGCGCCCTGAGCGAACCCGCCCCCGCACCGCGCTCACCGCGCGCTCCCCTCGATAGCCTCACTACCTGCACCGACACCCGTCCTCGCCGCCCGGTACCCGGGTACCCACCCGATCCGGTCCGGCGCCGGCCCGGCCGGGTGGGCCCGCTCCCCGCGGGCACACGACTGGGTGACGAACCGTTGACACGACGGGCCGGCAACGGCCCGACCATCCTCCCCGATCCAGCGCTGCGCCGGAACGGGGAACCGAACGACAGCGAGGTGCCCGATGAGCGGCGACGGCCCCGACGAGCCCCGGCCTCCGAGCGGGAACGACCCGCTGGGTGACATGATGCGCCAGTTCCTGTCCGGCGGTACCGGCGGGATGCCCGACGGGCTCGCCGGCATCCCCGGCCTGCCCGCGGATCCGGCGGCCCTGCAGGCGATGCTCGCACAGGTGCAGCAGCTCCTCACCGGGTCCGGCGACGGCCCGGTGAACTGGGCGATGGCTCACGACGTCGCCCGCCAGACGGCGGCCGAGGGGGGCGACCCGAGCATCAGCGAGGCGCAGCAGCGCCAGGTCGCGGAGGCGCTGCGGACGGCGGACCTGTGGCTGGACCGGGTCTGCGACGTCCCCTCGGCGACCGCGCGCACCGAGGCCTGGAGCCGCGCCGAGTGGGTCGAGCACACCCTCCCGGTCTGGAAGGGCGTCGTCGAGCCGGTGGCGGCCAGCGTCGGTGACGCGATGACCGAGGCGATGGCCTCGCAGGCGCCACCGGAGATGCGCGCCATGCTGAGCGGCGCGCTGCCGATGTTGCGCCGGATGGGTGGCGCGTTCTTCGGCGCCCAGCTCGGCCAGGCCATCGGCACGCTCGCCCGCGAGGTGGTGGGGGCCTCGGACGTCGGGCTGCCCCTGTTGCCCCCCGGCCGGGCCGCGCTGCTGCCCGGCAACGTGGCCGAGTTCGGGGCCGGGCTGGACCTCTCGGAGGACGAGGTGCGGCTCTACCTCGCGCTGCGCGAGGCGGCGCATGCGCGGCTGTTCAGCAGCGTCCCGTGGCTGCGGTCGCACCTGCTCGGTGCCGTCGCGGACTACGCCCGCGGCATCACGATCGACACCTCGACCATCGAGGAGGCCGTGCGCAGCATCGACCCCACCGACGCGGAGTCGCTGCAGAACGCGCTCTCCTCGGGGCTCTTCGAGCCGCAGCGGACACCCGCGCAGCAGGCCACCCTCGACCGGCTGGAGATCCTGCTGGCGCTGATCGAGGGCTGGGTGGACGAGGTCGTGGACGCCGCGGCCCGCGGCTCGCTGCCGCACGCCGCCGCGCTCCGCGAAACGGTCCGCCGCCGCCGCGCGTCCGGCGGTCCCGCCGAGCACACCTTCGCGTCACTGGTCGGCCTCGAGTTGCGGCCCCGGCGGCTGCGGGAGGCCGCAGCGGTGTGGGCCGCGGTGTCCGGCGCCCGCGGAACGCAGGGCCGCGACGCGCTCTGGGCACACCCTGACCTCGTGCCGACCGCCGACGCCTTCGCGGACCCGGAGGCGTTCGCCCGGCCACCCGCCGAGGACCCCGGCGCCGCCGACCTCGACGCCGCGCTGCGGGAGATCCTGGCCGGCTCCGAGCAGCACGGCGCCGTCACGGGGAGTCCGCAGCGCGAGGACGCCGGCGAGCCGGGCCACGGGCAGGGGGGTTCGAGGTCGGGCGGCGAGACGCACGGCGGCCCCAGCGGTACCGAGCCGGGCCGGGATCACGGCACCGAGGGTGAGGCCCCAAGGGACGCACGGTGACCGGACCGGTCTGGACACCCTCCGACGAGCTCGTTCTCGACGTCCGCCACGCCCTGGCTCACGCTCCGCGGCATACCCCCGAGGACCGCTTCGAGGCGTGGGCCTGGCGAGCCCTGCTCGACGAGGGCGGGCCCGCCCTGCTCACCCGGCACGCCCGCCCGAGCCACGTCACGGCCTCGGCGATCGTGCTCAGCCCGGACGGGCTCAGCACCTGCCTGGTGCTGCACGGACGGATAGGCCGGTGGGTGCAGCCGGGCGGCCACCTGGAGCCGGGCGACACCTCGCTCGCCGGCGCGGCGGCCCGGGAGGTTTGCGAGGAGACCGGCCTCACCGGCCGGGTGCTCCCCGCGATCGCCTGCCTGTCCCGGCACCGGGCTCCCTGCCACCCCGACGTCGACTGGCACCTCGACGTCCAGTCCGTCCTGGTGACCGACCGGATCGCACCGCAGCTGTCCGCCGAGTCGACGGACGTGCGCTGGTGGGACGTCGACGCCCTGCCCGCCGACCTGGCGCCCGGCGTCGCCGCCGCGGTGCACCGAGCGGTCTCCCGACTCCGGACCGCGAGCACCGCGTCACTGCGGCTCGCACCGCAGCAGCCGCAGGAGCTGCACCTGCGCTGACGGAGACCGCCGTCGTGACCGTGCCTGCCGGCTCAGCCGACGACGGCGCCGCTCTCCGGCCGGTCATCGGCGTTCTCGCCGGCATGGTCGATGTCGTCGGGCATCCCGGACTCGTCCACCTCTCCCGTGGCCAGGACGTCGACCGGCGGATCATCGCCGATCCGGTGATCTCGGGCGGCCGAGAAGCCCTCCAGGTAGCCGCGCGCCCGCTCGGTCCGCGGATAGCCCTCGACCAGCGCCCAGAAACGCGGGCCGTGGCCCTGCTCGAGCAGGTGAGCGAGTTCGTGGACGAGGACGTAGTCGATCACCCAGGACGGCATGCCCCGGAGCCGCGTGCTGAGCCGGATCGTCCGGTCCGACGGGGTGCACGATCCCCAGCGGGCGTTCTGGTTGGCGACCCAGGTCACACTGGCCGGGCGGACGAGGCCACCGAGATAGCGCCGGGACAGATCGTTCGCGCGGGCGAGCAGATCCGCGTCGGGTGGTCGACGGCGCCGGTCCTGGGCCCGCAGTCGGTCGATCATGCGTTCGACCCATTCGTGTTCCTGCGCCCGGGTGAAGCGCGCCGGGATCATCACGACCGTCCGGTCGCCGTCCCGGTACGCCGTGACAGTGCGAAGCCGCCGCCTGCTTCGGCGCACCTCGACGCCGGGCGGCAGCTCCGGCATCGGAAAGGCACCCACACTCCGAACGGTACCCGTCAGAGCGGCGATAAATCTTGTATCAACAAGTGGTGAATTTCATCGCACCTGTTCAGCGGCCTGTCGAGCACCGTCCGGCACTCGCTTCCCACAGCCCGTGCACAGCTGTCCACACGCTCTGAGCAGCCTCTCCCCAGCCCGTCCACAACGTTGTCCACAGGATGGGGACGGCCGGGTTTGACGTTCCGAGCGCCGGGGTCCTAGCGTCCATGGCAGCCCCGGATCGGGTCGGCGCACTGGGGAAGGTACGCCGCCGCGGTCCGGGGCATTCACATCGCCCTGGCCAACCGGCCGGCCGCAAAGTACGCTCCGTGCCGCGTTGTCGCCCGGTCAGGCCTACTCTCCTGTCGACGACGCGCCCAGGGACCTGCACCGGAGGGCACGACCGGCTCTGTACTGTGACTGCCGGGTCTGAGGCGGGGGCCGGGCGCCGTCGGGTTCGAGGCCTCGCCCGTCGGCAGGGGATCCTCCCCGCCACCAACGGGCGTCAGCCGGACAGCACCCCAGTCTTATCCATGATCAGCGAGGAGCAGCCATGCCCACCGACACCTACACCGGCGAGTTCTACTGCGTGAAGTGCAAGGAGAAGCGCCAGGCCGAGGGCAAGGTCGTCGAGACCAACGGACGCCGGATGGCCAAGGGCCAGTGCCCGGTCTGCGGCACCAACCTCAACCGGATCCTGGGAAAGGCCTGAACCAGCCACTCCACGAGGCCTCCAGCGGATGCGGCCTTGGCCCGGGCCACGCCGGGGCCGCATCCGGGTTGGCGGCCCCGACTCGGCGGCCCGGGTCGGCGTTCCTGCTGGTGAATACGCGGACGCCTGTGGACAGCCGGCGCCACCTGTCGCTCGGGAGTGACAGGCTGCGCCCATGCGCATCCAGCTCAAGCCGGGCCTTCCGGTCGTCCGTCGCGGTCCTACCACCGTGCAGATCGGGGTCGACTCGCGGGTCGGTACCGTTCTCGACGGCCTGACCGAGGCCGACCTGCAGGTGCTGCACGAGCTCTCCGGTGGCGTCGACGCCCGCCGCCCGGCGGGGGCGCCGAGCGCCGCTTCCCGGCAATCCGCCGATCCCGAACGCACCCGCACTCTGATCCGCCTGCTGGCCGATACCGGGGTACTACAGCGCACCCGCACCGGGCGGGCCGCGCTCAGCCGGCTCGGATCCTTGCGCCCTCGGCTGGCCGCTGACGCGGCGGCATGGTCGCTCATCCACCCCGGAGCCGGAGACGGCTGGGAACTGTTGGCGGATCGCCGCCGGGCGGTCGTGGAGGTGCGTGGCGGCGGTCGCACGGCGCTGCTGCTCACGGCGACGCTGACAGCCGCCGGGGTGGGCACCGTGCGCGTCGTCGGGGCCGGCACCGTCACCCTCGCCGACGTCGCCCCGGGCGGCGCGACCCCCGCCGACGCGGGAGCAACGCTGACGGACGTCGCGGCGAGAATCCTCGCCCGCACGGCCGGAGCGCCCGCGCCGGCCGGAGCGCCCGCGCCGGCCCGGCAGCCCGACCTCGTCGTCCTGGTCCACCGAGCGGCGGCGGACCCGACGCAGGGCGACCGGCTCCTCGCCGGTGACCTCCCGCACCTGTCGATCGTCGTCCGGGAGACCTCGATCGTGGTCGGCCCGCTGGTGCTGCCGGGGCGCAGCGCCTGCTTGCGCTGCCTCGACCTGCACCGTGCCGAGCGCGACCCGCAGTGGCCGGTGGTGCTCGCCCAGCTGCTCCAGGTGGCGGCCGAACGGCGCTCCCCGCGGGAGGAGACAGCCTGCGCGCAGATCGCGTCCGGGGTTGCCGCCCTGCAGGTGCTCGGGCACCTGGACCGGCGGCACCAGCCAGCCTGTGTCGGCGCCACCCTCGAGATCGAGCTCCCCGACGGCCTGACCGGCCGGCGTCCGTGGCCCGCGCACCCGTCGTGCGGGTGCGGCTGGCCTCTCGAGCCGTGACCCCGTTACCGACGCCGCGCCGATCGCCCGCCGGGCTCGGACGGGCAACAGCGGCGGGCGACCGCAACAATGCTCAGGTGACCGATCTCCCCCGCCGTGCCGTGACGCGCACCGCGAAGCTGGCGACGCTTCCTCTCGGGTTCGCCGGACGCACCGCGATCGGCCTGGGCAAGCGCGTCGGTGGGCGGCCGGCTGAGCTGGTGGCGGCCGAGGTGCAGGCGCGCACTGCCGAGCAGCTGTTCAAGGTGCTCGGCGAGCTCAAGGGTGGCGCGATGA
>DATDMG010000421.1:0-11832 GCA_036518955.1 Kineosporiaceae bacterium | reverse complement strand
GAGGACGTCGAGAACATCCTGCTCAAACTGATCCAGGCCGCCGACTACGACGTCAAGAAGGCCGAGACCGGGATCATCTACATCGACGAGGTCGACAAGATCGCCCGCAAGTCGGAGAACCCGTCGATCACCCGCGACGTCTCCGGCGAGGGCGTCCAGCAGGCCCTGCTGAAGATCCTCGAGGGGACGACGGCGAGCGTGCCGCCGCAGGGCGGCCGCAAGCACCCGCACCAGGAGTTCATCCAGATCGACACGACGAACGTGCTGTTCATCGTGGGCGGTGCCTTCGCGGGGCTGGAGCAGATCATCTCCTCCCGGGTCGGCAAGCGGGGGATCGGGTTCGGGGCGCAGCTGCACACGCCGCGCACGGACAGCGACATGTACAGCGAGGTCATGCCGGAGGATCTGCTGAAGTTCGGCCTCATCCCCGAGTTCATCGGCCGGCTCCCGGTGATCACCACGGTCACCAACCTGGACCGCGACGCACTGGTCTCCATCCTCACGGCGCCCAAGAACGCCCTGGTGAAGCAGTACCAGCGGATGTTCGAGATCGACGGCGTCGAGCTCGAGTTCACCGACGACGCCTTGGAGGCCGTGGCCGACCAGGCCATCCTCCGTGGTACCGGTGCCCGGGGACTGCGGGCGATCATGGAGGAGGTCCTGCTCCCCGTGATGTTCGACGTCCCGAGCCGCGACGACATCGCCCGCGTCGTGGTCAACCGGTCCGTCGTCCTGGAGAACGTCAACCCGACGCTCGTGCCGCGCGACGCCCCGGTCCGCAAGCGGGAGCGCCGGGAGAAGTCCGCCTGAGGCGCCCGCGCCCGCGCTTGCCGTGGATCATCATCGGCGGCTCCGGTCGGCGGGCCGGTGACGGCCCGGCGCGGCGGGCACGGGCCGATGGCGTGCGGCTTGACCCGACATATCCCCCGAACGGCATACGGAACGTCAAGGATATGGCGGGACCAGTGCAGGCCCGTGCCTGGTGAGGCATGCTTGCTGGGTGTCCATCGCCTCGCAACCCGACGCGCGGTCGGACGCCATCGAGCTCTACCTTCGGTATCCCGGGGAGGGAGCCCTCGCCCGTGCCTTCACCACCGTGGAGGCTGCGCGGGCGGGCACCGTGCTGCAACGAGCGACCGCCGGAGTGCTCCGCGGGGGCCTCACCACGTGGGTCCACGTCGGGATGCTCGTCCGTCGGATGCGCGGCCGGTCCGACCCGCTGCAGGGGCTCGGCCGGGAGGAGACCTTCGACGCCCTCTGCCGGCTCACCCAGGCGACGGTGGAGGGCGTCGTCGTCCAGGCACACCCGGACGCCGCGGGCGACGCGCACGTGCGGATGTTCACCACGCCCTTCCCTGCCGACCAGGCCCTTCCCCGGCTCCAGCAGGTGCTGCAGCCGTACGCCGCAGCCGGCACCCTCACCCGCACCGGCCGGGCCGTCATCGGGTGGTTCGCGATCCGCCACCTCATCGCCGTCCGGTCCAGCGCCTACTCGCTGCAGGTCGTCCACCTGACGCCGGAGGGCGGCGGACCCTGCCAGATGAGCTTGATGCTGCCGCGGGTGACCGAGGCGCCCCAGCACCAGGAGGAGCCGCTCGGTCCGCGCCGGCAGCGCAGGCGGGACCAGCGGGCCGCCGAGCGCGCCGCGGCCGTCGACGCCGTCGTGGAGGAGGCGGCCGCGGCGGTCCGGACCACGGACGGCGGCCCGGGCCCGGCCGCCACGAATCCGGTGGTGGCGCCGCCGATCCCGCTGCAGGACTACCTGGACTCCTACCGCGAGCACCTGACGCGCGAACTTCTGCTCGAACCGCTCGAGACGGCGTCCCCGGTGCCCGGCTTCGCCTGGACGCCGGAGCCGACCGGAGGCGGGGGCCTCGCGGTCGCCGGGACCGTGCCCGCGGCGATCCCCGACCGGGTGGTGCTGCGGATGGCCGCACAGGCGGTGGCGCAGTTGGGGCAGCGGGCGCCGGAGCGGGCCGGGGCGTCGCTGGGTGACCCCGAGCCGGACGGCGACCTGCTCGTCCAGCGCTGGACCCTCGGTGCCGCGGCCGCATGCGTGCTGTCGGTGGCCGCGCGCTCCGGCGAGGGGCGCCGTCCGACACAGGTCCTGATCCACCTGGGCGGCGTCCACGAGGAGGCCGACCCGGGGCCGCAGCCCGCGCCGGTCGCGCTGGAGGTGCCGTACCAGATCCCACGCACCGGGCCCGCGGTCGACGAGGCCCGTGAGTTGCTCCTGCTGCCGATGTGGTGGCATTCGGCGGACGCGCGGTGCGACGGGAACGACGTCATCCTCTACGAGATGCCGTTCCGCGGGCGCAAGCTGCGCATCCGGGCGAACGACTACCCGGCGGAGCCCATGTACACCCTGCTCGTGGGTGATCCCGGCGCCGAGGTCGCGGCGGTCGATCTGGAGGACTGGCCGGCGTCGTGGACCCGGCCCCGGGCGTACTGACGCCTCCCGCCCCGGCGGGCCGGGTGAGCGGGTCTTGAGCCGGTCTGCCGGCGGCTCCCCATGCCGTACTCTGGGACCATGTCGACGCACGCCCCTGGCCGGCGAGTAGCCTGCGGCTGACCGCCGCTCCGGCGGTCGGCCGCGCCGTCCGCCCACCCGCCGTCGACATCGCAGCTGTCGCTGCAGAGGCCCCCTGACGATGACCCGCCTTTCCCGCTCCGGTGGTGCGCCGCTCGCACGATCGGCCGGGCCCTTCGACGTCCCTAGGATTTCGCCATGACGACGACCCCCGCGGATGCCCCGCGCCCCACCACGAACCTGCCGTCCCAGTACGTTCCGGCGCAGGTCGAGGGACCCCTTTACCAGGGGTGGGTCGACCGCGGCTACTTCACCGCCGACAGCTCCGACAAGGCAGCCGGTCGGCCCTCGTACACGATCGTGATCCCGCCGCCCAACGTGACCGGCAGCCTGCACCTCGGGCATGCGTTCCAGCACACCCTGATGGACGCGCTCACCCGGCGCCGCCGGATGCAGGGCTACGAGACCCTGTGGCTGCCCGGGATGGACCACGCCGGTATCGCCACCCAGACCCTCGTCGAGCGGTACCTCGCCGAGACCGAGGGGAAGAGCAAGCACGACTACAGCCGCGAGGACTTCATCTCCCGGGTGTGGGACTGGAAGCACCACCACGGCGGTCGGATCCTCGGCCAGATGCGCCGCCTCGGCGAAGGCGTCGACTGGACCCGCGAGCGGTTCACGATGGACGAGGGCCTGTCCCGCGCCGTCCAGACCATCTTCAAGCGGCTGTACGACGACGGCCTGATCTACCGGGCCGAGCGCATCATCAACTGGTGCCCGCGCTGCCGGACGGCGCTGTCCGACATCGAGGTCGACCACCATGACGACGACGGGGAACTGGTGTCCATCCGGTATGGCGACGGGTCGTCGTCGATCGTGGTCGCGACCACGCGGGCGGAGACGATGCTCGGTGACACCGCGGTCGCCGTCCACCCGGACGACGACCGGTACCGGCACCTGGTCGGATCCACGGTCGTGCTGCCCCTGACCGGCCGACGGATCCCGGTCGTGGCCGACGAGCACGTCGACCCGACCTTCGGGACGGGTGCGGTCAAGGTGACGCCCGCGCACGACCCGAACGACTTCGGGATCGGCCAGCGGCACGGCCTGCCCAGCATCTCGATCATGGACGAGCGGGCGGTGGTCACAGCACCCGGCCCCTTCCAGGGGCTGGACCGCTTCGAGGCGCGGCCCGCCGTGGTCGCCGCGCTCCGGGAGGAGGGCCGGATCGTCGCGGAGAAGCGCCCCTACCTGCACGCGGTGGGCCACTGCATGCGCTGCGACACGGTGGTGGAGCCGCGGCTGTCCGAGCAGTGGTTCGTGAAGGTCGGCCCGCTGGCCAAGGCCGCGGGCGACGCCGTCCGTGACGGACGGGTGACCATCCACCCGGCGTCGATGGCCGGCCGCTACTTCGAGTGGGTCGACAACATGCACGACTGGTGCATCTCCCGCCAGCTCTGGTGGGGTCACCGGATTCCGGTCTGGTACGGGCCGACGGGCGAGACGGTGTGCCTGGGACCGGACGACAAGGCCCCCGACCGGGCCCCGGACGGCACCGAGATCCCGGGTTGGCGGCAGGACCCGGACGTCCTCGACACCTGGTTCTCCAGCGCGTTGTGGCCGTTCTCCACGCTCGGCTGGCCCGACGACACCGCCGACCTGCGGCAGTTCTACCCGACCGACGTCCTGCTCACCGGCTACGACATCATCTTCTTCTGGGTGGCTCGGATGATGATGTTCGGCCTGTACGCGATGGACGGCGTGGAGCCGTTCCGTACCGTGGCGCTGACGGGTCTCGTGCGTGACCAGCACGGCCGCAAGATGAGCAAGTCGAAGGGGAATGTCGTCGATCCGCTGGACTGGATGGACGCCTACGGGTCCGACGCGCTGCGCTTCACCCTGGCTCGGGGCGCCAACCCGGGCACCGATGTCCCGATCGGGGCGGAGTGGGTCGCGAGCAGCCGGAACTTCTGCACCAAGCTGTGGAACGCGGCGCGGTTCGCGCTGCTGAACGGCGCGACGGTGGAGGGTGAGCTGCCCGGCCGCGACGAGCAGTCCGTGGTCGACCGGTGGATCCTCTCCCGCCTCGCCGCCGTCACCGCCCAGGTGGACGCCGGGTACGAGGACTTCCAGTTCGCCAAGACCACCGAGGCGCTGTACCACTTCGTCTGGGACGAGCTGTGCGACTGGTACCTGGAGTTGGCCAAGCTGCCCCTCACGGCCGGCGGGCGGCAGGCCGAGGTGACCCGTCGGGTGCTCGGCGAGGTGCTGGACGTCGTCCTGCGGTTGTTGCACCCGGTGACGCCGTTCGTCACCGAGGCGCTGTGGACGGAGCTCACCGGTGGTGAGTCGCTGGTCGTGGCGCAGTGGCCGGCGTCCGTGGTGTCGGGCGTGGCGCGCCTGCTGCCGCCGGCCGACCCGGCGGCGGAGGCCGAACTGGCGGACCTGCAGCGGCTGGTCACGGAGGCCCGGCGGTTCCGGGCCGACCAGGGGTTGCGGCCGGGCAAGCGGGTCCCGGCCCGGATCATCGGGCTGGACCGGACGGGACTGGCCGCGCACGAGGCCGACATCCGGTTCTTGGCGACCCTCGACGGCGAGGGGGACGGCTTCGTGCCGTCCGCGAAGCTGACCTCGGGGGCGATCGTCGTCGAGCTCGACCTCTCGGGAGCGATCGATGTCGAGGCCGAGCGCAAGCGGCTCACCAAGGATCTCGCTGCCGCCCGGAAGGAGCGGGAGCAGGCCACGGTGAAGCTCGGTAACGCCGACTTCATCGCCAAGGCACCCGACGCCGTGGTGGGCAAGATCCGTACCCGGCTGGCGACCGCCGAGGCGGACGTCGCCCGCCTCGAGGCCGCGCTGTCCTCCCTGCCCGCCACCCCCTGACCCCTCGTGACCACGCTGCTGGGGCGGGGCTGGTGGCTAGTGGCGGGCAAGGGTGCGACGCTGACGGCGCTCGCCGAGCGCCGCCCCGGCCGTCGTCACCGGGTCCTCGCCGGCGACGGCGAGCACCAGCGTTGCCGGGATCATCGCGGCCGCTGCGACGGTGAAGCCCGCCACCGACCCGGCCGTGGAGGCGGGCAGCAGGACGAGCGGTGCGAGTGCCGACCCGAGGAACTGCCCCGCCTGGGTCAGGGACATCGCGCCACCCCGGTTGGTGGGCGTGCTCCGGACGGCGAGGGCGTTGACCGTCACCCGGGACGCCGTCGACGTCACGCCTGCGCCCGCCACCAGTGCCACCAGCAGCCAGAGCGTGGGCACCACCCCGCTGACCAGGACGCATCCGCCGAAGCCGATCAGGACCGTGATCCCGAACGGCCGGATCCCGAACCGGTCCGCCAGCCGGCCCATCCGCGGGGCGGTGACCAGGCCCGCGGTGCCGAACGCGGCGATGACCAGGCCGCGTACGTCCGGGCCGAGTCCGAACCGGTCGCCCGCGCGCAGGGCCACCAGGAGCTGCAGTCCGGTGGTGGCCAGATAGAGGCAGAACGCGACGGCACAGCTGACCGCGACACGGCGGTTCGCCAGGGCGCGCCAGTGGCTGCGGGGGGCACCGACGGGGCCGGGGCGGTGGGGCACCGGGGAGTCGGACGGCGCGGTGATGGCGAGCGTGGACGCCGCGAGCGCGCTGGCGACGAACGCCAGCCGGTAGTCCACCGCAGCCGCGGCACCGCCGACGAGCGGGGCGAAGGCCTGCCCGGCCGCCTGCAGGCTGCCGAAGACGCCGAGGGCCCGGCCGAGCAGGCGAGGCGGCACGGCGTCCGAGATCGCTGCCACCAGCAGCGGCGAGGTGAAGGCATTGGCCGCACCCTGCAGCCCCCGGGCGGCCAGGAACAGGCCGAGGGACGGTGCCATGGCGCAGGCGAGCGAGCCGATCGCGTAGCCGACGTAGGCCCACTGCATGGTGCGGGCCCGCCCCCAACGCTCGCCGAGCGTGCCGGAGACCAGCATGATGACCGCAAAGGGGATCATGTATGCGGTCACCGCCCAGGACGCCCGGCTCAGCGAGGTGTCGAGCCCGGCGCTGAGCTCCGGCAGCATCGGTGCGGCCATCGCGCCACCGAACGGACCCAGGAACCCGCCGGCGTACAGGGCGCCGGTGCGGATTGCGTGCGCTGGGTTACGTCGGTGATGCACCCGGTCAGGCTAGACGGCAAGGCGTCCGTTCGTGGGCCGCCGTCGGAAAATCTTTGAGAATCTCCTTCAGGGCTGTCAAGGGAGCGCTCCCGCCGCGCGTCCGAAGGGGATTCTGCGGCGGTTGGTGCAGGTCACTGCCTCGACCGGCGGCCTCATGGCAAACGTGCGCGGATCTTCGAGCTGCCCGCGCGAATAGTGATGCGAATGCCCTGCGGCGGGCACCTGGTCGTCGTTGGGATTGCGTAGAGATTCTCCTGCGAGTTTCACGACGTATTCTTATGACTGCCTTGACGATACGTGAGCTGTCCAGGGTGTCCGGCTGGAGCGGGTCGGGGGGAGTCGGCCGTGGGGTTCACCGCGCCGTCGGGGCTGACCCTGCTCGGTGGCGTGCTGCGCCGGACCGCGACGGCCCGGTCCGGGCTCAGAGGCGCCGCACGCTCTGGCGCAGCCGGACGTCGCCCGGGAACCTGACCACTGTCGGCGCTCCCTCGGCGCGGCTGAGGGCGAGTCGGGCGGCCTGGGCGCCCATCTCCTCCAGCGGCAGGCGCACGCTGGTGAGCCGGGGCGCGACGTCCTGCAGGGTGTCGATGTCGTCGAATCCCGCGATCGACAGGTCGCCGGGGATCGCCACCCCGGACCGGCGGAACTCGGACATGGCCCCGACCGCCATCACGTCGTTGACCGCGAACACGCAGGTCACCGGCTTCCCCTCGGCGAGCAGCGCCCGCGCCGCCTCGACGCCGCCGTCCCGGGTGAAGGCCCCCGGGATGACGCGCACCTCGCCCGGATCGATCCCCGCCGACTCCAGCCCGTGGAGAAACCCGGTCAGTCGCTCCAGGGCCGTCACCAGGTCCTGGGGTCCGGCGAGCACGGCGAACCGGCGGTGCCCGAGGCCGTGCAGCGCCAGCGCCAGGTCGTGCGCGCCGGCCCGGTTCAGGGGCACCACGGTGTGGATGCCGAGCCCGTTCTGGGCGATCGCGGCAGCGGCGCCACCGGTGGCCTGGAACGCCTCGAGCTCCGTCGCCAGCCGGGCATTGGCCTCGGCGCTGGTCGTCCGGGAACCGGCCAGGATCACTGCTCGGGCGCGCTGCCCGCGCAGCACCATCAGGTAGTCCAGTTCCCGTTCCGGGTCCCGGCGGGTGACGGCGAGGACGACGACCAGCCCGGACTGCTCGGCCGCCTGCGTCACCCCGTCGGTGATCGCCCCGAAGTACGGGTCGGTGACGTCGTGAACGATCAGCCCGAGCACGTTGCTGCTGCCGCGTGCGACGGCCTGGGCGAGCGTGTTGGGCGCGTAGCCCAGGCTGCGGGCGGCGGCCAGGACCTTGCTCCGGTACGGTTCACCGACGGGCCGTGCCCGGCTGTTGAGCACCCGCGACGCCGTAGCGAGTGATACCCCGGCCACACGCGCCACGTCGGCCAGGGTGGGGGGCCTGCTCATGGCTGCATCCTCTCGCGGGTATCCAGGTTACCCAGGTGTTCCGCACGCCGTACCCGGTCCGGCACCCCGTCCGTGACGAGGGCCCGCAGCGGCCGCTCGCGCCGGCTCGAGGGCCGCGGCAACCCCGTCGTGGCCCGGGTGCGCGGCCGGTATCGTGGACGGCACAGGCGTCGACCCGGCCATCACCGGCGAGCCTCCGGAAGAACGGGCCGGTCGCGCGAGGCCGGCCTCAGTAGAACCGGACGGGTAGGCCCGTCACAGCTGTGAACGAGTGGTCGCGCCGCTCCGGCGGGGTGGCAAGCGAGGTGGTACCGCGGTGCTGCCGGGCCGCGCCGGCCCAGGTGGCGTCGTCCTCGCGGAGGTTTGTCCGTGCCACCAGGTACGGTCGCCGCAGCGAGCAGGACGACGAGGAGACCGCAGTGAGCTACCCCAAGGCCGCCACGGCCGTCGAACAGGCGGCGCCGCTCGACGTGCCCGCCGCGCCCCGCTTCCCCGAGATCGAGGACCGGGTCCGCCGGTACTGGGACGCCGACGGCACCTTCGCCGCGAGCGTCCAGGCCCGCCCGGCCGACGGCCCCGGTGGTGAGATCGGCGGCAACGAGTTCGTCTTCTACGACGGTCCCCCGTTCGCGAACGGCCTGCCCCACTACGGGCACCTGCTCACCGGTTATGTCAAGGACGTCGTCCCGAGGTACGAGACGATGAAGGGCCGTCGCGTCGATCGGCGCTTCGGCTGGGACTGCCACGGCTTGCCGGCCGAGGTCGAGGCCGAGAAGCAGCTGGGGATCACGCACAAGTCCCAGATCGAGGCGATGGGCGTGGCGCCCTTCAACGACGCCTGCCGCGCGTCGGTGCTGAGGTACACGAAGGAGTGGGAGGACTACGTCCACCGCCAGGCCCGCTGGGTCGACTTCGAGAACGACTACAAGACGCTCGACCTGGACTACATGGAGAGCGTGCTGTGGGCCTTCAAGACCTTGTGGGACAAGGGCCTGATCTACGAGGGCTTCCGGGTGCTGGCCTACTGCTGGCGCTGCGAGACGCCGCTGTCCAACACCGAGACCCGGATGGACGACGTCTACCGGCAGCGCCAGGACCCTGCCGTCACCGTCGGGCTCCGGCTTCTCGACGGTCCCGCGGCCGGGGCGCTCGCCCTGATCTGGACGACGACCCCGTGGACGCTGCCCAGCAACCTGGCCGCCGCCGTCCACCCGGAGGTGGACTACGTCGTCGTCGAGGGGCCCGCGGCCGGTCCGCTGGCGGGGGAGCGGTTCGTGCTCGCCGAGGCCCGGCTGGCGCACTACACCCGCGAGCTGGGCGATGACGCCGCCTCCCGGGTGGTGGCGCGGCTGGGTGGCGCAGACCTGGTCGGCAACCGTTACACGCCGGTCTTCGACTTCTTCGCCGGCCGGCCCCACGCGCACCAGATCCTCGGCGGTGCCTTCGTCACCACCGACGAAGGCACCGGGATCGTGCACATGGCGCCCGCCTTCGGCGAGGACGACATGGCGGCGTGCGACGCGGTCGGGATCGAGCCGGTCGTGCCGGTCGACGCGCACGGCCGGTTCACCGACCAGGTGCCGCCGTACGCCGGCCTGCAGGTGTTCGAGGCGAACCGGCCGATCGTCGCGGATCTCAAGGCGGTGGGCGCGCTGCTGCGCCAGGAGACCTACGACCACCCGTACCCGCACTGCTGGCGCTGCGACAACGCGCTCATCTACAAGGCGGTGTCGTCATGGTTCGTCCGGGTCACCGCCTTGCGGGATCGGATGGTCGAGCTCAACCAGCAGATCCGCTGGGTCCCCGAGCACATCAAGGACGGCTCCTTCGGCAAGTGGCTGGAGAACGCCCGGGACTGGTCGATCAGCCGCAACCGCTACTGGGGCAGCCCGCTCCCGGTCTGGGTCAGCGACGATCCGCGGTATCCGCGGGTCGACGTCTACGGCTCCCTCGACGAGCTGGAGCGCGACTTCGGGGTGCGGCCGACCGACCTGCATCGCCCCTTCGTCGACGAGCTGACCCGGCCGAACCCCGACGATCCCTCCGGCGCCTCGACCATGCGGCGGGTGCCGGAGGTGCTGGACTGCTGGTTCGAGTCCGGCTCGATGCCGTTCGCCCAGGTGCACTACCCGTTCGAGAACCGCGAGTGGTTCGAGCACCACTACCCGGGCGACTTCATCGTCGAGTACATCGGGCAGACCCGCGGCTGGTTCTACACCCTGCACGTGCTGGCCACGGCGCTGTTCGACCGGCCGGCGTTCGGCTCCTGCGTCAGTCACGGGATCCTGCTCGGCGACGACGGGCGCAAGATGTCGAAGAGCTTGCGCAACTATCCCGACGTGCGGGAGGTCTTCGACCGCGACGGGTCCGACGCGATGCGCTGGTTCCTGATGAGTTCCCCGGTGCTGCGCGGTGGCAACCTGGTCGTGACCGAGCAGGGCATCCGCGACGGCGTCCGGCAGGTGCTGCTGCCGCTGTGGAACGTCTGGTACTTCTTCTCGCTCTACGCCAACACTGCCGGCGAGAAGGGGTACGAGGCGAGCCGGCGCACCGACTCGACCGACGTCCTGGACCGGTACCTGGTGGCGAAGGCGCACGACCTGGTGACCGCGGTCTCCGCGGCGATGGAGGTCTTCGACGTCGCCGGGGCCTGCCAGGAGGTCCGCGAGTTCCTCGATGTCCTGACCAACTGGTACGTGCGGCGCTCGCGGGAGCGGTTCTGGGCGACGTCCGGATTGACGGACGACGCCCGCAACGCCTTCGACACCCTGTTCACCGTGCTGGAGGTGCTCTGTCGGGTCGCGGCGCCCCTCGCCCCGTCGGTCACCGAGGAGATCTGGCGCGGGCTCACCGGCGGGCGCAGCGTCCATCTGACCGACTGGCCCTCGCCCGGCCAGCTCCCCGCGGACGCCGGGCTGGTCGCCGCCATGGACGCCGCCCGTGAGGTGGCGTCGACCACCCTCGGTCTGCGCAAGGCGCTCCGGCTGCGGGTGCGGCTGCCGCTGCCCGCGCTGACGGTCGTCGTCGACGACCCGGCGCTGCTCGCCGACTTCCTGCCGGTGGTCGCCGACGAGGTCAACGTCAAGGAGATCCGGGTCGTCGGCCTGGCCGAGGCCGACGCCGGGAACCTCGGCGTGACGCGGCAGCTGACCGTGAACGCCCGGGCGGCCGGGCCGCGGCTGGGGAAGCAGGTGCAGGAGGTGATCCGGGCGAGCAAGACGGGCGACTGGGCCGTCACCGGTGACGGGTCGGTGGTGTGCGGCGGCGTCCCGCTGCTGGAGGGCGAGTACGCCCTGCAGGTGGTGATCGCGGACAGCGCCGGCGAGGAGGCGGTCGCGGTGCTGCCGCGTGGCGGTTTCGTCGTCCTCGACACCGAGGTGACGCCGGAGCTCCGGCGGGAGGGGCTGGCCCGCGACCTGGTCCGGGCGGTGCAGCAGGTCCGCCGCGACGCCGGCCTGGCGGTCGGCGACCGGATCCGGCTGACGGTCGCGGCCGACGGCGAGGCGGCGGCCGCCCTCACCGCGTTCCAGCAGCTGGTCGCGGGGGAGACGCTGGCGGTGGACGTCGTCCTGCGGGCACCTGGCGAGCCGGGGCCGGCGGTCGGCGAGGCGACCCTCGGCGACGGGTCCGAGGTCCGGATCGTGGTGGAGAGGGCGTGACCCGGGTCGCCGGGGGCGCCGGGCCGGGCCGGGCCGCGTCGGACGCCGCGGCGGCCGCGGCCGCGCGC
>DATDMG010000420.1:0-8832 GCA_036518955.1 Kineosporiaceae bacterium | reverse complement strand
GCTCATGCGCCGCCCGGTGGCGCCAGTCACCGACCGGGCGCCGCGACGGCGGTGATCCCCTCCTGGTCCTGCAGGGCGCTCCTGGCCGGTTCGTCCAGGGAGGGCAGGTCGTGGTGCAGCACCACGGACCCGAGGCGGAGCAGGGGGGCGACCACTTCGTCGAGCACTCGCTCGGCGCCGGCGTCGGTGAGCAGCCGGACGCCGGCCGGCCATCCGGCGTGGTCCGCGGCCCGGGCCGCGCGGGGCAGCAGCTCGCCGTGCCCGATCTTCCCCGAAGGCGTCTCGAGCGCCGCGTCGGTGGCGACCGGGTGGACGAGGGGCACGAAGACGTCGCCCCGAGACCTGATCTCCACGACGGCGTCGAGGGCGCCCTCGGCCAGCCCCGGACCGTAGCCGCGGGCCAGCACCGGCAGGGCGACCGCCACGGTCACCGCGCGCGGTGCCGTGGCGGCCGCCCGGAGCAGTTCGGGGTCGGCCGCGACGACCGCGTCCGCGTCGTCGGGCGGTGCGGCGTCGGCCGGGACGAGGACCGCACAGGCGCCGGTCGACCACGCCGCGAGCAGCCAGGTCACGGTGCGCCAGTGTGCCGGCAGCGCGATCGCCACCCGGCTGCCCGGGCCGGCGTCCACCTCCTCGACGAGCAGGTTCGCCGTCTTCGCGACCCAGTTGTCGAGGACCTTGGCGGAGAACTCGGCCCGCTCGCCGTCCGGGCCGTACCAGGTGAGCCGGGGCCGGCCCGGGTCGTCGGTGAGCAGCCGGCGGAGCAGGTCGGGCACGCCCGCGGGCGTCGGGTCGAGGGGGACGCTCGGCACCTGGCCAGCTGACGGTCGGCCCCGGCGCGTTGCGCCTCGCCCAGGCCGCGCGGCGGACGGCGACGCACTACCGTCACGGTGACGCCGGCGTGACGGTCCGATTCCGCCGTCCCGCCACCGACGACCACGCGGGGCAGCGCCGCCCCGCGGCGCGAACGGAGGGTGTTGTGCGCCAGCCCGCCCAGCTGCGCGGCGAGCGGACCGCCGCGGTGCTGCTGCTGGCCGGTGGTCCGGTCGCCGCGCTCGGCGTGCTCGCGGTGTGCGCGCTGGCCGCGCTGCTGGTGCCGGCCGGGTGGTGGCGGCCGGAGGTCGTCGCCCCGCTGGCGGTGGCGGTGGCGGTGGCGGTGGCGTGGCTGGCGCGCTGGATCCCGGTCCGGGGTGGGCCGCCGGTGCCGGTCTGGTCGGCGGTGGCCTGCCTGGCGGTGGCGGTCGCCTTCGCGGTGTGGGCGGCGGCGACCCACGGCGAGCATCTCGTGCTGCGCCGGGACGCCGGCTCGTACGCTCTCTACGCACAGTGGCTGGGCACCCGCCACGGCCTGCCGGTGGACGCCGATCTGGCCGCCTTCGGCGGCCCGCGGGCGCTGTCGGTGCCCGGGTTCACCCTGGACAGCCCCGCGTTCTACCAGGTGGTGTCCGGCTCCGGGAGCGCCGCGACGGCGCAGATCCTGCCGCAGTTCCTGCTCGGAGCGCCGGCCCTGTACTCGCTGGGCTGGTGGCTCGGTGGCTGGGGCGGGCTGTTCGTCGTCCCGGCCGTGCTCGGCGGGCTGGCGCTGCTCGGGGCCGGGGGGCTCACCGCGCGGATCGTCGGCCCGCGCTGGGCCCCGCTGGCCTGCGCCGGGCTGGCCCTGACGCAGCCCGTCCTGCACGCCGCCCGGACGACGTTCTCCGAACCGGCCGCGCTGGTGATCGTGCTCGGCGCGGCGGCCCTGACGTGCGACGCGCTCGATCCGCGCTCGGGCGGGCGCGCGGGCCGGGTCGCCGTTCTCGCCGGCGCGCTGCTCGGGCTGGCGGCGCTGGTGCGCGTGGACGCCGTCCGCGAGGTGGCGCTCGTCGTGCCCGTCTGCACGGTGCTGTGGATCCGCCGGCACCCGGCCGCGGTTCCGCTGGGCGTCGCGTCGGCGGCCGGCGTCACCCTGGCGGCCGTGCCGGCGGTGTGGCTCGCCCGGCCCTACCTGCGGACCGTCGCCGGGTCCCTGGGCCCCCTCGTCGCGGCGACCGTCGCGCTCCTCGTCGCCGGCCTCGTCGCCGTCGCCGCGCACCGGGTGTGGGAGCGCCGGCGGGCGGCCGTCGGGGCGGAGGTCGTCGCCGGGGACGGGTGCTCCGGCACGGCAGACCGGGTCCTGCCCGCGCTGGCCGCGGGGCTCGTCGTCCTGGCCGGGCTGGTCCTGGCCAGCCGGCCCTGGTGGATGGTGGCGCGGCAGGCCGTCGACGACCCGGGGAACGCCCTGGTCGCCAGCCTTCAGGCGCAGCAGGGGCTGCCGGTGGACGGCGCGCGCACCTATGCCGAGCAGTCGGTGGGCTGGGTGACGTGGTACGTCGGGATCCCGGCCGGCATCGCGGCGCTCGCCGCGTTCGCCGCGGCGGCGGCGGGCGCCACGCGCTGGTGGGTGCGCAGCCGCCGACTGCCGGCGGCCGGCGACGGGCTGCGGCCGGCGGCCGGCGACGGGCTGCCCCCGCGCTGGCTGGTTGCGGCGCTCGTCGGCCTGGGGTCCGTCGTCCTCATTCTCTACCGGCCCGGGATCACCCCTGACCATCCCTGGGCGGACCGCCGGCTGGTCCCGGTCGTGCTGCCGGCGGTCGTGGTCGCGGCCACCGCCGCCGCAGCCCGGGGGGTGCGGTACGCCCGTCGGCGGATGCCCGTCGGCGTGCTCGTCGCGGCCGTCCTCGCCGCCGTGCTGGCGATCGTGGTCCCGGCGGCGGTCGCCACCCGGCCGGTGGCGAGTTCACGGACCGAGGTGGGCGAGCCGAAGTCGGTGGCCGCGGTGTGCGCCCAGCTGCGGCCCGGCGACGTCGTCGTCGGCGTCACCGACGCCTCCGGCGGCATCCGGGCGCAGAACGAATGGGTGCAGGTGATCCGCGGGGTGTGCGGACGACCGTCCGCGGCGCTGCTGGCGGGGACGGTGTCGGAGCAGCGGGCGGCCCTGGGGCACCTTGCGGCCCTGATCGGCGGGGCCGGAGGGCGGCTGGTGCTGTTGTCGGCAGCCGAGGACGACGGTTCGGCGCCGCGTGCGCTCGCGGCTCTCGGGCAGCAGCCCCGGCGAGCCGTGCTCCGGCACACCACCGAGGACCAGCACGTGCTCGTCCGCAGGCCGTCCACGGTCAGCGGCCTGGTGATCGACGTCTGGCTGGCGACCTGGCGCAGCCCCGCCGGCGGCTGACCGGACCGGGCGCGCCCCCGAGGGTCCGACGGGGTGAGCTGCGGGGCCCGGTAGGTCCCTGGCAGGCCGCGGGGGTAGCCTCGCACCCGCGATGGACACCACGACGCACGCGATCCCTCCCTCCGTCGGAGCTCAGGCGGCGCCCGCACCTGATGACGCGCGCCCGCGCCGTCCGGCCGGCGGTGCGCAGGCGCTGCCGGCCCCGGCCCGCGCCGCGGAGCAGCCTGCACCGCCGGTGGCAACGGTGGTGCTGCCCTGCTACAACGAGGCCGACCACGTTCTCGCCGAGCTGCAACGGATCACTGCCGCCCTGGACGGGTCGGGGCTCAGCTACGAGCTCCTCGCCGTGGACGACGCCAGCACCGACGACACGCTCGCCGTGCTACGGGCGGCCGCCGAGACGATGCCGGCGGTCCGCGTGGTCGCGTTCCGCCGCAACGGCGGGTCCGGGACGGTGCGCCGGATCGGCACCCAGCAGGCGCGGGGCGAGATCGTGGTCTGGACGGACGCCGACATGTCCTACCCCAACGAGCGGATCCCGGAACTGATCCGGATCCTGCTCGAGGACCCGACGTACGACCAGGTCGTCGGCGCCCGCACCACCGAGGAGGGCACCTACAAGTGGCTGCGGCTGCCGGCCAAGTGGTTCATCCGCAAGCTCGCCGAGCGGCTCACCAACCAGACGATCCCCGACCTCAACTCCGGCCTGCGGGCGTTCCGGCGCTCGGTCGCGCTGCCGTACCTGCGCCTGCTGCCGCCGGGGTTCTCCTGCGTCACCACGATCACGCTCGCGTTCCTGTCGAACCAGCACGACATCAAGTACGTGCCGATCGACTACGCGAAGCGGGCCGGGGTGTCGAAGTTCCACTTCCTGCGCGACGCCTACCGCTACATCCTGCAGGTGCTGCGGATGGTGATGTACTTCGACCCGCTCAAGGTGCTGATGCCGCCTGCCCTCTGGCTGCTGCTGATCGGGCTGGTGAAGGCCGTCGTCGACATGATCCGGCATCCCTTCTACTTTCCCGCGGTCACGATCCTGATCGTGCTCTCCAGCCTGATCATCGCGTCGATGGCGTTGCTGGCCGACCTCGTCGTCCGCTCCCGCGGCGACCTGGTGGGTGACCCGGGCGTCCGTGGCGACTGACTCCGTGGCGACCGACTCCGTGGCGACCGGCGGCGGTGATCCAGGGCTGCGGGTGGCCGTGGTCGGCCCCACGCACCCGTACAAGGGTGGGGTCGCCGCGCACACCACCGAGCTCGCCCACCGGCTGGCCGCGGCCGGTCACGACACCGTGCTGGTGTCCTGGTCCCGGCTGTACCCGGCAGCCCTCTACCCGGGGGAGCAGGCCGTGCCGGACGGCGCCCCCGACCTGCCGCCCTACCCCCGGACCGTCCGCATGCTCCGCTGGGACCGCCCGGGCACCTGGTGGCGGGCCGGTGCCCGGCTGCGCGACGTCGACCTCGTCGTGCTGGCGGTCGTCGTCCCGGTGCAGGTTCCGGCCCTGCGGGTGCTGCTCCGGGCGCTGCGCGCCGGAGCCGCCCGGCCCCGGGTGGTCGTCGTCGCCCACAACGTGGTCCCGCATGAGCCGCACCCGGGCGACGCCTGGCTGATGGGCCGGCTGCTGGCCACCGCGGACGCCGTGCTGGTGCACTCCGCGCAGCTCGCCGACCAGGCGGTGGCGATCGGCGCGCGGCAGGTGTGCGTCGCGGACCTGCCCCCGCACCTACCGGGCGGCGTCGCCGAGCCGGGGCCGGGGCCGGGGCCGGCTCCTGGACCGCTGCGCGGGCAGGCTGACGGCACCCACCGGGGGGAGCGGCGCACCCGGGTGCTCGCGCTCGGGATGGTCCGTGAGTACAAGGGGTTCGACCTGCTCCTGGAGGCCGCGGCGCAGGTGTCGGACGTCGAGGTGACGGTCGCCGGCGAGCAGTGGGGCCGGGCGGGCGAGCGGCTGCGGGCGCTGGCGCAGGACCCGCGGCTCGCGGGCCGGGTCCGGCTGGAGGCGGGTTACGTGCCGGGCGAGCGGGTCGCCGTCCTCGCCGCGACCCACGACGTGCTGGCGTTGCCCTACCGGCACGCGACCGCCTCGCAGAACGTGGCCCTGGCCCACGCCCACCGGCTGCCGGTGGTCGCCAGCGCCACCGGGACCTTTCCGGCGCAGGTACGGGACGGCGTCGATGGGCTCGTCGTGCCGCCCGGCGACGTCGTCGCGCTGGCGGCGGCGCTGCGCGAGGTGGCCGTCCCGGCACGGCTCGCCCAGCTGCGCGGCGGCGTCCCGGCGGTGGACCTCGACGGGCCCTGGCGCCGTTACCTGCGGGCGTTGGTGGCCGACCTCGGGCCGCGGGCGGGGGAGCGGGCATGAGGCGCCCGGTGGACGGGACGGCGTCCGGGGGCGGTCCGGTGCCGGAGGGGGCCGGGCGGGTCCCGGCGCGGCGCGGCCTGCTCGCCGCCACCCTGCCGGCGGCCCGCCGCGCTGCGGCGATGGTCCAGTCCACCCCTGCGCGGGCGGCGTTCGGCATCCTGGCGGTCGCGCTGGCGGTGTGGGCGATCGTGAGCCGCCGGGACCAGGTCGTCGACGCCCTGGCGCGGATGCAGGGCCGCTGGCTGCTGGCGGCGGTACTGGCCACTCTGGGTAACCTACTGTTCACTGGCCTTGCCTGGCGGGCCGTCCTGGCGGACCTGGGGTCACGGCTGCCGCTGGCGGTGGCTGCGCGGATCTTCTTCGTCGGGCAGATCGGCAAGTACGTGCCCGGCAGTCTGTGGCCGGTCGTCGTGCAGGCCGAGCTCGGCCGGGACCACGGGGTCGCCCGGCGCCGATCCGCGGCGGCCACGCTCGTGCTCATCCTGCTGTCGGCGTTCAGCGCGCTCGTCGTCGTCCTGGCCAGCCTGCCCTTCGTGCCCGGCGTCGCCGGCAGCTCCCTGAGCCGGATGCTGTTTCTCGGGTTGCCCCTGATCGTCGTGCTGCACCCACGCGTGCTGGGCCGGCTGCTCGACCGGGCGCTGCGGCTGGTGGGCCGGCCGCCGCTCGGGGAGTGGACGTCGCTGCGGGGCACCGCGGCGTCGCTCGGCTGGGCACTGGCGTCGTGGCTGTGTGCCGGCCTGCAGGTCTACTGCCTCTCGATCTCCCTCAGCGCCCCGCGGGCCTGGCACACCCTGGCCCTGGCTACCGGCGGTTACGCGCTCGCCTGGGTCGCCGGGTTCGTCGTGGTCGTGGCGCCCGCCGGCGCCGGCGCCCGTGAGCTGGCGCTGGCGACCGTGCTCTCCCCGATCCTGGGCTCGGGGGAGGTCGTCGTGGTCGTCGTCCTCTCCCGATTACTGTTCACGGTGTGTGACCTGTCATTGGCGGCAACGGGGCTGACCGTCGGAAAAAGGGCTCGCTGACGTGCGCCTTGGGCAATACTAGGCGGCAACCAACCGACTGGGGTCGGTGGGGCACGCTTCGCTACTGCCGCCGCCTGGAGGCCATAGCCGTGGCACCTGTTTCCGCTGTCCCGGAATCGCTGGCCCGAAAGGGCAGTATCAGATTTCGGATCCTGGCGATCGCCTGGGTGCCGACTCTGGTCCTGCTGGCGGGGGGTGGAGTGCTCGCCGCCCAGTCGGTGCTCGACGGCCTGCGCATCCGCGCCGAGACGGATGCCTTCACCAAGGCCGTCCCGCCGACCTCGGTGTTCATCACGCAACTCCTCGCCGAGCGCCACCAGTCGGTCATCTATGCGGCGGATCCGGCGGCGAAGCCGTCCGACCTCGCCGCCATCCGGGCGGCGGTGGACGGCAGCGCCGGGCCGATCCGGGCCCAGTTCCACCGTCTCGCGGACCTCCGCCCGGTGCAGTACCGCCTGTTCGCCGACCAGCTCGACGCGTTCTTCGGCCGGTTCCCTGCGGAGCGCAACCGGATCGCGACCCACCAGGCCACCCCGCTCGAGGTCTCGACCTACTTCTCCGACATGTCGTCGGACATCACGGTCTCGCTGTACCAGGACGTGCTGGCGCAGTCCGTGGCGTCGGCGGCGGTCGCGCAGACCACCTCGGTAACCATGATGCGGGCCATCGACGACCTGTCGGACGCCGACGGGCTCGCCGCCGCGTCGTTCGCCGGGCCCGGCCTGGACGCGCAGACCTACCAGCGGTTCACCACCCGGCTCGGGGCGGCGCGGTCGCGGCTGAGCGAGGTGCAGTCCCTGCTCGAGCCCACGACGGCGCGGCAGCTCGCCGCCTTCACCGCGGGGCCGCTGTGGGCACGGCTCGAGCAGAACTACCGGCAGGTGCTCCAAGCCGGCCCGGTCGGCGCCGTCGGGGCTGTCCGTACCCCCGGCGGCCGGGAGGGCCTGGGCGCCGGCCGCGCCGGCGCCGCGGGTGTCGGGGCCGCGGGTGTCGGGGCCGCGGGTGTCGGGACCGCGGGTGTCGGGACCGCCACGTCGGCCACCACCGAGCCCCGGCCGGACCAGGCCCGCTGGGGGCAGGATCTCATCGCTGCGCTGAATGCCATCGGGAACATCACCGTCGAGCACATCCAGTACGCGGCCGAGCGTTCCGGACAGGAGGCGGATGCGCAGGTGCGGCGCGGGCTGGTCGCCGCCGGTCTGCTGCTCCTCCTCGGCGTGCTGGTGCTGCTGCTCGCCACCCTGGCCGCCGGACGGCTGGTGCGCCGGCTGCGGAGCCTGCGCCAGGACACCCTGACGCTGTCCCGGGAGCGGCTGCCGCGGATCGTCGAGCGGCTGCGGGCGGGCGAGTCGGTCGACGTGAGCGCCGAGCTGCCGCCGCTCAGCTACGGGTCCGACGAGGTGGGCCAGGTGGCCTCGGCGTTCCAGGAAGCCCAGCGGACGGCGGTCGCGGCCGCGGCCCGGGAGGCGGAGACCCGGGCGGGCCTACGCACGGTGTTCCTGGACATCGCGCACCGCAACCAGACGATCGTGCACCGTCAGCTGAACGTGCTGGACCAGGCCGAGGGCGGCCAGGAGGACCCGGACCAGCTCGCCCTGCTCTTCCAGCTCGATCACCTGGCGACGCGGTCCCGGCGCAACGCGGAGAACCTGATCATCCTCGGCGGCGGCCAACCCGGGCGGCAGTGGCGCGCCCCGGTCCCGCTGCTGGACATCGTCCGCAGCGCGATCAGCGAGGCGGAGGACTACGTCCGGGTGAGCGTCGGACCGGTGCCCGCGGTGGAGATCACGGGCACCGTCGTCGGCGACCTGATCCACCTGCTCGCCGAGCTGGTCGACAACGCGACCAGCTTCTCCCCGCCGATGTCCCGGGTCGAGGTCAGGGGCAACGTGGTCGGGCGCGGCCTGGTGCTGGAGGTCGAGGACCAGGGCCTGGGCATCGAGCAGGAGCAGCTGGACCAGCTGAACGCGCTCCTGCACGAGGCGCCCGAGTTCCAGGTGATGGCTCTCGCGGAGGAGCCCCGGCTCGGGCTGTTCGTGGTCGCCCAACTGGCCGCTCGGCACGACATCCGGGTGACTCTGACCCCGTCCCCCGCCTACGGCGGCACCCGCGTCGTGGTGCTGCTGCCGACCGCGGTGCTGGCGTCCGTCGACACCTCCCGTGCCCTGGCGGCGGGCCGGTCCCCGGCACCCGCACCGCCCGGGACAGCGGCCCCGGACGGCGCGACGTCCGCGCCGGCGACCGGCGACCTCCTCCCGGGCAG
>DATDMG010000419.1:0-2906 GCA_036518955.1 Kineosporiaceae bacterium | reverse complement strand
GACGGGTCAGCGAGAGGTGTCCAGGAATCTAGTTTCCTATTAGTAGCCGTCGACGATCAGGTAGCCGGTGAAGGTCCGCAGCGAGGCGGTCACGTCGTCGTGACGGCGGGAGGCCAGCGCGGTCAGCAGGACCAACCGTTCGTCCGGGGTCCGCAGCACCATCACGTGCGGGGCGCGGGGCCCCGGTTGGCCGGTGGCGGGGTCCTTCGCGGGGGTGACCACCTCGACCGGGGACTCATCGGCGGTCAGCACCGGTTCGGCCAGCAGCGCAGCCTGCATCGCCTCGGCGAACCCGGCGTCGGTCAGCTGCTGGTGGCCGGCCCTGCGCGGTGGGTGCCGCCGCGAGCGCGATGTTGGCGTTGGTGAGGATGCTCAGGTCCAGGGACCATGTCCGTCGGGAACGCTGCTGCCAGAGTGTGAACGCGTCGTCGATGTGTCGTCTGGCCTGGAGGTCCGTCATCCCGGTGACGGTCAGGAGGTGGGCGCGGGCCTGGTCGGCGCGCCCGCGGACGTTGGCCAGGCCGAAGTGGGTGGCCTGGTGGCATTGGGTGCACAGGCAGATCAGTCGTCGTAGTGTCTGGAGGAGGTTGTCGTCGTCGTAGGTCCAGCGTTCGTGGACCTCCAGCCACCGCTGCTGCTCGCGGTCGCGGGTCGCACCGCATACTTCGCACCGGGCGCCGGCTCGGCCCAGGACCATCTGCTGAATGCGTTGCCAGTCCCGTGTGCTGATGCAGGATCGGGCGTTGGTGAACCAGCAGGACTCGGGGACCAGGTCGACGAACAGCCCGCAGCCGAGCGTGCGGTCCTCACCGGGCAGCAGTTCGGGGAGCGGTGGGCGGGCAAGCCACGGGTCGAGCGCGGCGATACCGGGCCGGGGTGCGTACCAGCGTCGGGCGTCGGGATCCCACCGCGCGCCGGCTGCCTTCGCCGTGTCCTTCTCCTCGTAGGTGACGTCGAGCCAGATGCGGTCAACGGGCATGGCGGGCCGCCCGGGTGAGATGAGCTGAGTCCACGGTAGCTCCGGTGTCCGACAGTCTGGGGTGGTCAGCTGTCTGGGGTGGTCAGCTGCGTAGGTGGCCCTTGCCGATGCTGCGTAGCCAGCTGGGGGCGACGAGTTGGGCGGTGTCGGTGGCCATGGTGACGCTCAGGGCGGTGGAGGTGATGAGGAACAGGCCGGTGGCGAGGCTGAGCCGGACTTGCAGGTCGAGATTTCCGGCTTGGGGGAGCCACAGGGGCAGGGTGGACACGGCCAGGCCGAGCAGGACGGCCAGCGCGCCGACCAGCCCGGCCAGGACCCACGTCGCGCGGGTGATGAGGGTGAGTGCCTGCTGGGCTTCGCGTTCGCGGTGGGCGGTGACTTCGGCGGTGGCCTGGCGGGTGAGCAGCTTGGTGGCGACCTGGGGTGCCGGTCCCGTGAGGGTGAGGGTGCCGCGCGGGTGAATGGTCAGGGGAGTGTGGGCGTCCAGGAGGACTTGGGCGGCGGTGCGGTAGCAGAGTTCCTCGACGTTGACCGGGATGGTCGTCTGGCCGTTGCGGCGCTGGCGGGTGACGGTGAGGGTGTCCCAGATCGGTTGGGGGTCGGTGGGGTCGCCCCAGCGGGCGTGGGTGTAGGCCAGGATGGCGCGGTCCAGGTCGCTGTGCCGCGCGAGGCTGTCCGGCCTGTTGCCGTCCGGCTTATCGCGGTCCGGCTTATCGCGGTCCGGGTTGGCCGGGTCGGGGGTGACGGGGTCGAGGTGGCCGGTGTTGGCAGGCGAGGCGGCCGAGTAGGGAGTCGGGCTCGAGCTGGGGTTCGGGGATCATCCCGAGTAGGTCTTGGCGGCCGGCGGACCACAGGGCCCAGCGGGCTTGGGCGCGCTGGTCTTCGGTGCCTTCCTTGGCGTGCATGATGATCCAGGCGGACATGTCAGAAGTCCAGTCCCGCGGACAGGACGTCGCGCATCACGGCCGCCCGCGGCTCGGTCGCAGCGGCGTCGTCCGCACGTCGAGCGGCGGCGGGTCTCCCGCGGTCGTCCCTACCGTCACCGGCCGGGGCCTGGGTGAGCGTCAGAGCGGCTTGCGGACCGCGGCGAGGATCTCCGGACCGCGGGCCTCGATCGCCCCGCCGCCGATCACGACGCCGGCGGCGAGGACGCCGCAGCCGATCCCCGGCCCCACGACGAGCCCGATCCAGGCCGCGGGCGGCCAGGAGACCGCGGCGAGCACGAGCAGCGCGATCCCGGGGAACGCGGCGCCGCCCGTCACGCCCATCACCGCGAGCTGCGCCAGAGCGGCCCGGGCGCTGCCGCCCGTGCTGCTGCGGAACGGGTTGCTGCCGGCCTCCGGCACCGGGTAGGGCACGACCGCTCCGGACACCGACGCCGCGCCGAGCCCGGCGAGCAGCCCGCCCAGGGCGGCGCCGACGCATCCCGCCCACAGATCGGGGCGGCCGCCGAATGCCGCTCCGGCGATCGAGAGCGCGACCAGCAGCGGCGCCCCCCAGCACAGCACGGCGAGCGCTCGGCCGAGTCGGTCGACCCGGCCGGGAACCCCGGCCAGCAGGTGCGCGGCGAAGGCGCTGCCGTCGAAACCGATGTCGTTCGCCACGATGATCCCGATCAGCATGCCGACGAACGGTCCGGCCGCGAGCAGCAGGCCGCTGGTCCTCGCCTGACTCGTCACCGCCACGATCGGCACGATCCCGCCGACCAGGATCCCGGAGACCGCCACGACGTAGCGCGGGTCCCGCCGCCAGTAGCGCAGGGAGCGGCCCGCGACGGCCCAGACCGGTGTGGCGGGCAACCGTTCCAGCGGCGAGCGGCTCACCCGAGCCTGGGTACCCGAGTCGGTACGGGCGGTCAGTGCCCGGTCGAGGAGGACGCTCCACGCCAGGGTGCCCAGCGCCAGGAGCAGCGCCGCGAGCACCAGCC
>DATDMG010000418.1:0-2396 GCA_036518955.1 Kineosporiaceae bacterium | reverse complement strand
GCACCGGGACGGCGTCCAGGGAGGTCTCCAGACCGCCGAACGTGGGCAGGGCCCGGATCGCCGACAGGTCGGGCGACCGTGCGACGTGGCCCTCGACCGGACTCAGCAGGTACACGTGACGCGCGTGCACCCTCGGCCGTGGCTGCGGTCGGCGGACGGCGTGCGCGAACCCCACCGGGTCGAGGTAGCTCATCGGCAGCAGGGAGTTCTGACTGTAGCCGCACAGGGACAGCGCGATCGCCGGATCGCAGGCTCCCTCCACCCGGGCACCCGTCTCGATCAGGATCGGTCCCGTCGCGGTGAGCATGATCTCGCTGTGCGCGGTCCCGTTGCGCACCCCCAGCGCGGACAGCACGTCCGCGCAGTAGTCGGCCAGCGCAGCGAACTCGTCCTCGTCCCGGCCCACGAGGTCGGAGTACACGCACACCGCCGTGGCGCCGACCATCTGTCGGCGCATCCGCCAGACGTCGGTGACGTGATGTAGCCCCCGTGAGCTGACGGAGTTGACCGTGTACTCCGTGGCCCCGTCGCGCGAGATGTCCTGTTGCACGAGGACCTCGTCGTTGAGCTGGTTGAACAGGCTGATACTGCCGCGCACGGCGGCGAAGGCCGCCGCCAACTCATCGGGCGTCGCGCAGAAGTGCACCCCCTCGGCGGACGTGCTGGCCAGAGGCTTCACCACGGCGTTCCCGTCGGTGGCGGTCCGGTACCAGGCCAGGGCGGCGTTCACGTCACGGGTCCGGCAGTGCGGGATGGCGCTCAGTCCCGCCGCGGTCAGGGCCTGCGCCATGTGGTACTTGTCCCGGCGGGCGGCCGAGGTCGCCGGGTCCAGCCCGGGCACCTCGGGGAAGGCCTCGGTCAGCCGATCCGTCAGGTTGACCCCCGACTCGCCGCCCGGCACGATGCAGCTGATCTCCCATCGGGCCAGCTCACGCACGAGCCGATCGAACCCGTCGCGCTCCTCCAGCGTGGTCAGCAGGTCCTGCGGCCGGAAGGACTCCCGCCAGAACGGTGAGTCGCTCTGCTGGCTCAGGACTCCGACGCACCGGTGGCCGAGCCCGGTGAACAGCTGCGGCAGCTTCGTCCCCGCGCGGAGCGGGTCGACGATCACGGCCACCTGCCGGGGGAACGCCGTCATCCCGCCACCGCATCGTCCGCGTCCGGGGTTGCCGCCACCGCCAGCTCCTGCCAGAAGTCGGCCAGCAGGTCCAGGTAGCGGGTGAAGCCGTGCTCCAGCGCCTCCAGGTGTTCGGGGGTGCGGCACAGCGCCGCCGAGGTGGACAAGGACTGGATCTTGTGCTCCTTCTCCGCGGCACCGATGTGCACGTAGAAGTACTCGCAGTGCTGGTGGAACTCCTCGAGGTCGAAGTGGCGCAGGTAGTTGCGCGCGCCCTCGTAGAGGTAGACGAGCTGGGGGTAGGCGTGCCACTCCTGGGCGAGGAGGGCGCCGACGCCGACCTGGACCTGCTCGTGGCCGAACAGCAGGGCTCCCTCGCGGATCAGCCGCTCGGTAGCAGGCAGGATCGTCGGGTCCAGATCGGCGAAGCGGACCTCCCGCCCGTGCAGGCGGGTCAGCAGCGCCGAGAAGAAGTCCTTCAGCAGGACGACGTGTACCTTGCCGGGGACGCCGCCGCCCAGCTCGTCGACCAGGTTCTCGACGGTCTCCGCCCGGGCCGCGACGTCGTCAGCGGCCATCCGCAGGAAGACCGTCGCGATCCGGTCGGCGGTGGGGGCCACCTGGGCGTAGAAGTTGCGGGCCACCACCTCGACCCGCTCGGCCGGCAGTTCGGCCGAGCGCCACAGGCCGTAGAAGGCGTTGTCGAGTGCTGGATGGTGGTACACGCTCTGCGCCAGCTCGTGGACCCGGGCACGGGCGACCTCGGGGCTCAGGTCTGTGGCGACGATGGTCATCAGGCGTCCTCTCGTGAGCTGTGCGGTGCCGGGCCGGGTGGGCGCCGGGGTCGACCGATGCCGCGGCCTCACGGCAGCCTGCCCCGGAGCGCGGGGCGGACTGCCGCCACGCGACTCAGCCGTGGCGGCAGCAGCGGGCCGTCCTGCGTGGTAAGGGGACAAGAAATACCCTGGTGCTGCCGCGAGAACCTGCGGTATGGAATCCGGACGCGCCGAATAGCGCCGACGCTCGTTGGCGTCGTGCTCACAGATGTCCGCAGATCCCCCCGGGTGTCAGTGCAGCAGAGATCTTAGGCTGTGATGGTGGGGTCGGCAAGGTCGGCACCTGCATTGACGCGACGTTCGCGAAAGGGGTGATGCACTGCGTTGCTGGTAGATGGAGGGTTCCGGACCTGGGGCGGTCCCCGTGTCACGCTCCGTGCATTCGATCCCGTTGCTGAGTAACTTCGATTCCTGAGGACACATTTGCAGTCGGACTGGACATT
>DATDMG010000417.1:0-29717 GCA_036518955.1 Kineosporiaceae bacterium | reverse complement strand
TACCGGAAACCGTTCGGCTGCCCATTCAGCAGTTCGGTGGCCAGCCCGGACAGCAGGCTTCCCAGGAACACGCCCGCGATCGGGTTACGGATCGCCAGGAGCAGGCCGACCAGCCCGATCGCCGTCACCGCGAGCAACGGCCGATCGTCGGCGAGGACGGCGTTCCAGTCCGTCAGCAGGGAGGTCCGCCACAACTCGGGGGCGCGGTTCAGCAGGTCGTCGACCGTCGTCGTGCCGGTGGCGGCGAAGAGGAAGGGCAGTGCGTCGTACGGCGCCCAGGCGGCGAGGACGGCGTACGTGATCCCGGTGACCGGCAGCACGGTCACCACGAACGGCAGCCACGGATTGCGCAGCCGCCGGCTGCCCACCCACGCCCAGAGCCAGCCGAACACGACCATGCCGACCGGCAGCAGCGGCACCTGGCGGGAGAGCAGCACGACCGGCACCAGCGCGGCGGCAGCGAGCGCATGCCACCAGGTACGTCGCGCCGTCCCGAGCGGGAAGGCGGCCAGCAGCAGCGCGGTCGCCGCGATGACCGGCGCCTCCTGGTAGATCCCGAACATGAACTCGGGGGCGTAGCGGGTGACGCCGATGAGCACCGGGATGGCCAGCACCGCCGTCGCGCCCGCCTGCCGGCCGGCGACCGCGAGCAGCACCAGGACGGCGATCGCCCCGCAGGCCAGGCCCGCGGACCAGACCCCGGCGATCCCCCAGAGATGGATCGCCGGAACCGCCAGCAGCCCCAGCACGACCCGTGGGTAGATGAGCGGCGCGACCGCGGGGTCGAGGTACCCGAAATCGAGCTTGACCCCGTCGTCCACGTACCGGAAATGATCGGCGGTCTGCTGCAGCGACTGCTCGTAGCCGACGCCCGCGTACTGCAGCGCGGTGGAGACGTAGTAGAAGTGGTCCCCGTTGTGCCCGACCCAGGCGGCCCGGTGCGGCTGGAACACCAGCCAGCCGGCCAGCAGTCCGACCAGCCCGACCAGGACGACGGCCAGGCTGCGGACGCGTGACCTGGACCCGGCGGCGTCCGGCGCCGGAGGGGTCGGCGCGACCGGGTCGTCGCCGGCGTGCCGGGCAAGGTCACCGGGTCGCGGGCCGGGGTCGCCGCCGGCGCCCGTCGGGCGGAAGACACCGGCCCGCGCGTCGTGGCGGGCCGCTCCGCGCTCCGGGCGGAGGATCACCGGGTCGGTGAGTCGCTCGTCCACGTCCCTCCCGCGCCCGGGATCCTGCCATGGCAGATCGCCTGCTGCGGATCCTACGCGCCCGCGGTCACGGCGCCCGCCGGATCGTCACACCGGAGCACCAGGTGCTCCGATCTCCCGGTGCGCGGCCTGCCTCGGCGTCAGCGCTCGTCCGCGGGGAACTCACATTCCCCCGGGCCGTGCGCGGGGTAACCGGGCAGGGCGAACCCGGCCGCGTCGAGCCAGAAGCGCAGGTCGAGCTCGACGAGGTCGGCGGTGACACCGTGCGACTCCTCCAGAACGTTGACCAGCGCGGCCTCGAGGTCGTCCGCCGGCACCGACTCGGGCGCGAGCCGCAGCGAGGTGACCACCTCGAAGTCCTGGCCACGGTCGGGGCAGTACAGCGGGTGCAGGCTCGCGACGTCCCCGGTCTCGGGCGCGACCACCAGGCTCGCCGCCAAGCAGCGACCCGTCCAGCACGCCAGGGCCCGGTGCAGGTCGACCCAGGTGAGGACGGCGCGCTGCCACAGGGCTCCGCCCAGGCAGGGCTCGTCGACGCCGGCGCGGCTCGCGGCCCGGACCGGCTCGACGGCACCGCGCGGCCCGGCCAGCGAACCCGGGCAGCCGCCGGCCCAGGGCAGCGGGCCGGCTGGTGCGGGCAGCAGCGCCCCGGCGGGCAGCGGGCTCAGCCCGACCCGGGTGAGCCGGAAGCGCCGGCCCGACACGTCGGTGAGGTCGACAGCTTCGAGGACGGCGTCCTGGCGGGAGCAGTCCTGCTCGTCGAGGGCCCAGACCGCTTCCCCTCGGGGGGCCGCGTGGAAGATCAGGAGCATCCCTCGCGCCAGCCCTGCCTCGGCCCCGAGGGTGACCACCTCATCGGCGGTCGCTCGCAGGCACTCACGTTCCGCAGCCGCCATCGCGGCGTGTGCGGCCAAGACCCGATCACGCACCCTGCTGAAATCCGGCACTTGCCTTCACCCCCGTGACGCCGGGAGCTCCCGGCACCAACCGTTCCCCCTCAGCGCGAGCGTAGGGTACGCGGAGCATGATCAGGAGATTACAGAGGGTTGAATCCACCACTCATTCGGCCCCGGAAAGCGCTTGTCATGGCATCATCCGATCACCTGATAGTAGTGATCAGTCACCAAGAGTGAGTTCTCGTCAGAGCCCGTTACCAACAGCTACCAACCCCCGCGAAGGCGGTCGATTACCCCGCACCCGCCCCCGTCAGCCCCCGGTCCGGTTCGTCCAGAGCGACTCCAGCCGGTTCTGCACGTGCGCGATGGCCCGGAACGACTCCCTCAGGTAGCGGCGGGTCAGCGAGTCGAGGGTGTCGGGGGCGAGGTACGTGTCGGGGCGGGCGCCGGCGCGAAGGGCATCGATCTCGCGGTGCAGGACCAGCGCGAAGATCTGGTCGTGCGCGGCGGCCAGGGTGTCCGCCTCGTCCTGGGTGAGCAGCCCGGCCTCAGCACCCCGGCGGAGCCGGGCGACCGTGCCCCCGCTGGCGTCGCCGGTCGCGACCGCGACCCACCGTCCCAGCGACGTCACCGGTCGGAGCCCCCGGCGCTTGAGGTTCAGCTGCCCGCGGTGCTCGCCGGTGTGCTCCACCACGAAGTCCCGGACGAACCCCGTGGGCGGCCGGGCGGACAGGCAGTACTGCAGGAGCAGGCGCATGAACTGCGGGCTGCGAGAGGCGTGGAGCAGGCCCTCGGTGACGGCGCGGCCGAGCTCGGGCTCGGTGAGGGGACGGCTGTCGGCGAGCATGGTCGACAGCAGGAACGCATCCTGGGTGCTGTCCGGATCGCGCAACCAGCGCCGGGTCGCGGCTCGCCAGCCCGACACCGACCGGGCGAATCGCGGGCTGTCGGCGTTCGCGCCGTCCGGGCACGGCTCCAACCCGATCCGACCGAGATCGGCGATCACCTCCCGGGCCGCGCCCAGCACGCGGACGGCGACCGGGTCGGCAGCGGCGGCGCCGGGATCGTCCGGGTCGGCGGCGGCGCCGGGATCGTCCGGGTCGGCCCAGACCAGGGCGGTGTCGACGTCCGATCCCGGCAGCACCTCGCGGCGGGCCAACGAGCCCAGGACGATCCAGGAGAGCGCGGGGCGCCACGGCCCCAGGCGAGCCGCCACGACGTCCCGGTCCAGCTCCAGCAGCCGGCGGACGGCCGCGTCCAGGACGGCCGACAACAGGGGGGCCAACTGCACCGCCGGGATCCCCGCGTCCCAGAGGCCGACGGCCGTGGCGGGCAGCATCCGGCAGGCCTCGGCCAGCTCGTCCCGGGTGCTCGCCGCGTCGACCGCGGCGCGTACGACGAGGGGGTCGCGCAGGTCCGCCGGCGACAGGTCGACGACCCGGACCACCCCGGCCGGGCGCCCGCCGCCGTCCAGGACGACCAGGTGGTGGACGCCGTGCTCGAGCATCTCCGCGAAGGCCGTCGCGACCAGGACGTCGTCCCCCACCGCACGGACCGGCCGGCTCGCGATCCGGTGAATCGGTTCCTCCACGCCCACCTCACCGGTCGCCACTCGGCGCCGGAAGTCGACGTCGGTGACGATCCCGACGCCGTCCGGGAAGATCACCAACGCGCAGGACTGCCGGGCCTCGCCGATCCGGCGCGCGACCTCCCGCACCGGCGTCCCCGCGTCGCAGCGGACCAACGGCCGGGCGTAGCGGCTCACCGGCAGCCGGGCCCGGACCCGCAGGGCAGCCGAGCCGTAGGGCGCGTAACGGAGCCGGTCGGGATGGTCCAGGACGCCGCGCGGATCCGGGAGCCGGTAACAGACGGTGTCTTCGGCGGCCCGAACGGTGAGACGCGGCGGGGTCCCCGAGAGGGTCGAGGTGTGACCGAACGTGTCGCCCTCAACGAGCTGGTCGACGAGGCGACCCTGGTCGAGCACCTCCACCGAGCCCGAGCGCACCACCCACAGGTGATCGGGCAGGGAGTCGCCCGTGGCCACGATCATCGCCCCGCGGGTGAAGCGCCGCTCCTCGGCGGTGGCCGCCAGCCGGCCCAGCTCGGCGGGGTCCAGCGCGTCGTACGGCGGCTGCCCCCGCAGGAACGTCACCAGTTCGTTCACCGGCCCACCAGCTTCCGGTGGCTCGGAACGGAGCGGGTCGACGTACCGTCCGGGGGCGCCACCGGCCAGCAGACCGGCCCCACGACGGCCGCCACACCGCCGACCTCCCCCACCCTCCCGAGCTCCACCGCACCCCCTACCACCACGACGAGAGCGCCCAGCACGACGACCGAGCCGACCACCACCTCGGCGGTCAGCCCGTCGTCCGGAGGGACACCGTCCGCGACGGGCTGACCGCCACCGGTCCACACGCCGGAGGGCTGAATCGAACAAAACCCCGGACGGCGCCGCCAGGGTGCGAGATCATGCACGGCATCATGGGTAGCGCAACCCTCGGCCGGCTGACAAAAGGTCACTGGCGACCGACGGGCCGTCGGTCGCCAGTGGTGACTTCGGTTTCTGCTGGTTCGCTCTCAAACTGGTGTGACCACGTGCGCTGCTGTCCTGGTCGATCGTGCTCTCGGGCCGCCCGGGAACCTCGTCGTCAGGTCACCCCCGAAACATCGGAACAGGCGAAGGAACCTTGCCTGCGTTGCGCGTGCCGGTCATCCACAGCACCGGACCTCGTCGTCCGGTCACTGTGGGAGCGCCGCCCCGCGCCGGGACGGCGCTCCGCCGGGTACCCAACGGGTACCCCCGGTCAGTCCTCCTCGACCCGCTGCTGGGGGATCCCAGCGAGCAGGGCGCGGACTTCGGACTCCCGGTACCGGCGGTGGCCACCCAAGGTTCGGATCGACGACAGCTTTCCTGCCTTGGCCCACCGCGTCACGGTCTTCGGATCCACGCGGAAGAGGGCCGCGACCTCAGCAGGCGTGAGCAGGGGCTCGGCCGCGTCGGGCGATCGGGTGGTCATGTCATCCTCCATGAACGGGGCGGATACCCCGACTAAGGACATCGTGCCCTGTGAATCGGTCCCAGGGGTACTGTTCGAACTGATGATCCCCCCTCAGGGCGAATGACTCCTCACTTGTAGTACAGAGTGTGATCGAGCATGTGCGGAGAGTTTACTTCCTTGGGGCAATGGTCCGATAGGTAACCGCAACATCCCTGAGCGTTCCGACCGACCCGGCTCGGATCAGGAGGAGACAGACAAATCTTCCAACCGGCGTGACCGCCTGCGCAGGCGCTGGTAGGCAGCGGCAACAGCCTCGGCCTCCCCGGCCGTTAGGGACTCGAGACCTAACCGAACGTCATCCGCGCCGTCCTCGCCGTCCACCAACACGGCTACCGGCCGGGCGTCGACCTCCACCCAGGACCGCGGGTGGAAGCCCTCCAACCATCTCGCCAGGCCCTCCGCGTCGGCGGTGACGTCGAGCTCGCCGAGATGGGTGCGCAGGGTCCGGAGCACCCGGGCCGCCCGCGCCCGCGCCCGCGCCATCGGCAGGACGTACCGGCCGCGGCCCCCGCTGGCGGTGAGGTCCTCCACGCGGACGATCGCCAGCCAGGCCATCGGGAGCTCCCAGGCACGCACGAGCGTGTGCCGGCGCGGCGGGACGAAGGGCACGCCGGCATGCGTCGTCCCCGGCCGCACACCGCCGGGCGCCGCCACCGCCGCGCCGCCGGGTGACGAGGCCGCCGTCGGGTCACCCGGCCCCGGGCGCGGACCGGCGGGGGGCACGGCCGGCACGACGCCGGACCCGGACGCGGACGGTGGCTCACCGGCGACCGGACAGAGCAGCACGGAGCCCTCCACCCGGAGCACGCGGGCCGTGACCGGAAGATCGGCGTCCGGCCGGCCCAGCACCCGGCGCCAGGCCGCCCGACGCTCGACCTCCTCGGCCCGCAGCGCGGCCGCGGGGTCACCCGCCAGGGCCGCCAGGGCGCGCCGCTGTGGCGGCGGGAAGGCGTCGAGAGGCTCGAAGACGCGCAAGGTCGTCACCGGCACACTCGGCGGCAGGTCGCGTCGGGTCACCGGTCCATCGTCACATCCGCCGCGTCACCTCCACAGCACACGATGCCGGGCAGGGCGGCACCTCACGCCAGGCACCCGGACGGTCGCTTTACGCTCTGGGCGTGCACATCGACAGCATCGACGCGTTCGATTCCGTCTACCGCCGGGGCCACGAGCAGGTCGTCTTCTGCGCCGACCGGCCGACCGGCCTGCGTGCCGTGATCGCGCTGTACTCGACCGCGCTGGGGCCGGGCCTGGGCGGCACCCGGTTCCACCCCTATCCGTCGACGGCCGCCGCGGTCGCCGACGTCCTTGATCTCTCCCAGGCGATGGCCTACAAGAACGCGCTCGCGGGGCTGGATCACGGCGGCGGCAAGGCTGTGATCATCGGGGATCCGGACCGGGACAAGTCCGAACCGCTGCTGCTGGCCTATGGCCGGTTCGTGGAGTCCCTGGCCGGCCGGTATGTCACGGCCTGCGACGTCGGCACCTCCGTCGCCGACATGGACGTGATCGCGCGCGAGTCACGCTGGGTGACCGGACGCAGCGAGGCCGACGGCGGAGCGGGGGACAGCTCGGTGCTCACCGCGCTGGGGGTCGTCCAGGGCATGCGTGCCGCCGCCCAGGCACGGTGGGGGACTCCCAGCCTGGCCGGCCGCCTCGTCGGTATCGCCGGCGTCGGCAAGGTGGGCCGCGCCGTGACGCCGCTGCTGCTCGAGGACGACGCCGAGGTCGTCGTCACGGATGTCGACCCGGCCGCCGTGGCGGCCCTGCGGCGCAGGCACCCGGCCGTGCGGGTGGCCGAGACCACCGACAAGTTGCTGGCGGAACCGCTCGACGTCTACTCGCCGTGCGCCCTCGGCGGCGCCCTGACCCAGGCGGTCATCGGGACCCTGAACAGCGGCAGCATCATCTGCGGCGGCGCCAACAACCAGCTCGCCGAACCGTCGTGCGCCGACGCGATGCTCGCCCGGGGCATCCTCTACTGCCCGGACTACTGCGTGAACGCCGGCGGCGTGATCCAGGTCGCCGACGAGCTCCACGGATTCTCGTTCCCACGCGCCAGGGCACGAGCAGAGAAGATCTTCGACACCACTCTGGAGGTCCTCCGAGTCGCGGACCGTGAAGGAATCTCACCTTCCGTAGCTGCGGACCGGCTGGCGGAGCGGCGGATGGCCGAGGTGAGCGGGCTACGACGGATTCACCTGCCGTGATGGCCCTCCCCGACCCGCTCCAGCTACTCATCGTGACCTTCGCCGCGGCGCGTCCGGAGCGGCCCACTTCGAACGCGCCGTGCCGATCGTGGCAGCCGGGATGCCGTAACGCCTCTCAACGATGTACCGTTGCAGCACGAGAGACGGATGACCAACTCCGGGGCCCCGCCATGCGCGCCAGCCTCGGGTCGACGCATGAGGGGGTCGACGCCATGGGGCGCGGCCGTCAGAAGGCCAAGCAGCAGAAGGTGGCCCGGCAGCTGAAGTACTACAGCCCGGACACCGACTACTCGGCCCTGCAACGGGAGCTCACGGGATCCACGGGATCCAACGGCAACGCCGTCGACGACACCCTCGATCAAGACGTCGAGGACGAGTCGAACGACGACGACGACGAGTACGCCGACTGGGCGCCCCCTCGCGGGCGCTGAGGCCTATTCCGACCACCCACCACAGACCGCGCCGCCGCGTGGCGGCGCGGTCTGTGTGTGGAGGTCGGCATGGGTCACGGCCGACGGTGGGTGCCCACCAAGCGGACGGATCCGCCGTCCACGCCCTTGGCACCCTGAGTGACGTCGCCGTCCAGGTCCGGCCGCGGCACCGCGACCTGGCCGAGCATCCAGCTCGGGACCTTGCGTTCCGTCAGCCGGGCAAGCGCGTGGGCGGCGTGGTTCGGGTCCACCACCGCGACCATGCCGACGCCCAGGTTGAGGGTGCGTTCCAGGTCGCGGCGCGGTACCGAGCCCAGCGCGGCGACGAGCTCGAAGATCGGCGCCGGAGTCCAGGTGGCACGGTCGACCACCGCTTCCAGCCCGGGCGGCAGGACCCGGGCCAGGTTCGCGGCGAGCCCACCTCCTGTGATATGCGACACAGCGTGCAGTGCCTCACCCAGCGCGGCCGCCAAGTCCACGACGTCCGAGGCGTATACCCGGGTGGGCTCGATCAGCTCCTCGCCCACGGTGCGACCGAGTTCGTCGACGTGCCGACCGTAGTCCCAGCCGGCCGCGGCGAACACCTTCCGGACGAGCGAGTAGCCGTTGCTGTGCAGCCCGCTGGCGCCCATCGCCAGGACGGCGTCGCCGGCGCGCACCCGATGCGGCCCCAGGAGGGCGTCGGCCTCCACCACACCGACGGCGGCCCCCGCGAGGTCGTACTCCTCGGGCGCCATCAGGCCTGGGTGCTCGGCGGTCTCGCCACCGGTCAAGGCGCACCCGGCCCGCTCGCACCCGGCGGCGACGCCGCCGACGATCGCGGCGATCCGCTCCGGGACGACCCGACCGCAGGCGATGTAGTCGGTCATGAAGAGGGGCCTGGCCCCGGACACCACGATGTCGTCGACCACCATCGCGACCAGATCGACGCCGACGGTGTCGTGCCGGTCCAGGGCCCGGGCGACAGCGAGCTTGGTCCCGACGCCGTCGGTGGAGCTGGCGAGCAGCGGCCGCCGGTAGCCGCGGAGGACACTGGCGTCGAAGAGCCCGGCGAAGCCGCCGATCCCGCCGAGGACCTCCGGACCGTGCGTGCGCGCGACCGCTGCCTTCATCAGCTCGACGGCGCGGTCACCTGCCTCGACGTCCACTCCCGCGGTCGCGTACGTGACTGGCTCCACGGAGGAGAATCTAGTGCGTGACGGCCCCGGCGCGGCTCAGGGCCGGGTGAGGGCGTCCTCAGCGCCTCCGGAGACCCCCACCGGCACGCCTTCGGCGTCCAGGGTGACCTGCGGCTCGAACGGGAGCTCGGGCTCCTCCAGGGCGTGCTTGCCGAGCTCGCCGGGGTCCGGCAGCGGCACCGGGTACTCGCCGGTGAAGCATGCCAGACAGAGCCGGGACATGGGCTGGCCGGTCGCCTCGACCATCCCGTCGAGCGAGATGTACCCGAGCGTGTCCGCGCCGATGCTGGCGCGGACCTCGTCCACCCCCAGGCCGGTCGCGATCAGCTCGGCCCGGGTGGCGAAGTCGATCCCGTAGAAGCAGGGCCAGGTGACCGGGGCCGAGGAGATCCGCACGTGGACCTCCGCCGCACCCGCCTCGCGGAGCATCCGGATCAGCGCCCGCTGGGTGTTGCCGCGCACGATCGAGTCGTCGACGACGACCAGCCGCTTGCCCCGGATCACCTCGCGCAGCGGGTTGAGCTTCAACCGGATGCCGAGTTGACGGATCGTCTGGCTGGGCTGGATGAAGGTTCGCCCGACATAGGCGTTCTTGACCAGTCCCTGCCCGTAAGGGATCCCGGACTCCGCCGCGTACCCGACGGCGGCCGGGGTCCCCGACTCCGGCACCGGGATGACGAGGTCGGCGTCCACATGGTGCTCCTGGGCCAGCCGGCGACCCATCTCCACCCGTGCGGTGTGGACGACGCGCCCCGCGATCGTGGTGTCGGGCCGAGCCAGGTAGACGTACTCGAACACGCAACCAGTCGGCTGCGCCGCGGCGAACCGGGAGGACCGCAGCCCCTTCTCGTCGATCGCCACCAGCTCGCCGGGCTCCACCTCGCGGACGAACGCGGCACCGACGATGTCCAGCGCTGCCGTCTCGCTGGCGATCACCCAGCCGCGCTCCAACCGGCCCAGCACGAGCGGCCGGAGACCCCGCGCGTCCCGGGCCCCGTACAGCGTCGTCTCGTCCATGAAGACCAGGCTGAACGCGCCGCGCAGCTCGGGCAGGACCGCCGACGCCGTCGCCTCCAGCGTCCGGTCGGAATCGCCGGCCAGGAGCGCCGTCACCAGCGCGGTGTCGGTGGTGTTGCCCCGCGCCAGCTCACCGCCGGCCTCTTCGCCGTACCGAGCCGTCACCAGGTCGCGCAGCTCTCGGGAGTTGATCAGATTCCCGTTGTGCGCCAAGGCGACCGTGCCGTCGGCCGTGGCCCCCAAAGTGGGCTGCGCATTCTCCCAGGTCGAGCCGCCCGTGGTGGAGTACCGACAGTGGCCGACGGCGATGCCGCCCTTGAGCGAGCCCAGCGAGGCCTCGTCGAAGACCTGGGCGACCAGGCCCATGTCCTTGTAGACGAGGATCTGCCGACCGTTGCTCACCGCGATCCCGGCGGCCTCCTGGCCGCGGTGCTGCAGGGCGTAGAGCCCGTAGTAGGTGAGCTTGGCGACCTCCTCACCGGGAGCCCAGACACCGAAGACGCCGCAGGCGTCCTGGGGGCCCTTCTCACCGGGCAGCAGGTCGTGCGAGAGCCGTCCGTCACCACGCGCCACGCCCAGAGTGTCGCACATGCCCCTGCCGCCCCAGCCCCGGCCTGCCGCCGCCCAGCCCGCGGTGATCAGGCGCCCCGACCGTGATCACACACCCGAGGACATGGCGGGGATCCCTGCGAGCCGCCTGATCCCGGCCAGCGGGCTTGATCCCGGCCAGCGGGCTTGATCACGGTCAGCGGGCTTGATCACGACCAGGGTGGGTCCGGCGGTCGACGAGGACGGCGGCCGCGCCGCCCAGCAGGCCGCCCAGCAGGCCGAGGCTGACCGCCAGGTAGCCCAGCACCGCGCCGGTCGAGAAGCGGCCGTCGTCGGGGACGGCGATGGTGAGCACCACGCCGATGACGGCACCGATCACCACGCCCGTGCCGATGAAGGGCCCGTACCGCGGCGCCCGGCGCAGCGTCGCGGGCGCCGGCCCGGCCTGGGCCGGGCTCTCGCCCACGGGTGGCCGGCCGGGCGGCGCCTCCTCCACCGGCGGCAGGTCGGGGCCGGGGGCGTCGACGGACTCCCCCACACCGCGCGGGCCGCCCCCCGGCGAGACAGGCTCGGACGGGTCGGGATCGCTCACGTCGCAGACCTTACCCGCGCAGCGGGAGCACGCCTCCCAGATCGGCTCGCCCACCGCTGGCGGCAACGGAGCCGCGGGCCCGCGCCTCCGCCCAGGCGACCGTCCCGAGGACGAGTCCCAGCCAGGTCACCGCGTCCGTCTCGACGACGTTCGGTGGCGTGCCGCGCGTGTGCCGCGGCCCCGGCAGGCACTGCACCGCCCCGAACGGCGGTACCCGTACCTCGCAGGTGTTCCCCGGGTTGCGGGCGGCGAGCTCCTCCAGCGACCAGCGGACGGCGGTCGCCAGGACGTCGCGGCCCACGCCGGCCGGGTCGGCCGCCCAGGCGAGCAGCGCCGCCCGGCCGGCCACGGGATCGGTCCGGCGGCGAGGGGGCATGTGCCCGATCCTGCCAGACCGGCGGCGTGGACCCGGCGCGCCACCGGCCGTCGGCGGCACCCGGCGGCGCGCCGTCCGGCTCGATCAGCGCACCGGCGTCAGCGTCTGGTCCTCCAGGGGGACCTTGAGCGCCCCGGTCATGATGGCCACCACATCGGTGATGCTCACCGTCGCAGGGGTGACCACCGCGGCCCGGGCGCCCAGGCGTTGCACGTGGATCCGGTCCGCGACCTCGAAGACCTGTGGCATGTTGTGCGAGATCAGGATCACCGGCATCCCGCGCTCGCGCAGGTTCTGGATCAGCCGGAGCACCTGGGCCGACTCCCGGACGCCGAGCGCGGCCGTGGGCTCGTCCAGGATGATGACCTTGCTGCCGAAGGCCGCGGCCCGAGCGACCGACACCGCCTGCCGCTGGCCACCGGACAGGGTCTCGACGGGTTGCGTCATGTTCTGCAGCGTGCCGATGCCGAGCTTGGTCATCTGCTCCCTGGCATCCCGTCGCATCCCGCTGCCGTCGAGCATCCGGAACACCGACCCGAGGATCCCCGGCTTGCGGCGCTCCCGGCCGAGGAAGAGGTTGCTCGCGATGTCGAGCGCGGGCGCCACCGCCAGCGTCTGGTACACCGTCTCGATCCCGTGCGCCCGGGCCTCCTGCGGACGGCGGAAGTGCACCGCCTCGCCGTCCAGGTAGATGTCCCCCGCGTCCGGCAGATAGGCGCCGGAGAGGCACTTGATCAGGCTGGACTTGCCGGCGCCGTTGTCGCCGATGACCGCGAGCACCTCGCCGGGGAAGAGGTCGAAGTCGGCGGCGTCCAGGGCGACCACCCGGCCGAAGGCCTTGACCAGCCCCCGGGCCTGCAGCACGGCACCGGTCGTCGTGGTAGCGGTCACGCTCGGGCCCTCCGGATCCACTGGTCGGCGGTCACGGCCACGATGATCAGGCCGCCGATCGCCAGCTGCTTGTACGCCTGGTCGAGGCCGGCCACGGACAGGCCGTTGCTGACGACGCCGACGATGAGGGCCCCGAGCAGGCTGCCGATGATCCGGCCGCGGCCGCCGAAGAGGCTGGTGCCGCCGATCACCACCGCCGTGATCGAATCAAGGTTGTCGCCTTCGCCCGAGTTGGGGCTCGCCGCCCCGACCCGGCCGATGAGCACCCAGGCCGTCACGGCGAAGATGAGCCCGGCCACGGCGTACACCGACAGCAGGACACGCTGCACCTGGATGCCGGCGAGGCGGGCGGCGTCCGGGTCGTCGCCGACCGCGTAGACGTGCGCTCCCCATGCGGTGTATCGGAGCACGAAGGCGAAGCACCCGTAGAGCGCGAGCATGACCAGGACCCCGGTGGTGAGGGTGAACCCGCCGATGTTGATCGGGGACCCCAGCTTCAGGAGCTCGGGCGCCAACTCCCGCTCGCGGACCGTACGGCCCGTGGCGTACAGCAGGGTCAGCGAGGTGAAGATGCCCAGGCTGCCGAGGGTCACGATGAACGGTGGCAGGTTGATCCGGGTGATGAGCAAGCCGTTCGCCAGGCCGGCAAGCAGCCCGACGGCGAGGCCGATGAACAGCGCCAGCCACCCTGCGACACCCTGGTCGTAGGCGGTCTTGGCCATCACCATCGACGAGAAGACCATGATGGCGCCACAGGAGAGGTCGATCCCTGCGGTCAGGATGATGAGCGTCTGGCCGATGGCCAGGGTCCCGATGATGGCCGTCTGCTGGGTGATGGTGCCGAGATTGGACGGCGTGGCGAAGTTGTCGGCGATCGAGCCGAAGACGACGAGCGCGACCACCAGGACGATGGCGGGACTGAGCCAGGGATAGGTGTGGAGAACGGTCTGCAACCGCTGCACCGGCGTCCGACGATCGAGGATCTCCTCGGCGGCGTCGTAGCCGGCGCTGGTCGTCGCGGTTTCGCTCACGACTCGTGCCCTTTCGTCGGAGTGAGCTCCTGGCGGCATATGGCGAGGGCCGCGCGGACGCGGTGCCTCACCGTAGGTCAGCGGTGGGGGCGGCACCAGAGGCCGCCCCCACCTGTCGCGACGTCACGGAACGTCAACGTGCCATCGTGGGATCATCCCCACGCGTTGGCGAGGCCGTACGTCGGGTCCTTGCTCTCCACGCCGGTGGCCGGGTCCTTGGCGATGAGCGTGACCCCGGTGTTGAAGAAGTCCAGGCCCGCGCTGACGCTGGGCTTGGTGCCGGACTTCACGTAGTCGACGATCGCCTTGACGCCGAGGTCGGCCATCTTCAGCGGGTACTGCTGGGAGGTGGCCGCGATGACCCCGTCCGCGACGTCCTGGACGCCGGTCTTGCCGCCGTCCACGGACACCAGGATGTAGTCGCCCGGCTTCTTGCCGGCCGCCTTGAGCGCCGACGAGGCACCCTCGGCCGTCGGCTCGTTGATCGTGTAGACGACGTTGATGTCCTTGCTCCTGGCCAGCAGGTTCTCCATACCCTTCTGGCCGCCCTCCTGGTTGGCGCCCGTCGCCTCGTTGCCGACGATCTGGTAGTCGCCGCCCTTGCCGCCGGTGTACTTGCCGGTCTTCGGCTCGTCGCCGTTCTTCTTCGGGTCACCCACCGGGATGCCCATACCCTCGAGGAACCCCTGGTCCCGGTTGTAGTCGACCGACACGATCTTGTCGTTGAAGATGTCCAGCAGCGCGATCACGGCCTTCTTGCCGTCGAGCTTCGCGGCGGTGTACTTGCCGATGAGCCTGCCTGCCTCACGGTTGTCGGTGGCGAAGGTGATGTCGACGGTGTTCGCCGGGTCGGGCGGCGTGTCGAGCGCGATGACGTAGAGGCCGGCCGCCCGCGCCTTCTTGATGGCATCGTTCACACCGGTGGACATCGGCGTGATGAGGATGCCCTTCTGCTTGGTCGAGATGGCGTTCTCGATGGCGTCGATCTGCCCCTGGTCGTCGCCCTCCGCCTTGCCCGAAGCGATCGTCACCGCGACGCCGTTGGCCGCGCCGGCCTTCTTCGCACCCTGCTGCATGGCCACGAAGAAGGGGTTCGTCGAGTCCTTCGTGATGAGCGAGACGGCGATCTTCCCGGCCGCCTCGGCGCTGCTGCTCGGCGAACCGGTCGAACTCGACGAGTTCCCACACGCCGCCAGGGCAACCGTCGCCACCGTCGCGGTGCCCAGGAGCAGCATCCGGCGGCGGCCCGTCAGTCCGTGCTTCATTGGCCGTGACCTCCATCCCGTCGAGCAGTCCGATCGCGCTCGACAACGTTGTCCGCCGACTGTTCCTCCTGCACACGCTTCACAGCAAGCCATCGAGAGGTATTGATTAGGTAACAAGTCGGTAACGAGCGCCCAGGTTGACAAGGTTGTCACCCTTGACGACGATGGGCGTTCGGATGCCGGAACGCGATCTTGCCGGGCTGCCGTCACGGGAGCATTCCCCGCGCGGCTCCGCCCACCGTCCCGATCGCCGCAGGGTGGCGGGCAGAGCACAGGAAGGGCCGGCGCATGCAGACGACGGACATGCAGCCGCCACCGCGCTGGGGCGACCGCCGCCGCCCGACGATGCGGGACGTGGCCGTGCGGGCAGGAGTGAGCCTGAAGACCGTCTCACGCGTCGTCAACGCCGAGCCGGGCGTCTCGGCCACGCTCATCGCCCGGGTCCGGTCCGCGATCGACGAACTCGGGTTCCGCCCGAACGCCGGGGCGAGCAACCTGCGCCGGGCGGACGGCAAGACCGCGACCGTCGGGCTTCTGCTGCAGGACGTCGGGAACCCGTTCTCCTCGGCCCTGCAGCGGGCCGTCGAGGACGTCGCGGTGCCACGCGGCGTGATGGTCTTCTCCGCCAGCCTGGACGAGGATCCCACGCGTGAGCGCGAGTTCGCCCTGGCCCTCACCACCCGGCGCGCCGACGGATTGATCATCGCTCCCACCGGCGCCGACATGAACTACCTGGCCGCGGAACTGCGCGCCGGGACGGCGGTGGTGTGCGTCGACCGGGTCGCGGTGAACCTCCCGGTCGACTCCGTCGTCACCACCAACGCCAGCGGTTCGGCGGAGGGTGTCCGGCACCTGATCTCGGCCGGGCACCGGCGGATCGCCTTCCTGGGCGACCGGCAGGAGCTCTACACGGCCACCGAACGCTACCGCGGCTACTCCGAGGCGCTGACCTCGGCCGGCCTGCCCGTCGACCCCGCCCTCGTCGTCCACGACCTGCACGACGCGGGGATGGCCGACGGCGCCGTGAGCACCCTGCTCACCCGGCCGCGCCCGCCCACCGCCCTGTTCACCGCGCAGAACCTGGTGACCGTCGGTGCCATCCGGGCCCTGCGACGGCTGACCCTGGCGGGTCGGGTGGCGCTCGTCGGGTTCGACGACTTCCTCCTCGCGGACCTGCTGCAACCCGGCATCACCGTCGTCGCCCAGGACCCTTCCGCCATCGGCCGGACGGCGGCGTCCGTCCTGTTCAACCGGCTCGCCGGGGAGCAGGCGCCGACGGCCGTGCACGTCGTCCCCACCACCTTGATCCGGCGCGGGTCGGGGGAGATCCCGCCGAGCGGGTGAGCTAGCTGCGCCCGCCGGCTCACCGGAACGGTGCGCGGCCGGTGGGTGACCGGGCGCCACCGCCGACCGCGCCGGCCCACCGCCGGGGCTGCGGACGCCGCGTTGCCGGTGTCGAACTCGTGCTCGGCCCGCCCGCCGTCCGGGAGGCCACCGAAAAGGTCTTTGCGTCGCAATCTGTTTCCGACATTATACGGAATGCAGGGATGCCCGGTTGTGGGTGGGCGACAATGTCGCCAGTCACAGATGTGGCCCGACGACAACTGACGCCATACCGGTTGTCCCGCCCGTCACGCCTGCCGTATAAAGTGCTCCGCGGTCAGGATCCCAAGAATGGAGCAGCGGTGACCATGATCTCCAGCACGCCGGGGCGTGTTCACCAGGGCCGGCTCGCCTTTCGCCGGTGGCGGCGCGCGCGCCCGTGCTGGGGTTCCTTCTTCGTCATTCTTTCCGGTCTGGAGATCTGGGGTCTCACCGTCAGTCCGTACCGGATCACCCTGGTCGAGGGCGTCGCCGGCGTGTCTGCCCTGGTCATTCTCGGGCTGTGCGCGACACTGGCGCTGGTCTGCCTGATCCAACCCCAACAACACGCCGTTGTCGGGTCGATCTGCCTGGTGGTCGCGCTGGCGTCATTGGCGCTGAGTAATCTTGGCGGTTTCGTGCTCGGAATGTTGCTGGGCGTGCACGGAAGCTCGCTCATGATCTCTTGGCGGCCACCCGACCCCGATCCGGCGGCCGGCGAAATCCCGATGGAAGCCGTGCCTTCGCATCACGAGAAATAGCGCCAGCATTCCGGAACTCTCCGCGGCGACTGCGGGCAATCGGCCGCCGCACCGCACCGTGCCCCTTTCTACCCACGCTCAGACGGGAGTCGAATGTCCACGTCCATGGCCCCGCACAAGCGGGGCTGGTCCAGACGCCGCCGGTACGCGGCCGTCTTCCTCCCCAGCATCGCGGTGGGGTTGGGCTGGTCGGTCCTGACGGCGCAGGGCGCGCTCGCGGCGTCCCTGCACGTCTCCGGCCTACCCACGACCATCACCGCGGACCGCCTCGTCGGCACCAACTTCGCCCAGTACGGCTGGTTCGACGGCGCGAAGGCCAACCCGGGCGCCGGGATCCCGGGCCTGATCCCGGTCACCCGGACCGGGATCGAGAACGCCACGCTCTACAACCTGTGCCAGTCGGTGACGATCCCCGGGTTCAACGTCTCCCTGGTCATCAAGGCCGGGACCGACTCCGCGAACCCGGTCAAGGCGACCAACCTCGTCATCGACATGTCGAAGCTGGAGGGCAACGCGACCTTCACCAATATCGACATCGGCGGCGACGCGTCGGAGCTGAGCAAGGGCCCCAAGGGTTTCGCGGGCCCGCAGAACATGTTCAGCCAGGAGGCGCAGGCCCTGGAGATCACCAAACTGAAGCAGACGGCCTACTCCACGTCCGCCGGAACCTTCACGCTCAACGGCCTCAGCCTCGAGGTCAAGACCGGCACCATCACCTGCCCCGTCTGAGCGGCGCAGTACCGGTGGCCGCCGCCCCTTCCACCGGTAACCACCCGCGGCGCGGCGCGACGCGCCGCCCGCCCCGTTCCCCCGCCCGATCCACCGATCCACCGAATCCACTCGACCACCGTCGATGCCGAAGGGGCCATCCTCATGTCTGACCTGCGTTCGTCCCGCCGGGCCACCGGCCGCCGCCTCGCCGCCGCCGCCGGCGCCACCTCCGCGGCCCTGCTCATGCTGGCCGTGATGCCGACCTCCGCCCAGGCGGCGACGTCGTCCACCACCGTCACGCCGGCTGGCCACAGCTTCCAGGCGTCCCTCACCAGCAACGGCACCGCCACGTTCAGCGTGGGCGGGTTCAACGTCACCTGCTCGGTCTCGACCACGAACGGTCAGGTGCCCGCGGCCCCGAACAACACCAACGCCGCCGGCCCGGTCAGCTCGACCCTCACCGCGCCGACCTTCTCGAACTGCTCCACCAACTCGTTCCTGTTCGGCGCCAGCGTCGCCACCAACAGCACGAACGGGGCGTGGGGCGTGACCCTGCAGAACGACCCGGCCAGCTCGACCGGGACCTTGACCGTGCCGCAGGATGGCGTCGTGGTCACCACCACGGGCTTCGCCTCGTGCACCGTCAAGGTGGGCTCCTCCGGGGGGACCTCCATCGTGGGCACCTGGACCAACGGCTCCCCGTCGCAGCTGACCTTCACCGACGCGTCGGTGCCGGTGACGGTGAGCGGCGACCTGTTCTGCCCGACCTCCACCACCTCGGCCTCGTTCAGCGCCACCTACGACATCGCGGACACCACGGACAGCACCCAGCAGGTCACCGTCGGCGCCTGACCCCTCCCCGACGCGGCGGCGCGGCCACCCGCGCCGCCGCCCGAGCGCCCGTCCTCCCGCGGTCCCCGGTCACGCGGGAGGACGGGCGCGCCATCATGCCCGGGCATCCGGCGGCCCGCGCCTGCGCCATACGGTCTAGGCTGCCGCAACGTGGCGGTGTGGGCGATCGTCCTCGGCGGGGGCAGCGGGGTTCGGTTCGGCGGGGCCAAGCAGTTGGAGGATCTTGGCGGCCAGACCCTGCTCGCGCGGAGCATGGCAACTGCCGCCACGATCGCTGACGGCCTGGTGGTCGTCGTCCCCGGCGGCGTCGAGCCGGCGGGCCTGCCGGCCGTCCGGCCGAAGGTTCGGATCGCCCCGGCCGGGCCGCACCGCGCCGCCTCCGTCCGGTCGGGGTTGGCGGCCGTTCCTGCGAACGCCGAGGTGATCGTGGTCGCGGACGCCGCGCACCCGCTGGCCTCGCCGGACCTCTTCGCGGCCGTCGTCGACGCCGTCCGCGCCGGGGCCGGGGGCGCGCTGCCGGGCCTTCCGCTCACCGAGGTGATCGCCCAGGTGGACGCCGACGGCACTCGCATCGGGGGCCTGCCGCGCGAAGGACACGTGCTCGTGCAGATGCCGCACGCGTTCCGCGCCGACCTGCTCCGGGCGGCGCACGCCAGCGGCGAGGACGGCGTGGAGGACACCGCGATGGTCGCCACACTCGGCGCGCGGGTGGTCGTCGTCCCGGGCGATCCGAGCAATGTGCACGTGACGACGGTGGCCGAACTCGAACTGGCCCGCCACCTGATCGCAGGACGCCGCCCCAGGACGCCGGCGCAGGACGCCGGCCGGCCCCTGCGGGCATGACTGCCCGCCGGCATGAAGGCCGGCTCAGCCGCCGAAAGCCGCCGGCAGCGGCGCGGCGAGGACGGCCTGCAACTCCGGCAGCGGAACGCTGAACTCCCCCGCGACCTCCAGCGCCGCGCCCCCGGTCGTGCCGAGCCGCACCGCGACCGTCCCGTGCGCGGCGAACAGGTCCGTCACCCTGGCCTCGTCCGCAGGGCGGACGGCGACGATCACGCGCGCGGTCGACTCAGCGAACAGGGCCACGAACGGCGACACGCCATCCCGCGCGCACAGTGGCCGCAGGTCGACGGACGCACCCATGCCGTACCGCAGGCAGCCCTCCACGAGGGTCTGCGCCAGCCCGCCCTCGGACAGGTCGTGGGCCGCGGCGAGCAGGCCGACCCGCGCGGCCTCGCCGAGCCCGGCCGCCAGACGCTGCTCCGCGGCCAGGTCGACCGCCGGCGGCCGACCGCCCAGGTGCCGGTGGGTGACCCAGGCCCACTCCGACCCACCGAGCTCCTCCCGGGTCACCCCGAGCAGCAGCAACGCCAGGCCCGCTTCGCGCCAGCCGGACGGCGTGCGTCGGGTGACGTCGTCCAGCAGGCCCAGCACGCCGACCACCGGGGTGGGGTGGATCGCCACCGAGCCGGTCTGGTTGTAGAACGACACGTTGCCGCCCGTCACCGGGATGCCCAAGGCCCGGCACCCTTCGGCCAGCCCGCTGACGGCGCGCTCGAACTGCCACATCACCCCCGGATCCTCCGGGGAGCCGAAGTTGAGGCAGTCGGTGACGGCGAGGGGCGTGGCGCCCACCGTCGCCACGTTCCGGTACGCCTCGGCGAGCGCGAGCTGGGCGCCGACGTAGGGGTCCAGCAGGCAGTAGCGGCCGTTGCAGTCGGTGGCGAGGGCTACCCCCAGCCCGGTCTTCTCATCGATGCGGACCACACCGGCGTCGTCCGGCTGGGCGAGCGCCGTGTTGCCTTGCACGTAGCGGTCGTACTGGTCGGTGATCCAGGCCCGGCTGCACAGGTTCGCCGAGCCGGCCAGCGCCACCAGGGTCGCGCGCAGCTCGTCACCGGTCACCGGGCGCGCTAGCCGGTCGGGCAGCTCGGACCGGATCGCGTCCTGGCCGTGCGGCCGGGCGAACGGACGCTGGTACACCGGGCCTTCGTGGGCGACCGTCCGCGGCGGGACGTCGACGACGGTCTCGCCGTGCCACAGCACGACGAGCCGCCCGGTACCGGTCACCTCGCCGACGACGGTCGCCTCGACGTCCCACTTCGTCGTGACGGTGAGGAACGTGGCCAGGTCGTCCGGGCGGACGACGGCCATCATCCGCTCCTGCGACTCGCTCATCAGGATCTCCTCGGGCCGCAGCGAGGGGTCACGCAGCGGCACCCGGTCGAGATGGGCGAGCATGCCACCGTCGCCGTTGCTGGCCAGCTCGGAGAGCGCGCAGGACAGCCCGGCGGCGCCGAAGTCCTGCAGGCCGACCAAGACCCTGGCCGCGAACAGCTCCAGGCAGCACTCGATCAGCACCTTCTCCTGGAAGGGATCGCCGACCTGGACGCTCGGGCGCTTGGCGACGCCGCCCTCGGCGAAGCTCTCGCTGGCCAGGATGGAGGCACCACCGATGCCGTCGCCACCGGTGCGGGCACCGAACATCACCACCAGGTTGCCCTCACCGGAGGCGTTGGCCCGCTGGATGTCGTCGTGCCGCAGCTTGCCCACGCAGAGTGCGTTGACCAGCGGATTGCCCTGGTAGCAGGGGTCGAACACCACCTCACCGCCGATGTTCGGCAGGCCGAGGCAGTTGCCGTAGCCGCCGATGCCGGCGACGACGCCGGGCAGCACACGCCGGGTGTCCGGGTGGTCGAGGGCGCCGAACCGCAGCGAGTCCATGACCGCGATCGGCCGCGCGCCCATCGCCATGATGTCGCGCACGATGCCGCCGACCCCGGTCGCGGCTCCCTGGTAGGGCTCCACGTACGACGGGTGGTTGTGGCTCTCGATCTTGAACGTGACCGCCCAGCCGTCGCCCACATCGACGACGCCCGCGTTCTCCCCGATGCCCACCAGGAGCCGCTGTCCCATCTGCGGCGTGGTCTGCTCCCCGAACTGCCGCAGGTGCACCTTGCTCGACTTGTAGGAGCAGTGCTCGCTCCACATCACCGAGTACATCGCCAGCTCGCACGAGGTCGGCCGGCGGCCGAGGATCTCGCGGACGCGGTGGTACTCGTCCTCCTTCAGGCCGAGCTCGCGCCACGGCTGCGCCACGTCCGGGTGGGCGATCGCGTTCTCGACGGTGTCGACCGTGCCCCGCTGCGCCGGGCGCCCCCGGGACGTCTCGTCGCCGTCCGGGTCGACCGCCGCGGCCAGGTCGCCGCCGTAGGTGCTGATGCTGTCGCTGGTCACGCCGCCAGCACCCCTTGCAGGACGGAGGTGAAGAACCGCAGGCCGTCGGTGCCGTCGAAACCGCCCCGGCCGTCCCGGTCGGGGCCGAACAGCGGCTCGGCGGCGTGCTCGGGGTGCGGCATCAGGCCGACCACCGTGCCGGACGCGTTGCAGATACCGGCGATGTCGCGGTACGACCCGTTCGGGTTGACCTCCAGGTACCGTGCCACGACGCGGCCCGAGCCCTCGAGCCGGTCGAGCGTCGCGGTGTCCGCGACGTAGCCGCCCTCGCCGTTCTTGAGCGGGACGACGATCTCCTCGCCGGCCGCGTACGCACGGGTCCACGCGGTGCGGACGCTGTCGATCCGCAGGCGCTGGTCACGACAGACGAAGCTGCGGTGGTCGTTGCGGATGAGCGCCCCCGGCAGCAGGTGCGACTCGCACAGCACCTGGAACCCGTTGCAGATCCCCAGCACGGGCAGGCCCGGCGTCGCCTGCTCCGGCGGCCCGGCCAGCCGGATGACCTCGCGCATCACCGGCGAGAACCGGGCGATGGCCCCGCACCGCAGGTAGTCGCCGTAGGAGAACCCGCCCGGCAGCACGACGGCGTCCACGCCGTGCAGGCTCTCGTCGCCGTGCCACAGCGGAACGGCCTCGCCGCCGGCGAGGCGCACGGCGCGAGCCGCGTCCGCGTCGTCCAGCGACCCGGGGAAGGTGACGATCCCGATCCTCACGGCTCTCCTCGCGCTGCACCCGGCGTCGTCCCCGCCAGCCTAGCGCGGGCGCTCGGCCACCTCGCGCAGGGCCGGTTCGACCCGGACCGGCGGCCCGGGCTCAGCGGAGCTCGGCCAGCAACCGGCGGCCGATCACCAGCTTCTGGATCTGACTGGTCCCCTCGAAGATCTCGGTGACCTTCGCCTCGCGCATCCAGCGCTCGACCGGGTGGTCGGTCGTGTAGCCGGCGCCGCCGAGCACCTGGACGGCGTCGGTGGTGACCCGCATCGCCGCCTCGGACGCGGTCAGCTTCGCCACCGCCGCGGCGCGGGTGAACGGCAGCCCGGCGTCGCAGCGTCGCGCCGCCTCCAGATAGGTGGCCCGGGCGGCGTCCACCCGTGCCGCCATCTGGGCGAGCAGGAACGACACACCCTGCAGTTGCGCGATCGGCGCCCCGAACTGCTCCCGCTCGGCCGCGTACCGGACCGCGTAGTCGAGCGCTGCCTGGGCCAGTCCGGTGGCGGCCGCGGCGATGCCGAGCCGCCCGCGGTCCAGCGCCGCCAGGGCGATCGACATGCCCTGGCCGGCCCTGCCGATCAACCGGTCCGCCTCCAGGTGGACGCCGTCGAGGACCACCTGCGACGTCCGGGAGGCCTTCAGGCCCATCTTGCGCTCCGGCGGAAGGGCCGCCAGACCCGGGGAGGCGCCGTCCACCAGGAAGCAGGACAGGCCCCGGGCACCGTCCGGCGACGTCCGGGCGATCAGGGTGTAGAAGTCGGCCTCGCCGCCGTGCGTGATCCACGCCTTGGTGCCGGTCACCCGGTAGCCGTCGCCGGTCGGCTCGGCCGCCGTGGCGATCGACGCGACGTCAGAGCCCGCCTGGAGCTCGGAGAGCATGAACGCGCCGAGCCGCTCGCCGCCGACCAGGTCGGGGAGCCATCGCTCGCGCTGGGCCACCGTGCCGAACGCGGCCAGCGGCCAGCACGACAGGCTGTGCACGCTGACGCCGACGGCAACCGACATCCACACGCTCGCCAGCTCCTCGACCACCTGCAGGTACACGGTGGCGGGCAGGCCGGACCCGCCGTACCCGGGCGGCGCGGCAAGGCCGAGCAGTCCGGCCCGGCCGAGTACTCCGAACACCTCCCGCGGGAACGTGCCCGTCGCCTCCGCCGCCTCGACCTGGGGCGCCAGGGTGCGCGCGCCGATGTCGCGAACCAGTGCGATCAGGTCTCGGGCGTCATCGTCGGGCAACAGTCGGTCGACAGCCATGGTTCCTCGCGACGATGTCGATGAGTACTACCAACGTCGATGAGTGTTACCAACAACACCGATGAACAGAAGGGATGAACCGATGAATGTACGGGAACCTCCGCCGGCCGCGTCGGCGCGATCCCCGCGCGGGACTCACCGGGGCCGCCGACGAGCCACGCCGGCCGTCTTCACGGACCTCGCGGCGTCCGGCCGGCGCGGGCCGCCTACGACGAACTGGCCAGGCGCGTGCTGCGCGCCCTCACGCCGACACCGACGGCCGGGTGGCAGGCCGGCTCAGCCCGCGTCGGCGACCCGGACGACATCCTCGATGACCGGGTTCGACAGCAGCGTGCGCGCCGCCTCGGCCGCCTGCTCCAGGACCGCCTCGGTGACCTCGCCGTCCACCTCGAGCTCGAACCGCTTGCCCTGCCGGGCGCCCCGGAAGCCGGTGAAGCCCAGCCGCGCCAGGGCCGCGGCGACTGCCTTGCCCTGCGGGTCGAGGATCTCCGGCTTCGGCATGACGTCGACGACCACGCGTCCCATCGTGAGCGCTCCTTGTCGGGTGGGCTGGCCCGACACACTGTAGCCAGCCGGCGGGGGCAGCCGTCGCCATCCGGCCGGTCCCGTGATGGGATGTGGACGTGTTCGTCACCCACATCGGGCATGCCTGCCTGCTGCTGGAGACCGCGGGTGCCCGGATCCTGATCGACCCCGGCCTGTTCACCCACGGGTTCGAGGAGCTCACCGGGCTGGACGCCGTCCTGATCACGCACGGGCACCCGGACCACTACGACGCCGAACGGCTGCCGCTGCTGCTGGAGGCGAACGACGGGGCGAGGCTCGTCGCGGAGCCGGAGGTGTCCGCCGAGCTGAAACGGACCGGCCTGGACGCCGCGGCGCTGCATCCCGGGGAGTCGGCGACGATCGGCGACCTCACCGTCACCGCGGTGGGTGGCGTGCACGCCCTGATCCACGAGGACGTCGCCCGGATCGGCAACGTCGGGCTGCTGTTCCGGGCCGACGGCGAGCCCACGTTCTTCCATCCGGGGGACAGCTACGAGACGGTCCCCGAGGGCGTCGACGTCCTGGGCATCCCGCTGGCCGCCCCCTGGGCGGCGTTGCGTGACACCGTCACGTTCGTCCGCGCGGTGGCACCGAGGATCGCCGTCCCGATCCACGACGCCACGCTGTCCGGGCCGGGACGGGCGGCCTACCTGCGCAACCTGGCCACGCTCTCGCCCCAGGACACCCAGGTCCGCGACCTGGCCGGTGCCGGCAGCACCACGCTCGACGCCTGAGGACGACGCCGGCCGGCTTCGTCGGTCCGACCGCGCCGATCCTCCGGCGAGCGCGCGGTCGGACCGGCGCGCGCCGTCGGGCGCAGCGGGGGCTCACGCCGTGACGGCGACCTCGGCGATGTCCCGGCGGTAGTGACCGCCGCGTAGATGGATCTCCTCGACCGCCCGGTAGGCGGTGGCCCGGGCCCGGCCGAGGTCGGCACCGGTGCCGACCACGGACAGCACCCGGCCGCCCGCGGTGACGACGACCCCGGCCTCGTCCAGGCGGGTGCCCGCGTGCAGGACCCAGGCACCGTCCACCCGGCCTGCCTCCGGCAGGCCGCCGACCGGATCGCCGGTGACCGGGGCGCCGGGGTAGTTCTCCGCGGCCACCACCACGGTGACCGCCGCGCCCTCGGCCCAGCGCAGCGGCTCGACCCGATCGAGCGTTCCGGTGGCCGCGGCGTGGAGCAGTCCGCCGAGCGGCGTCCGGAGCCGGGCGAGCACGACCTGCGCCTCCGGGTCGCCGAAGCGGACGTTGAACTCCACCACGCGCAGCCCTCGTGCGGTGAGCGCCAGGCCGCAGTAGAGCAGTCCCGAGAAGGGCGTCCCACGGCGGGCGAGTTCGTCGATCACCGGCTGCGCCACCCGACGGACGACGTCGGCGGCGAGGTCGTCCGGAGCCCAGGGCAGCGGCGAGTACGCGCCCATACCACCGGTGTTCGGGCCGGCGTCCCCGTCACCGACGCGCTTGAAGTCCTGCGCCGGGGCCAACGGCACAGCGGTCACGCCGTCCGTGACGACGAACAGCGAGACCTCCGGCCCGTCCAGGAACTCCTCGACCACGACCTGGCCGCCACCGGGCCGGTCGAGGCAGGCACCCGCGTGGGCCGCAGCCGCCTGCCGGTCGTCGGTGACGACGACGCCCTTGCCGGCGGCCAGCCCGTCGTCCTTGACGACGTACGGCGGACCGAAGCTGTCCAGGGCGTTCGCGACCTGGTCCGGGGTGGAGCAGATGTGCGCCAACGCGGTCGGCACGCCGGCCGCGGCCATGATCTCCTTGGCGAAGGACTTGCTGCCCTCGAGCCGGGCGGCCTCGGCCGACGGCCCGAAGGCGGCGATGCCGCGGCTCCGGACCGCGTCCGCGACGCCCGCGACCAGGGGCGCCTCCGGGCCGACGACCACGAGGTCGGCCGCGAGGTGCGCGGCCAGGGCGGCGACGGACTCGCGATCCAGGACGTCGACCGGCACGCACCGGGCGAGCGCGCTCATCCCGGGGTTGCCGGGCGCGGCCACCACCTCGTCCACCGCCGGGTCGAGGGCCAGCGAACGGACCAGAGCATGCTCGCGGGCACCGGAGCCGACGACGAGGACCTTCACGGGCCCCCACCCTAGTGCCGACCGTGCCTGCGGCGGCTCCACCCGGCGTCAAGTCGTCACGAAGGCCTCCAACCGCTGCAGGTCGAGCAGTGCGGTGGAGGTGTCGGAGATCCGGGCCAGCTCACCCAACCCGGCCAGGAACCCAGCGGGGTCGGCGGTGAGCGACAGGTGCACCGTGGTGTGGCTCGCGTCGACCGCGGCCAGCCGGATCTCGCCGTCGAACCGAGGTCCGCGCAGGGCGTGCCAGACGAACCGGTGCTCCGCCGGGTGCGCCGTGACGGCGACGGCGACCTCCCTGGTGGTCGTGGCGTCCCGGACGACGAAGGTGTACCGGCCGAACGACGTCCGGGTGACGCGCTCCAGCCCGAGCAGGAACTCCGGCCAGCGATCGACGTCCCGCACGGCGTCCTCGACGACCGCCAGCGGCGACGCCAGCACGGACAGGGCCTGTTGGTGCGTCATCGTCATCACGTCCCCACTCAGCCACACCCGGCCACGCCGGCGGGCCTGGCGCCGATCACGACCTGCACGGTCACCGTACGTCCTGCGACGGGCCGCCGATCGGGACCTGAGGCCCCTTCCGAACGGTCCGCGAGACCATGGCCCGGTGGGCGTGACGGATGGTCTGGCAGGGCGAGCCCGGGAGCGGATCAGGCTGGGCCGGAGGCTGGCGTCCGGGGTGGGGCGCGTGCAGAACTCCTGGTGGTCGATCGGCCAGAGCGCGCTCGGTGCCGCCGTCGCGTGGGAGCTGGCGGCGCGTCTGCTGCATCACCCGGCGCCGTTCTTCGCGTCGGTGGCGAGCGTCGTCTGCCTCAGCGTCTCGGTGCTGAACCGGTTACGGCGAGTTGTCGAAATGGGCCTCGGGGTCGCCATCGGGGTCGGGCTGGGCGATCTCCTGGTACGGGAGATCGGTCGCGGCAGCTGGCAGCTCGGCGTCGTCGTCCTGATCGCGATGACGTCGGCGCTCCTGCTGGACGGCGGCGTCCTGATCGTCAACCAGGCGGCACTGCAGGCCGTGTTCGTGGCGGCGCTGCCGCCGCCGACCGGCGGCTACGTCGGCCGGTGGCTGGACGCCGTGGTCGGCGGCGCGGTCGCGCTGACCATCGCCTTCGTGCTCCCGGCCGACCCCCGCCCGGCGATGCGGGTGAACCTGACCCGCGTCGTCACCTCGCTGGCCGATGCCCTGCGCCGGTCCGCGGACGCCGCCCGTCGCGGCGACCCGGAGGCCAGCTTCGCCGCGCTCGAGGACGCCCGCGCCACCGAGCCGGTCCTGCGGGCCTGGGAGGACGCCGTCCGGGCCGCCGAGGAGATCAGCCGGCTGTCGCCGCTGCGCCGGAGCGCCGAGGCGGAGATCGCTGCCCACCGGCACAGTACCTTGCTGGTGGATCGTGCGGTGCGCAACCTCCGGGTCGCGCTGCGCCGGATGGTCGCGGCGGTCGAGGACGCCGCGGCCCAGAACGGCACCCGGTTCGACGGCGCGCTGCTGGAGTGCGTCGAGGAGCTCGCCGGAGCCCTCTTCACGATCCCCGGGCAGTTGCTGGATCCGGACGGCGAGGGCGGCCGACGGACCCGGTCCGCACTCACCGCCCTGGCGGCGCGGCTGGGCCCTGCGCAGCTGGTCCCCGGATCGATGTCCGCGATCGTCGTGGTCGCCCAGCTTCGGTCCGCGGTGGTCGACCTGCTCCAGGTGGCCGGAATGAGCGACGAGGACGCCCGCGCGGCCCTCGGCCCCTGACCAGCGCCCGTACCGCGTTCTCGGCGCGGTTCCCGGCGCGCCGGCCGGGTGGTGAGCCGGGCGCCGCCGCCCGGCTCACCAAGAGCGCTCGACCTCGCCGATCGCCTCGTCGAGCAGGGCGAGCCCGTACCGCGCCTCCTCATCGGTGATGTTCAGGGCCGGGACGACGTGCGTGCGGTTGCCGTTGACGAACGGCATCAGGCCGAGGCGACGGCAGGCAGCGGCGAAGGCCGCCATCGGCGCGTTCGCCTCGCCGGCGGCCTGGTACGGGACGAGCGGCTCGCGGGTCGATGGGTCCCGGACGAACTCGACCGCCCAGAAGGCACCGACTCCGCGGACCTCACCCACGTTCGGGTGCCGCTCGGCGAGCTCCGCCAGGCCCGGCCCGAACACCTCCCGGCCCAGGCGATCGGCGTTCTCCACCAGGCCTTCCTCGGTCATCGCGGTGATCGTGGCGACGGCGGCCGCGCACGCCAGGGGGTGCCCGGAGTAGGTGAGGCCGCCGGGGAAGGGCCGGCGTGCGAACGTCTCGTACAACGGCCGTGACACGATCACCCCGCCGAGCGGCACATAGCCCGAGTTGACGCCCTTGGCGAAGGTCACCAGGTCGGGCTCGGCGCCCTCGCCGGCAAGCTCGCAGGCGAACCATCGGCCGGCGCGACCGAAGCCACTCATCACCTCGTCGGCGATCCAGACGATGCCGTACCGGTCGCACAGGGCCCGGACGCCGCGCAGGTACTCCGGGGGCGGGACCATGATCCCGGCGGTTCCGGGGATCGACTCGAGCACGATCGCGGCGATCGTCCCGGGCCCCTCGAGCTGGATGGTCTGCTCCAGGTGCCGCAGCGCCCGCTCGGCCTCCTCCTCCTGGGTGCTGGCGTGGAACGCGGACCGGTACAGGTACGGGCCCTGGACGTGCACCACGCCCTCGGCGCCGTAGTCGTTCGGCCACCGCCGTGGGTCGCCGGTGAGGTTGATCGCCGTGGTGGTGTTGCCGTGGTAACTGCGGTAGCGGGCCACCACCTTGCGCCGACCGGTGTGCAGGCGCGCCATCCGCACCGCGTTCTCGACGGCGTCCGCGCCACCGTTGGTGAAGAAGACGTGGCTGAAGTGGGCGCCCGGCGCCCGCTCCACGATGAGACGCGCCGCCTCGGACCGCGCGGCGTTGGCGTGCTGCGGCGCGATCGTGGCGAGGAGGGCCGCCTGCTCCTGGATCGCCGCGACGACCTTGGGATGGCCGAACCCGATGTTGGTGAACACCAGCTGGCTGGAGAAGTCCAGGAACGGCCTGCCCTCGCCGTCCCACACCCACGAACCCTGGCCGCCCACCACCACGAAGGGGTCGAGCATCGACTGGGCCGACCAGGAGTGGAAGACGTGCGCCCGGTCCAGAGCATGGGTGCGAGCCGCACCCTCCGGGTCGGGTGTCGGGGACGGCGCGGTCGGCGGCAACGGACGCCGGTCGGGTGCACTGCGCGCTCCCGCGCCGGACAGGATGCTCGTCATGGTCCCAGGCTACGGGCCCGGGATCGACGCACGGTTGACACTCTGTCAACCGATGCGGGCCGCCCTGGACACTGTCGACACCGGGCGCAGGTTCCGTCACGCTCCGGCGTGGGCACCGCGGCGGTCCGGGGCGCGACCGGGCCCGTCGGTGACACGTCACCACCACCCTGAGTGGCCGTCAACGGGGCGGCAGCGCCGGCCCCGGGACGGCGAGCGCCGCGAGGAGATCGCCGTCCCGCTGCAGCC
>DATDMG010000416.1:0-2342 GCA_036518955.1 Kineosporiaceae bacterium | reverse complement strand
TGGCCCATGTGGACCTTCCCCGATCTCCAACGACGCGCCCGCCGCAATGCCAGGAATGCCACCCTGGAAGCCCGTGCCCGTCGCCTGGAACGCGAGGCGACCGCGGCCTACCTGGCCCGCCACACCCCCAACGCCGGTCCCAGCCGCCAAGCCGCCGGCCACCGCGCTTGACTCAGCACTGTACGGGCCGCAACCGTCTGTCGACGGCGCCCCAAAACTGGTCGGTTCCGGCGCTTGAAAAGTGAGCGGTTGTCGGGAGTCTAGGACTCCGGCTGGTCGGTGGTGGTGCGGATGCTGGGCAGGCTGTCGATGCCGCGTCCGCGGAGCCGGTAGCTGGCACCCTTGAGGGTGAGTACGTCAGCGTGGTGGACGATCCGGTCGATCATCGCGGCGGCGACAGCCTGGTCTCCGAAGACGCCTCCCCAGCTGGAGAAGGGCAAGTTGGAAGTGAGGACCAGGGAGGCGTGTTCGTAGCGGGACGAGACGAGTTGGAAGAACAAGTTCGCGGCGTCTTGCTCGAAGGGCAGGTAGCCGACCTCGTCGACGATGATCAGCCCGTAGCGTCGCAGCCGGGCGAGCTCTTGGGGGAGCTTGCCGGCGCGATGGGCGTCGGTGAGCCGGGTGACCCAGTCGGTCGCGGTCGCGAACAGCACCCGGTGGCCGTGCCGGGCGGCCGCGACACCCAGGGCGGTGGCCAGGTGGGTCTTCCCGGTGCCCGGTGGGCCCAGCAGCACGACGTTGCGGGCTTCGGTGAGGAAGCCGCCCGATGCGAGTGCGGCGACTTGCTGCCGGATTGCGGGTTGGGCGTCGAAGTCGAAGTCCTCCAGCGTCTTGACCGCCCCGAACCCGGCTGCCCGGATCCGCAGCCGGGCGCCCGAGGCGTTGCGGGCCGATACCTCGCGCTCCAGCACGGCGGCGAGGTAGTCCTCGTGCGTCCAGCCGGCGTCACGGGCCTGGTCGGCCAGCCGGGCGGCGGCCTCGGTGATCCGCGGAGCCTTCAACGCCGCAGCGAGGTAGGTCACCTGCTTGAGCGCCTCGGTGCTCGCGGTCTTGTTGGACGTGGTGGTGGCCATCAGTTCACCTCCAGCCCGAAGGCCCGGTCGTAATCGCCCAGGTCCCGGGTCAGGTCGTCGCCGGAAGCGGCCGCGGGGCGCGGTTGCTGGAACTGCTTGCGCAGCCAGGCGGCGGTCTCGACATGGACCGAGTCGGTGACCGTGGCCCCACGAGCCCACAATCGCGGATGGTCGGCGACCACCCGTCCCTCGGCTCGGACCTTGACGCGGTCGAGGTCGGCGCAGACGTCGACCATCCTGCCGATCATGGTCGGGTCCACGGAGTAGTCGCATGTGTCGATCCGGACGTAGTAGTCGCGTCCCAGCCGGATCCGGTTGCGCCAGCCCAGGTGCAGCGGGATCGGCGGCAGCGGCAGCATCGCCGCCCGATCGGCCTCGACCAGGTCGACCGGAGCGGCCTTGATCGTGCGCACCACCCGGGAGTTCGCTCGGGTCAGCCAGTCACCGAACTGGTCGTTGAAGTCGCCCGGTGAGCGGAACGTCCGCCCCGGCATGAACGAGGTCTCGAACCAGCCGTTGCGGCGCTCCACCAGGCCCTTGGACTCCGGGTCCTTCGGCGGCAACAGCACCAGCTTGGTGGCCAGCGTGCCCATGAACGTGGTCACGCCCTCGGCGCGGCGTTGCCCACGGCCGATGCCCGGTTCGTTGTCCCAGATCAGCCGGCGCGGGACCCGACCGAGCTGTTGGAGCAGCTCCCAGGTCCCCAGCAACAGATCCTCAGTCTTGCGGGTCGGGATCATCCGCCCGGTGATGAACCGCGAGTGCGCGGCGGTGATCACCAGCACCGGCAACAACCGTGCAGTGCCGTCCTCGAGCGGAATCTTGCGCGGCGGGAACCACAGGTCGCACTGCGCCGCGTCGCCAGCAGCCCAGGTGATCCGGTCCGCCGGATCGACCGGACGATGCTCGGGGCGCAGCCGCTTCACATTCTCGGAGAACCACCGGATCGAACCGTTCCAGCCGACCCGCTCGGCCAACACCGTCGCGGGCATGTCTGGCACCTCGTCCAGGAGCGCCCGCACCGCCGGCTCGAACACGGTGAACGACGTCGGCCCAGCCTTACGCTCATACCGTGGCGGAGCCTCCGACTTCACCGCCTTGATGACCGTGGTCCGCGAGATCCCCAGCTGCGCCGCAATCCTGGCCTTCGGCACCCCGTCAGCAGCCAGCCTCCTGATCAGCGCCCAGTCCTCCAAAGTGATCACTCTCCAATCGTCGAGTGCTCACTTTTCACCGCCGAAACTGTTCAGTTTTCGAGCGCCGCCGACA
>DATDMG010000415.1:0-4293 GCA_036518955.1 Kineosporiaceae bacterium | reverse complement strand
GGAGTGCTGGGATGACCGGGGCGCACGGCGACCCGCGACATCAACGGCGGCTGAAGGTGTCCTGACCTCCGGTCGGGGGTAGGGGGCTGGTATGACGCAACCAGCTCAGCACCAGGACCCGCCCGGCGTCCAGGCCGTGATGGAGCCTGTCCCGGACTGCGGGGAGCGCAGCTACCGAGGGTCGGGCAAGCTCACCGGCAAGGCTGCCGTCATCACCGGCGGTGACAGCGGCATCGGGCGTGCGGTCGCCATCGCCTTCTCCCGGGAGGGCGCCGACGTCCTGATCTCCTACCTCGGCACCGGTGGTGAGGACGCGGACGCCCGCGACACCGCCCGCCTGGTGGAGCAGGCCGGCCGGACCGCCGTCCTGGTGCCGGGTGACGTGGCCGAGCCGGCGCACTGCCGGAGCATCGTGGACCGGGCCGTGGAGGCGTTCGGGCGGATCGACGTCCTGGTCAGCAACGCGGCCTTCCAGATGACCCACGAGTCGCTCGAGGAGATCTCGGACGCCGAGTGGGACCAGACCATCGCTACCAACCTGTCCGCGATGTTCCACCTGGTCAAGGCCGCCCTGCCGCACCTGCGCGCCGGATCGGCGATCATCGGCAGCTCATCGGTGAACTCCGACATGCCGTCACCGACCCTGGCCCCGTACGCCGCGACCAAGGCCGCGATCGCGAACTTCTCGGCCAGCCTGGCCCAGTTGCTCGGGCCGCGGGGCATCCGGGTGAACTCGGTGGCGCCCGGGCCGGTCTGGACGCCGCTGATCCCCTCCACGATGCCGCCCGAGAAGGTGGCGAGCTTCGGCTCGAACACCCCGCTGGGCCGGCCCGGTCAGCCCGCGGAGCTGGCGCCGGTGTACGTGCTGCTGGCCTCGGACGACGGCAGCTACATCTCCGGCGCGCGGATCGCCGTGACCGGCGGCCGGCCGGTGCTCTGAGCGCCCGGGCCGCGCGCTCGGGCCCGGCCGGGGTGCGGCGTCGAGGACCGGACCACCCTCGAGGATCGGATCACGCCCGTCACCGGATGACATCTGTCATGGTCGATCAATGACGAACCGGTGAGAGGCCCGGGACGGGGCGGCGGCAGGCTGACGACATGACCTTCAGCACGCCCACCACACCCACCTCCCCGGTGGCGGTCCGAGGCGACGGCGCGGGCACGCCCGTCGCGATCGGCCTGCGCGGGGTGACCAAGACGTACGGCGCGGTGCACGCCGTCCGCGGCCTCGACCTGGAGATCGCTCCCGGCGAGATCGTCGCGTTCCTCGGCCCGAACGGAGCCGGCAAGACCTCGACGATCGACATGATCCTCGGCCTGTCCCGCCCGACCTCGGGATCCGTGGCCGTGCTGGGGATGCCGCCGCACCAGGCGATCCGTCGCGGGCTCGTCTCCGCCGTCATGCAGACCGGGGGGCTCCTCAAGGACCTCACGGTCGCGGAGACGGTGGCCTTCACCGCGAGTCTCTTCCACTCCGCGGTGGCCGTGGACGACGTCCTGCGCCGGGCCGGCATCGCCGGGATCGCGGACCGTCTGGTGGGCAAGTGCTCAGGGGGTGAGCAGCAGCGGCTGCGGTTCGCCATGGCGCTGCTGCCCGACCCGGCCCTGCTGCTGCTCGACGAGCCGACCACGGGCATGGACGTCGAGGGCCGGCGGTCGTTCTGGGCCGCGATCCGGGCGGACGCCGAGGCGGGCCGCACCGTGCTGTTCGCCACCCACTACCTGGAGGAGGCCGACGCCTACGCGGACCGGATCATCCTGATCAGCAAGGGCAGGGTCGTGGCCGACGGGACATCGGCCCAGGTGCGCGCCCTGGCGAGCGGGACGACCGTCCGGGCGACCCTGGAGGGCGCGGACCCCGAGACGTTGCGGCGACTGCCCGGGGTGGACTCCGTCGAGGTACGTGGAGACACCGTCCTGGTGCACACCCGCGACGGTGACGGGGTGGCCCGCTACCTGCTGAACCAGACCGAGGCACGCGACCTGCAGGTCACCACCCGAGGGCTGGAGGATGCCTTCCTCGCCCTCACCGGGCACGAGGACGACGCCACCGAGATCGAGGAGAGCCACCGATGAGCACCCCGACCCTGCCCGACGTGACGACCCGGCGGGCGCCCGCGCTCGGCGGCTTCAACCTCACGCTCGTGCGGCTCGAGCTGCGCCGGCTGCTCCGCAACCGACGGACCGTGATCTTCACCCTGGTGATGCCGATCGTGTTCTTCCTGATGTTCGGGCTGAACGCGCAGTACGCCGACAGGAGCGCCGGGCACGGCAACTGGTCGGCCTCCATCATGGTCAGCATGGCTGCGTACGGGGCCATGCTCGGGACGACGAGCTCCGGCGCGTCCGTCGCGGTCGAGCGCAGCCTCGGCTGGAGCCGGCAGCTCCGGCTGACCCCGCTCAACCCGGCCGCGTACATCGTCGTCAAGTTGCTGCTGGCGCTCGCCGTGGGGCTGACGTCGATCCTCGCGGTGTACGTCGCCGGGCTCGTCTCCCACAAGCCGAGCATGCCGGTCTCGCTGTGGATCGTGACCGCGCTGCTCGCCTGGGCCGGCTCGCTGGTCTTCGCCGCGTTCGGGCTCTTCATGGGCTACCTGCTGCCCAGCGAGAACGTGATGCAGATCCTCGGCCCGGTGCTGGCCATCCTCGCGTTCCTGGGCGGCCTGTTCATCCCGCTCGACGAAGGGTCCGTGCTGGCGACGATCGCCCAGTTCACGCCCATGTACGGACTGAACGGGCTGGTGCATGCACCGTTGACCACCGCCCCGTTCAAGGTCACCTGGGTGGTCAACCTGGTCACCTGGTTGCTGCTGTTCTCGACCGGAGCGGTGTGGCGCTTCCGCCGCGACACCGCCCGGGTGTAGGCCTCCAGGGCGCGCGAACACCCGGCCGGCACGCCCGTGCCCAGCCCGCACGGGGCTGGGCACGGGCGGTCGGCTGCCAGGGGAAGGGCCGCGGCTCGCAGGTGCAGGGCGCTAACTGCTCTCGATGATGTAGGAGTTCTCACCCTTGAAGCGAACATTGCTCGGGCACTCTCCGGGCCGGGCCGTCGTGTAGGTGTCGAACGTGTCGTTGTACTCCTTCTTGTAGCCCGCCCAGAATTGTCCGCCATCAGCGGGGATGACGACGATCGCACCGAAGTTCTGGTATTCACCGTTGGCGAGTGGCTCCGTGTCTATCATGCACAGGTCCCATGCCATGAGGTTCTGGCCCAGAGAAATGCTGTCATGGAAGGCGGCGGTGGTGCTGTGCACCACGCCCTTCCCGAGAGGAGTCGGCTCCTCCATGTCCGGAATGTCGGCGGAACCCGGGGTGATGATGAGCTTTTCTGACGTATTCTTACCCCTGTGGGAATTGTTCCACAGGCAGGCGGTTCCCTGACTGCATTCCCAGCCGTTCCCGCTGCTGGTGTGGGAGGTGGCAGATGCGCTGCCCACACCCTGTATGGCAGTCAGGAGACCAAGGGCAGCGACGACTACCGCGGTGACGCTTGCCTTCGGATGACGTCGCACATTGAGGCGTGCGAAGACCTTGTTGGACATTTGTTCTCCTCGTTGAGTCGGGTCGAATGCGGCTCGTTCTTGGGTGGCCGGACGCTACCGGTCAGGGAGTCGGCCTGGTCCAGGGTCCGCCGGCGTGCGCAGGCGGTACATGTCTCGCAGTCACATCCACTTTTCGAGCTTGTCTCCATCGAAGATCCAGGTGCCGCCGCCGCCGACGTTCTCTTCTGCCGTCCAGGTGGCCCAGTCCTCGTCTCGATATTCGTACTGCTGACCGAAGTTCCCGCCGCTTCGACACATGGTGCCGGTCCTGAAGTAGCCACCTCGGACCGTTCCCGAGCGGGTTTTCCAGTCCTGGAAGCTGCTCGGCGTCACGGTCTTTCCGATCCCGTACGGGACCATGTTCGAGAGGGTGAATTCCTGCCTTTCCTTCTGTCCGCTCTCTTGGCCGTACCCTCCGGAAATCCCCAGGTTGAGACCGAAGATCGACCCGCCTCCGGTTCCGCCGACGTTCCAGGACTGGACCTTCCACGTCTCGGCCGCGATGGTGACGACATCCGTCACCACGCACGGAGCCGCGGCGTCTTTCGGGCATTCCCGCTTCTTTTCGTCCTGCGGATAATAGATCCTGTGCATCTTGTCGGCGAGACCAGCCTTGACCAACCTCGTCTCGCCCTCCGAGCCGGTATGCCAGACGTCGTCGCGGATCTTGGTGGAGATCGGGGACGGGTACTGGGAACCCGCCATGGTGCCTCCGCTGCCGTCGCTCCAGTCGGGCCCGACACAGAACACC
>DATDMG010000414.1:0-4947 GCA_036518955.1 Kineosporiaceae bacterium | reverse complement strand
CCCAGGACCCCGCCGCCATCGCGACCAATTCCCCGCCGGCGGTCTCGGTACTGTTGTGGGCCGGTGGCCGCAACGGACTCGACCTACGTGACGCGCGCGGGTTCCTGGCGCGTGTCCGGCCGCCCACCAGCGCGCAACTGCGGATCCTGCCCGGCGGCCGGCATCTGACCGGGGACTTCGCCAAGATGATGCCCGACAGCCTGGCCTACCTCAGCGCTCACCTGGCCCGCCCGGCTCCCATACCCTGACCCGGCTCCCATACCCTGACCGAGACGGGCGGCCCGCTGCGGTGTCAGAGGGCTTCGGGTCCGTGGGCGCGGTTGGACCACTGCAGCTGAAGCGGAGCGGTGGTGCCGTCCTGCAGCGTGGCCTCCTGCATGACGAGCGACAGGTGCGCGCCGGCCAGTTCCATCGGGATGTCGCCGATCTCCCCGCCGCGGCGCGAGTACCAGCCGAGCTTGGAGGCATCGCCGGTGCGGATGACGTCCTCGACGTCCGGGTCGGTCCGTGCCTCGCACAGCTCGTGGTAGTGGGTCGCGACGACGTTCTTCCACGGCGCGTCGAACGCGACGATGCCGTTGTGGCCCTCGGAGAAGACGCTCACCGCGTAGTAGACGGTGGTCGCGCCTGCGTGCACCGAGCCGTGGTAGCCGCCCAGGCCGTGCAGGGAGTCCACCTGGTCGTCGTCCACCAGCACCGGACGGCGGTGGCGAGGGTGCGCCGATGCGGCCTGCCGAACCTCGAGGTCGCTGTCGGTGGACAGGCCGTCGACGAGGACGACTCCTCGAGGCAGCACGAGGCAGACCACCGTGTCGGCGAGGCCGGTCTGGGGCAGGCCACCGGAGGTGAACAGCCCGGTCACGGTCGCCTCGACGTCGTCCTTGAAGAACTTCGGTCCCAGCGCGCCGTCGACGACGGCGGACGGGAGCATGGTCGAGCTGATCGGGCCCTGGTAGTACTGCGCGATGACGTTCTCCAGCCGTGGCTCCGTCATCACTGCGGACAGCGCGCGGTCGATGTTCTGGCGGTCCGTGGTGAGCCAGGCCGCCTCGCCGCCCAGGTAGCGGGTCGTGAACACGAGGTCGCTGATCAGGCGCCCCGGATGCCGCTTGAGGTCCAGGCCGGGCTGCGGCTTGAAGCCGTCGGCGAGCGGGTGCGCGGCCGCCAGGGCATCCTCGACGGTGTCCGCCCCGGCGGCCGCCGGCTCCGGCGGACGCGCGGCGGCCGCGTACGCCTTGGCCGCCGCGGAGTTGGGGCGCAGCGCGACGTTGAGCGGCCGGAAGCTGATCGCGTCGGTCATCGTGGGTACCTCGTTCCTTCATGGATTGCTCCGGGCGACACGCCCCTGACCCGCTACTCCGCGCACGGTACGGAGAGCGGGGAGGCCGGCCCTGATACCCCCAGCAACACCGGGCCGGGTGACGAGGTGGCAGGACGGACCAGGGGTCGGGCAGGCTGCCGCTCCACGGTCCAGGGCGACCCGCTCCGGCTGCGGCACCGGACGTGATGAGGGCGCCGCGGAGCGGCTGGAGGGCCGGATCGGGCAGCTGACCGGTGGTGGTGCGGGCGGCGATGGCTGCGGCGATGGCTGCGGCGATGGCGGTCGTCAGCAGTGATGCGCGAGTGGGCGCGGGTTGACATCTGAGATGGTGCTAATGAAACTAGCACCATGCGATGGACGATCGACCACGGCTCGACGCAGGGCCTGGCCCACCAGATCGCCGGCTGCGTCCGGCGCGGGGTAGCCACCGGAGACCTCGTGGCCGGGGAACAACTGCCACCCGCCGGAGAGCTGGGTGAGAGCTTGTCCGTCGACCGCAACACCGTGCTCGCCGCGTACCGGCAACTGCGCGACGAGGGCGTTCTCGAATTCCGCCGCGGCCGCGGCGCGCGCGTCGCAGCCAACGCCACACCGCTGGCAGGCCCCGCCCCCGTCGCGGACGCCGCCCAGGCGCTGGTCAGCCTCGCCCGCACCCACGGACTCGGCCGTGCCGACCTGATCCGACTCATCGAGGAGCTCACATGACGACGTCCACCCACCTCGACGGTCCGCACGCCGTCTACACCGGGCGAGCGACGAACTGGCCCATGGTGCTGCTGTCCACCGCCCTCGTGGCGCCGCTGGCAGTGTCCGCACGTTCAGGCCCTGGCGGTTCAGGAGAGGTCGCGCTCCTGCTCGGACTCCTGCTCATAGGGGTCGTGGCCAACCTCCTCACCGCAACCAGCGTCCGGACGGCGGTCGGCCCCAACGGGGTCGCAGTCCGGTTCGGCGCGATCGGATGGCCCCGGGTCACCTACCCCGTCGCCACGGTCCGCAGCGCAGAAGTCATCGACCTGCCCTGGTGGGCCGTCGCCTTCGGATTCTGGTGGACCCCGCGCCGCACCTGCTGCACCGTCCGCTCCGGCCCCACCCTACGACTCACCCTGACCACCGGCCGCACCGTCACCATCACCGTCCCGGACCCACACGCCGCCGTCGCCGTCCTCGATGCAGCCCGCGCCCGCTGATGACCACCGCGTCCCGCACCAGCCGCCCCCAGCCTCTACCGCCCCGGCAACTTCGCACCGCCGCCGACCGTGGGGATGGTTCCGACGTACTCGCCACCACGGAGAGCGACAGATGATGCATCGATCATTTGTTCCCGTTGAAGGATGATCCTCGTGTCATGTCGTGCGGGGCGGCCGGCCCTGGGCTCTGTGATCGCCAGGTGGGCCCCTCGGGGGACGTGAGGAGGCTCTGCGGGTCGGCGAGAAGCGCGGCGGCCTGCGCCAGGACGGCCGGGACGGCCGCGCCGGTAGCCGTGATCAGGACGTCCCCGGTGGCGAGCGGGCACAGCACCGCGCCGGCCGACGTCACCGCCTCCGCCCAGCCGTCTTCCGCCCGCCGGGTGACGAAGCGCGTCAGGATCGTCCGCGGGGAACCGGGGCCGAGCCGCAGGATGTCGGACCGCTGGGTGGCCCGCAGGACAGCGGCACCGTCCCGGTCGGCGGACAGCCGCCCGGTCCAGTCACCTCCGTGCTCGCCGTGCCGGCCGAGCACGACCACCTCGGTGAGGTCGGCGGCCGCTGATCCGGCCAGCGTCAGGCGGGTTTCCGCGTGCAGCCGGGCACGGTGGCACACCACCAGCGGCGGCAGGTCCTGGACGAGGGACGCGCCGTCCTCCACCTGGAGGTCCGCGGACAGCCGGGCCGGCTCGCCGCCACGGTTCGGCAGGGCCAGCGTGGCCGCCGTCCCGCGCAGGACCAGGCGTGCCCCGGCACGCACGACGACGCGCACGTCGACCTCGTCGCCCCCGAGCGGGCCGGCGGCCGTTCCCACGAGGTGCACCTGACCCGGGCCGGTGACCCGGGCCGCGAACGCCCCCTCCGTCCGCACCCGCGCCATCACGGTCCGGCCCTCCGCGGTGACGTCGGCGACGACCTCGACGCGGCTATGCACCCGCCCGCCCGGACGGGTGCGGGGCCTCGTCCCCGGCGCCGTGGTGGAGGCCGTCGTGGAGGTGCTCCTGCAGGTGCGCGAGCACCCACGCCCGCACGGCCGACGCTCCGGGATCCTCCCGGAGAGACATCAGCACGACGGGCCGCCCGGACCGCACCCGATCGGCGTCCGCGCGCATCACGGCGAGGTCGGCGCCGACGAGCGGCGCCAGGTCGGTCTTGTTGACGACGAGCAGATCGGCGCCGGTGACGCCCGGGCCACCCTTGCGCGGCACCTTGTCCCCGCCCGCGACGTCCACGACGAAGATCTGGACGTCGACGAGGCCCCGCGAGAACGAGGCGGTGAGGTTGTCGCCTCCGGACTCGACGAGCACGATCTCCAGGCCCGGGAGCCGCTCGACGAGGTCCTCGACGGCGTCCAGATTCGCGGTGATGTCGTCGCGGATCGCCGTGTGCGGGCAGCACCCGGTCTGCACGGCCACGATCCGCTCGTCGGGGAGGACGGCGTGACGCCGCAGGAAATCGGCGTCCTCCGTGGTGTAGATGTCGTTCGTCACCACGCCGATCGACACCTCGTCACCCAACGCCCGGCACAAGGCGGCGACGAGGGCCGTCTTGCCGGACCCGACGGGGCCTCCGATGCCGATGCGCAGCGGACCGCCGCCGCGGGTGAGGTGACGGTGGGGGTCTTGACTGTGGTCACCGCTCACGGCGGCCCTCCTTCGATCAGGATGCGAACAAGGTCCCGGCCCGCGCGGCGTGCTGCTCGGCGAGCAGATCGAGCAGCGGGTCCCCGTCGTCGGCGAGGTTCGCCCAGGTGCCCGGCCCCGGGGCTGCCCCTGCCGCCACCGCGGCGAGCTCGTCGCTGAGGGAGAACGTGACCGACGCGACGGCGACCGGGTCGAGCGCGAGCAGCCGCTGGGCCGCCGTGGCCGGCCCCGCGATGCTGAGGTAGGCGGCGACCAGGGCGGCACCGGCGGCGTCCGCCCCGGCGGCTCGCGCGGCGCAACCGAGCACCACCGGATGGTGCGGCCGAGGTCCGAGGTCGGCCCAGGCGAGGCCGGGATGCGGGGCTGCCCACGCCGCGCGGGCCAGGCGGAGCAGGCCCCGCCCCTGGGACCGGGAGGCGGCCCGCTGCGCGGGGCTGGGGAGGCGCGCATCGGTCTCGGCGTCCAGCCCGGCCACGTCGGCCGCGCCCAGCGTCACCGCCGCCGCGGTCACGGCCGCGGCCACCCGACCCGCCGAGCACAGCCGCCGGTGGAGGAAGCCGCGAAGCGTCGCCGTGTCCCGGACCAGGCCGGCTTCCACGGCCTGCTCGATCCCCCCGGAGTGGATGTGCCCGCCGGACGGGAGGCGTTGATCGGCGAGGGCGAGCAGCACGGCGGTCCGGTCGGGCACGGGGACGGACGACGAAGTCATGGGGGTCAGAACAGGAAGTACCGGCGGGCCATCGGCAGCTCGGCCACGGGCTGCTCTTCCCAGACCTCCCCGTCGATCCGGACCGTGAAC
>DATDMG010000413.1:0-7174 GCA_036518955.1 Kineosporiaceae bacterium | reverse complement strand
AGGTCTCGCCCTCGTCGTCGCTGGCGTAGACCCACCCGTCGCGGGTGCCGATCGCGACCAGGGGCGAGGAGGTGGCGCCACGGTCGACCACGCAGGCGGCGTCCCGCAGGACCACGCTCCACGCGTCGTCCGGCAGGCCGGCCGCCGACTCCGCCCAGGTCTGGCCGGCGTCCCGGGTGCGGTGGACCCGGAGCCGGCCTTTCGGCGGTACCCGGCGGGCGTCGGCCTCCAGCGGCACCACCCAGGCGGTGCCGGACCGGTGCGGGTGCGCGAGCATCACGAATCCGAAGTCGCTCGGCAACCCGGCCGCGATCGACGTCCAGGACTGGCCCCCGTCGTCGCTCCGGTAGACCCCATGGTGGTTCTGGGCGTACAACCGGCTGGGTCCGGCGGCGTCCCTGGCCACCTTGTGCACGCATTGGCCGAACTCCGGCTGGGGGTCGGGCAGGAAGTAGGCGCTGATCCCGGTGTTGCTCGGCCGCCACGAGGCACCGGCGTCCGTGGAGACGTACACCCCGCCGGTACTCATCGCGACCACGAGGCGGGCCGGATCCGCCGGATCGGTCACCACGGTGTGGACGGCGGCACCGCCGAAGCCTGGGGCCCACCGCTCACGGTGCGGGTGGTCCCACAGTCCGCGGTTCAGCTCGAACGTCACGCCGTCGTCGTCGCTGCGCCACAGCGACGTCGGCTCACAGCCGGCCCAGACCAGGCCCGGACGGTCGGGATCGGCCTGCAACTGCCACACCCGCGCCAGGGCCGCGCCGGTGTCCTCGGGGAACCGGATGGAGCCGTGGTCGGTCTCCTGCCAGGAATGCCCGAGGTCGTCGGAACGGGCGACGGTCGGGCCCCAGTGCTCGCTGCGGACGCCGACCAGCAGCCGCGGCCCAGGTACCGACGCCGGAGTGGCGACCACTCCGACGGCGGCGACCTCCCGCATCAAGAATGTCGGGCCCTCGACCGCCCAGTTGCCGTCGACGGCACTCGAACGGCGCGCCACGAACAGGCCCTTGCGGGTACCGATCAGCATTGTGATGGACATAGGCCCTCAGTCAACACCCAGACGTGCCGGGTGACCAACACCACCGGCCACCCTCATCGCTTCACGCCGACGCCGCCGAGCAGCGCTCCGCCGGGCGACCGGTGCACGTCGGCGATCGGCTCCACCATCTCCAGCCCGTCGAACAGGGCCTGGACCTCGGCCTCGGTCCGGAACGTCAGGGTTGCGCCGGTGCCGCGGCCATAGGCGGCCACCATGCGGCGCACGATCGCGGGGTCGAGACCGAGGCTGGTCGCCGTGCTGATCGCGACCTGGCTCCCGGGGGGCAGGTCGCGCAGGTACCGGTTCACGATGCGAGGGGCCGCGGCGACGTCCACGAAGTGCAGAACGCACACCATCAGCAGGCCGACCGGCCGGGTGAGGTCCAGCAGACCGTGGACCTGCGGGTCCGCCAGGACGGCCGCCGGATCGCGCAGATCGTGCGCGAGGACGGCGACCCGCGGCTCGGCTCGCAGGAACGCGCGGTTGTGCGCCAGCACGACGGGGTCGTTGTCCACGTACACGATCCTCGCCCCGGGCTCGACCGCCCAGGCCGTCTCGTGCAGGTTGGGGGAGATCGGGATCCCGGTCCCGAGGTCGATGAACTGGCGGATGCCGGATTCGGCCATCGACCGCACCACCCGCACCATGAACTGCCGGTTCGCGCGGGCCGCCTCGCGCCCCTCCGGGTTCACCGCGAGCACCCGCCCGGCCACCTCGCGGTCCACCAGGTAATGGTCCTTGCCGCCGAGGGCGTAGTTGTAGATCCGGGCGGTGCTCGGCTTGGAGGTGTCCATGGGCGGTGGTACCCACGCGTCGTCCACCTCCTCGACCCAGGCCCAGTCGTCGGTCTGCATGGTGTCCTCCCCGAACTGGATCAACGGCCCTGGAGCATCATCCCAGTGATCGGGTGCAATCTGCATCCATTTGAGCACAATGAGTGATCATCGAGTCCCTCCGGTCCGCCGGTCGGCCTCGGACGCGGGTCGACACGGCGGGTCCGGCGCGCGAATTCGTCGATGCGTCTGTGCGCAGGTCCCTCTACGCCACCGACACGCACCCCTACCGGACGCCCACCAGCGGCGGTGCCGGGGTCGGCGACGGGCTGAACACGCTGTCGGCCTTCCCCTACGACGGCGACGACTTCGAGCGGGTGAAGTGGAACTCCTGTCAGCTGGACTCCGGCGACTGCCTGACGCCCAAGGGCTTCACCTTCATGCGGGTCCGGCTCGCCGAGGGGGACTACGTCGACTTCTACGATCTGCACACCAATGCCGGGACGACGTCCGGTGACGAATCGTCCCGCGCGTCCAACCTCGCGCAGCTCACCGCGTTCATCCGGACCCACTCCGCCGGCAACGCGGTGGTCGTGATGGGGGACACCAACACCCGCTACACCCGGGCGGAGGACACGATCGCCGCGTTCGCGGCGAACAACGGTCTGACGGACGCCTGGGTCCAGCTGGAACGCGCCGGCGTCGCTCCCGCCGCCGGCAGTGCCGCGTTGCTGTGCGACCAGGCGAACGTCACCAACACGTGCGAGGTCGTCGACAAGGTGCTCTACCGGAGCGGCCGGCTCATCTCGCTGACCGCGACGTCCTACGACAACGAGCACGCGGCCTTCCTCGACTCGTCCGGCACGATGCTCTCCGACCATGACCCGGTCGCCGTGCGGTTCACCTGGTCCCAGAATCCCGACTACCAGCTCAGTGACCAGTTCGGCGGCCCGCACGGCACCTCCTACGACGACCTCCCGAGCATCTCGGCCGGAGCCCGGGCGACGGCGATCAGCCTGCGCGGCGGGAGCCGCCTCGACCAGGTCGGCCTGACGCTCGCGAACGGGACGACGCTGGCTCACGGCGGTACCGGAGGCACGCCGTCCGCGCTGACGCTGGCCGGCGACGAGTACGTGACGTCGGCGTACCTCTGCGAGGGCCAGCGCCACGGCCACTCGCGGATCTTCTACGCCCGCTTCACCACCAGTCGGGGCCGCACCCTGGCCGGCGGGACGACGACGTCGAACTGCGTCACGCGGACCACGCCGTCCGGGTGGCAGCTCGCCGGCTTCCACGGCCGGTCGGGGGACGAGATCGACGAGCTCGGCTTCGTCTACACCCGGCGGTGATCGCCCGGCCATGACAGGAACGGAACCTCGTGACCAGGGTCACGCTGGTCACGAGGTTCCTGCCTGATCACCACCCTCGAGCAGTGATCACTGCCGATCGTGGTCAGAAGGGGTAGGCGGGGGGTTCGCCGCGGACGGTGACCCACTGGGTCTCGGTGAAGGCTTCGACGTTCGCCGCCCCGCCGCCGAAACGGGAACCGGTGCCGGAGGCGCCCACCCCACCGAACGGCACGTTCGCCTCGTCGTTCACGGTCTGGTCGTTGATGTGCACGATCCCGCTCGGGATCCGCTCGGCCAGGGCGAGGCCGCGCATCACGTCCGGGGTGACGATACCGAGGCTGAGCCCGTAGGGCGTGCCCGTCGCGATGCGCAGGGCCTCTTCCTCGCTGGTGAACCGGATCACCGGAGCGACCGGGCCGAACACCTCCTGGGCGAAGGCCGGTGACTCGACCTCCAGGTCCGCCAGAACGGTCGGCCGGTAGAACAGGCGGTCGTACATGCCGCCGGCCGCCACCCGCGCGCCGCCCTCCTGGCTCGCCGTCACCAGACCGTGCACCTTGTCCCGCTGCGCCTCGTCGATGATCGGGCCGAGCGCGACCTGCTCCCGGAACGGATCGCCGACCGGCAGGTTCGCCGCCCGGCCGGCGAGCTTCTCGACGAACTCCTCGTAGATCGCCGCGTGCACCAGGTGCCGTCCGGTGGTCATGCAGATCTGACCTTGATGGAGGAAGGAGCCCCAGGCTGCGAGGGTCACCGCCTGGTCGACGTTCGCGTCGGACAGCACGACGAGGGCGGAGTTGCCGCCGAGTTCCAGGTGCGCCCGCTTGAGGAGCCGCCCTGCCGTCTCGCCGATGCGCCGCCCCACCGCCGTGGAGCCGGTGAACGAGATCACCCGCACCTCGTCCGCAGTGATCACTGCCTCGCCGGTCTCCGCGCCGCCCGGCAGCACCTGCAGGACTCCCGGTGGCAGTCCGGCCTCCTCGAAGATTCTCGCCAGCAGGACGCCGCCGACCACCGAGGTGCGTACGTCCGGCTTGAGCAGGACGGCGTTACCCAGCGCCAGCGCGGGTGCGACCGAGCGGATGCCCAGGATGATCGGAACGTTGAACGGGGAGATCACCGCCACCACGCCGGCGGGCACCCGGCGGGCGAGCGACAATCGTGGCTGGTCGCTCGGGACCAGTTCGCCGTAGGGGCGCGACGGCAACGCCGCCGCCTCGTAGCACTCCTGGACGGCGACGGAGATCGAGAACCCGGCGATGCCCGGGATCGCGCCGACCTCGCGCACGTTCCACTCGCTGATCTCTGCGGCGTGCTGCTGGAACAGGTCACCGGCGCGGCGGAGCACCGCGGCCCGCTCGACGTGCGGCTTGGCCGCCCACTCGCGCTGCGCGCGCGCCGCCGAACGTGCCGCCGCGCGGACGTCGTCCCGGCCGGCGATCCCGAGCCGGCCCAGCTCCTGGCCGGTCGCCGGCTCGGTGACCGCCACGGTGCCGTCGGCGCCGTCCAGCCACTTGCCGTCCGTGTAGATCTTCCCAACCCAATCCTGGCCGTCGAGCAGTCCCATGTCAGGCTCCTTCGTCCGCAGCGGGTAGGCCCCGAGCTGGCCCGGTCGTCGCATGGATCCCACTGGTCGCGCGTGCCCCACTGGTCACGCACCTTCCCAGTCGTCGCGTGCATCCCACGCGTTGCGGGCCCGGTCGTCAAGGCCGCCGTTCGAGAGGGCCGCCGTTCGAGAGGGCCGCCGTTCGAGAGGGCCGCCGTTCGAGAGGGGCGCAGCGGTGCCTCGGAGCGGCGAGCGGTCGCCTCCGTGCAGGCCACGGATGCTCAGGTGGACGGTGAGGTCGCCCCATCATCAGTTGCACAGCTAACCGTTGCGAGGCTAATCTCCGGCGACGGGACGACGGCAAGGGTGGTGGTCGATGGTCCACGTGGCCGGCGGGAGCTCCCCCCCGGACGGCGACCCGCGCACTCTGTTACGCGAGTTCATGGGCCTGATGCACGCCCAGCGCCTGGTGTTCCACCGGGCGTTCGCCCGGCAGGAGCTCCATCCCGGGCAGGCGCACTGCCTCCGCGTCCTCGGGCAGTGCGACGAGGTCCCGCAGAGCGCGCTCGCCGAGCTCATGGTGCTCAGTCGGCCGAGCGTCACCCGGCTGCTGCAGCGGATGGAGCTGGCCGGGCTCATCTGGCGCCGCACGGATCGGGTCGATCAGCGCGTCACCAGGGTGGGCCTCACCGCCGCCGGCCAGCAGCGGCTCGCCGGGCTGAACGCCGTGGTGGACGAATATATGGATGCGACACTCGCCCGCCTTTCGGAGAATGACCGGCGTCAGCTGGCTCGTCTGTTGCGGCTGTGGCGGGAGCTCGCGGACGACGTGCTCGCCAGCACGACCGGCTCCGAGGAGTCGCCGCGGGATTCGGCCGAGGTGACCCACACATCGAAAGGTTCGATCGCATGACGTCCCTCCTGGGCAGATTCCTACGCCCCTACCGCGGGCAGGTCGTCGTGGTGGTGCTGCTCCTGCTGCTGCAGGCCATCGGCCAGCTGTGGCTCCCCAGCCTGAACGCCGACATCATCAACCAGGGCGTGCTGACCGGGGACACGGACTACATCCTGCGTCAGGGCGTCGTCATGCTGGCCGTCACGCTGCTGCTCGGCGTGGCCTCGATCATCGGCTCGTACTACAGCGCGCTGGCGGCGATGGGCTTCGGGCGCGACGTCCGGGCGGCCCTGTTCCGACAGGTGCAGAACTTCTCGCTGCGCGAGCTCAACCAGTTCGGGGCGCCCTCGCTGATCACCCGGAACACCAACGACGTCCAGCAGGTCCAGCTGTTCGTGGTGATGGCCCTCGCCCTGATGATCTCCGCTCCGATCACCATGGTCGGCGGCGTGGTGATGGCGCTCCGCGAGAACGTCACGTTGTCCGGGCTGCTGCTCGTCATCGTGCCGGTGATGCTCCTCGTCATCGGAGCGGTGCTCAGCCAGGCCATCCCGCTGTTCCGGTCCGTCCAGGTGAAGATCGACAAGGTCAACCAGGTGCTCCGGGAGAACCTCACCGGGACCAGGGTGATCCGGGCGTTCGTCCGCACCCGGCACGAGGAGGCCCGGTTCGCCGCGGCCAACACCGATCTGACCGCGACCCAACTGCGGGTCACCCGGCTGTTCGCGGTGACGATGCCGACGATGATGCTCATCGTCAACGGCTCGAGCATCGCGATCGTCTGGTTCGGTGGTCACCTCGTCGACCAGGGCCGGATGCAGATCGGCAGCATGACCGCCTTCCTGTCCTACGTCATGCAGATCCTGTTCGCCGTGATGATGGCCGTGATGTCGGTCGTGATGGTGCCGCGGGCGGCGGCGTCCGCCGAGCGCATCCAGGAGGTGCTGGTGACGGAGCCGGGGCTGCACGACGCGGTCGAGCCGGTGCCCATGCGCCCGGACAGCGCCGGCGTGGTGGAGTTCCGGGACGTCGAGTTCCGGTACCCGGGCGCACAGGACCCGGTGCTGCACGGGGTGACCCTCACCTTCCGGCCCGGGGAGACCACGGCGATCGTGGGCAGCACCGGGTCCGGCAAGACCACGCTCGTCAACCTCATCCCGCGGCTGTACGACGTCACCGCCGGCCAGGTGTTGGTGGACGGCGTGGACGTGCGTGAGCGGGCCCAGCTGGAGCTGTGGAGCCGCCTCGGGCTGGTGCCGCAGCGGGCGTTCCTGTTCAGCGGCTCGGTGGCGGACAACCTGCGCTACGGTCGGGAACAGGCGACCGAGGAGGAGATGTGGCACGCCCTCGACGTCGCCCAGGCGCGGGACGTCGTCGAGCACCTCGTCGGGGGTCTGGAGGCGCCGATCGAGCAGGCGGGGGCGAACCTGTCCGGCGGGCAGCGGCAGCGCCTGGCGATCGCGCGCGCCCTGGTCCGGCGTCCGGCCGTCTACGTCTTCGACGACAGCTTCTCCGCCCTCGACTACGCCACCGACGCCCGGTTGCGGACGGCGCTGCGGGCGGACACCC
>DATDMG010000412.1:0-3285 GCA_036518955.1 Kineosporiaceae bacterium | reverse complement strand
TCTACGGGGTGGCCTTCGCTCCGAACGGCACCACGCTCGCCACCGCGAACAGCAACGCCATGGCGGTGATCTGGGACGCCGCCACCGGCACGGCGCGGGTTCGGCTCATCGGGCACCGGTTGTCCGTCCGCGGGGTCGCCTACACCGCCGACGGCCGCTCGGTGGCGACCGCCGGTGCCGACGGCACGGTGGTGATCTGGGACGCCGCCAGCGGGACGGCGTTGCGCACCCTGCCGGTCGGCGACGGCGACGTGCTGAACAGCGTCGCGTTCGCCCCCGACGGCGCGACCGTGGCCGCGGCCGGCTTCGACGGCAGCGCGGTGCTCTGGGACCGCAGCACCGGGCAGGTGCTGCACCGGCTGCCCCACCAGGGCGAGTACCTCGACGCGATCAGCTACGCCCCGGACGGGCGCCGCGTGGCGACCGCGGACCTCACCACGGTCAAGATCTGGGACACCGGCAGCGGCTCCCTGCTGCGGACCCTGCCGCAGGCCCGGGTCTGGGCCGCCTTCGCCCCGGACGGCGCCCGGTTGGCGACCGCCGGCCCGGTCGGCGCGGTGCTGCTGTGGGACACCCGGTCGTGGAGCGTCGCCACGGTCCTCACCGGGCACCTCGACACCGCTGCGGCGGGGGCCTTCTCCGCGGACGGCGCGTGGCTGGTGACGGCGAGCTACGACCGGACCGCGCGGCTCTGGGACGTCGCCGGCGGCACCACGCGGCGGACCCTGGCCGGCAACACCGACTTCGTCTTCGGCATCGCCGTCGCCCCGGACGGCCGGGCCGTGGCGACCGCCGGCAACGACGGCGTCACCCGGATCTGGGACAGCGCCACCGGGCGGCTGACGCGGGCGCTGCCCCCGGTGCTGGACGGCGTGTTCGACGCCGCGTACAGCCCGGACGGCCGCATCCTCGCCACCGGCGGTCAGGACGGCGCCGTCCGGCTCTGGGACGTCGCGTCCGGGTCGGGGTTGCGCGCGCTGACCGGCCACAAGCTCTGGGCCAACGCGGTCGCCTACGCCCCGGACGGTCGGACGCTGGCCTCGGCCGGTCTCGGCGACGACCCGCGGATCTGGGACCCGAACGCCGGCACGGTCCTGCACACCCTCACCGGCCACCGCGGCGGGGTGTTCGACCTGGCCTACGCCCCGGACGCCCGCACCCTGGCGTCGGCGGGTCGCGACGGCACGGTCCGGCTGTGGGACGTCGGGACCGGTGCCGCCGTCCGGGTGCTGCTCGGCCACACCGACGTGGCCTGCAGCCCGGCCTACTCCCCGGACGGGAGCGTGCTGGCGACCGGAGGCCAGGACTGCACGGTGCGACTGTGGGATCCCGCCACCGGCACCACCACCCGGGTGCTCCGCGGCCACACCCGCGGCGTGCCGGGGGTGGCCTTCGCCCCGGGCGGCCGGACGTTGGCCAGTGTCAGCGACGACACCACCGGGCGGATCTGGGACGCCGCCACCGGCGCCACCCTGCGGACGCTGATCGGGCACACCGACTCGGTCGGCGCGGTCGCCTGGTCCCCGGCGGGTGGGCAGCTGGCGACCGCCGGGGCGGACCGGACCGTACGGCTGTGGGACTCCGGGTCCGGAGCGCTGCGCCACACCCTGACCGGGTACACCCAGGCGGTCCGGGGGCTGGCGTTCTCGCCGGACGGCGCCACCCTGGCGACCACCTGCCTGGACGGCACGATCCGGCTCTGGGACCTGTCGACGCTGAGGTGATCGAGCAGCCGCCCGGGCACGCTACGCACAGCCGAACGTCCGCCGGTAGGCGGTCGGGGTGGTGGACCGCATCCGGACGAAGTGGTGGCGCAGCATGTCCGCGGAGGCGAAGCCGCACCGGCGGGCCACCTCCTCCATGCCCAGCACGCCCTCCTCGAGCAGTTGCTCGGCCAGCGCCACCCGCTGGGCGGTGACCCAGTGGTGCGGCGTCGTGCCGGTCTCGTCCCGGAACCGGCGCGCGAAGGTGCGCTCGCTCATCGCGGCGCGGGCGGCGAGCCGGGCGACGGACAGGTCCTCGCCCAGGTGCGCGGCCACCCACTCCAGCACCGGGGCGAGGGCGTCGGCGCCCGCCGCGGCGACCGGCGTCCGGACGAACTGGGCCTGGCCGCCGTCCCGGTGCGGCGGCACGACCATGCGGCGGGCGATCGCGCCGGCCACCGCCGGGCCGTGGCTGCGGCGCACGAGGTGCAGGCACAGATCGATTCCGGCGGCGGTGCCGGCGCTGGTGGCGATCGGCCCGTCCTCGACGTAGAGGACGTCGGGTACCAGGTCGACGTCCGGGAACTCGGCCCGGAACGCCTCGGCGTACCGCCAGTGCGTGGTCGCCCGCCGCCCGGCCAGCAGGCCGGCGCGGGCGAGGATGAAGGAGGCGGAGCACATCGACGTGACGCGCGCGCCGCCGGCCACCGCCTGCCGCAGCGCGCCGGCCACCGCCGGGCTCGGCGCCGTGGTGACCCCGGCGGGGATCACGATGACCAGGTCGGCGCCGGCGAGGGCCTCCAGGCCGTGCCGGACGGTCAGCTCGAACCCGTGCTGGCTGGCGACCAGGCCGGGGCGCTCGGTGCAGATCCGGACGTCGAACAGCGGCAGCCCCTCCGCACTCCGGTCGGTGCCGAAGACCTCGCACGCGGTGCCGAATTCGAAGGTGGCGACCCCGGGGTGCACCAGCACGGCCACGGATCCCAACGGCGGTGGCGCCGGTTCCGGCGTCGGGCCGACCCCGCGGGCAGCCATCGGGTCCGCGAGGGGTACCTGTGCCATCCCGGCAGGGTCTCACCGAACTTGGCGGGAAATCAAGGAAGAGTGTCCTTCCTGCCACTGGTGGCTGAATACCTCCGGAGCGAGACTTTCCGCCATGATACTCATCGGCTTTGTCGCTCTTGTCCTGCTTTCTCTCACCGCCCCCTCGCTCGGGGCGGACTCGCGCGACCTCGCCGCCGGTGAGGGGCCACGACGGGACAAACTGTGGTCACGGTCGACCTGACGCCGGGTGCGCCCCGGCGCCCGGCGCGGTGGGGCCACCCGGCAGAGTGGGGTCGTGACCCAACCCTCCGCCGCGTCCGACCCGCCCGTCCCCGCGGACCCCTTCGCGTCGGCGGCGCCGTGGGCGATGCAGCTCGTCCTCCGGGACGAGCGCGCCGGCGGGGCGACCCACCTCGCGGCGTGCGAGGCGGCGGCGACGGCCGCGGTTCGCCTGCTCGACGATCCGCGCAGCGCTCCCGGCGGTCCCTGGCCTGAGCGGGTCGCCCGGGGGGTCGGCGGCCCGATCCGGAAGGTGGTC
>DATDMG010000411.1:0-4867 GCA_036518955.1 Kineosporiaceae bacterium | reverse complement strand
CCAGCGCGTCGGGTCGGCGATCCGGTAGGCGTGGCCGAGCTCGCGGGGCGACCGCCGCCGACCGTCGGGCGCGGGCACGTACCGGAAGACCGACATCGCGATCTGCGAGCCGAATCCGGCGGCCAGCCGGAGCGCGTAGGTCACCGGGTAGGGGCCGCCGGTGGACAGGTGGAGCCGGCCGAGCTCAGGATCGGGCTCGGCATAGTTGGGGACCGGTGGGACGATGCCCGTCTCCAGTGCCTTGATCGCGACGACGTCCTCGACGCCGGCTCCCATCGCGTGCCCCGTGAATCCCTTGGTGTTGGTGATGACGACGCCGTCCGCGTCCGCGCCGAACACGTGCCGCAGTGCGTTGATCTCGGCCGACGCGCTGCCGCCGCGGGCCGGGGTGTAGGTCTCGTGCGAGACGAACACGGTCTGCCCGGCGATCGCGTGCCGGTCCACGCCGCGCTGCTCCGCCCGCCGGACGACGTCCTCCATCACGCCGCGGATGTGGTCGATGTCGAGCCGGGTTCCGTGGAACGCGCTGTTCGCGGTGACCGTGGACAGGACCTCGACGATCGGCGTGAGGCCGCGCTCCCGGGCGGCGTCCGCGGCCTCCACCACGAACGCCGCCGCGCCCATGCCCACGATCATTCCGTGTCGGCGGCGGTCGAACGGGGTGGCGGCATCCTCGACGCGCTCGTCCGTGGCGGCCGCCCCGGAGGCGAGGAAGCCGGACGTCAGCCAGGGCCCGAAATGGTCGCCGGTGCCGTCGTCCGCGGAGATCACCACGACGTAGCGGCAGCGGCCGGCGCGGATCCAGTCCTCCGCCAGCGCGGTCGCCTGGGTCGCGCTCGCGCATGCCGCGTTGATCTGGGTGTTCGGGCCGCGGGCGCCGATGAGCTCGGCGAACTGGGAATGTCCCATGGACAGGATCCGGAAGATCAGCCGACGGTCGAGCTGGAACGGCTCTTCCGCGAGCCTCCGGCGGAGCTCGGCGATCTGCCGGTCGACCTCCGCGGCGGCCGGCTCGGTGCCGGTCATCCGGGCGCGGACCGCCTCCAGCGCGAGCAATTGCTCGCGCCGTCCGCGATCCGCGACGTAGGCCTCCACCTCCGCGGCGAAGTTGTCGTAGCCCGGCCAGGCCGACGCGAAGATCACGCCGACCTGGTCGCGGAGCTCCTCCGGCAGGCCCCAGCGGTCCGGCAGCCGGGTGCCCAGGGTGGTCGTCTTGTAGTGCATGACGAGCGGGATCCCCGCGTCGCGCAGCGCGTCGAAGCCGGCGCCGATGGCGAGCCGGGTCGAGTTGTCCAGGGCGGCGTCCCGGTCGGCGTCGACGCCGAATTCCTCGACGACGTTCAGGGGAGCGTGCCGGGCGGCCAGCTTGATCACGTCTGCGTCGCGGTCGATCGTCTCGAAGTGCGCCCCGCCGGCCTCGCTCTTGATCAGCCGGGTGATGTGCATGTCGAGCATCTGTCGCCGCCACGCCGGTGGAACGGCCTGGATGAAGTTCTGGCCGGCGAGGATGCGCGCGACGTTGTCGTCGTCGAACGTCCGGTCGACGCCGGGGAGCCCCAGCGCGGCACCGGTGATCACGACGGCCTCGGTGGTCGCCTGCTCGCCGAAGGCCGCGGGCAGCGCGGCCGGGGCGCTGCCCGCCGCGAGACTGAGGCCCTCGCCGAGCGCCTCCACGAGCAGGTGACCAAGCCGGGCGAACCGGTCCGTGGACACCGCGGGTGCCGGCGTGACCACCTGGGCGGCCCGGTCGGGAGCGGCTGTCGGAGCGGCCGCGGCGGGGGTCGTGGCGGGGGTCGTGGCCGGGGCGGTGGGGGTTGCGGCCGTGACCGTTACCGGAGCGGTCGTCGCGACGGTTGGTGCCACCGGCTCGGCGGCCCGGACCACGCCGGCGGCGTAGAGTCCGGCGAGCGCGGCGTTGAACGCCGCCTCGTCGGTCAGCTTGGGGTGGTTGGTGAACAGCGACAGGACGTCGTCGTGGCTGTTGCCCAGCACGTCCTCCACGAAGCCGTGCAGCGCCTTCTTCGGACCCACCTCGACGAAGACCCGCGCTCCCGCGTCGTACAGCGTGTGCAGCCCCTTGACGAACTGCACCGGCGAGGCGACCTGGCGTCCGAGCAGGTCGAGCATCGTGTCGGTGGACGCGGGCATCGGGTAGAACTCCCCGGTCACGTTGGCGACGATCGGTACGCGCGGTCCGCGGACGTCGAGCCGTCGCAACTGGGCGACCAGCGGCACACTGGCGGGTGCCACGATCGAGGTGTGGAAGGCGTGGCTGACCGGGATCCTGGTCGCGTTGATGCCGTTCGCGACGAACGTCTGGACGACCTTCTCGACCGCCGCGGTGGCGCCACCCACGACAGCCTGGTTGTAGCTGTTGATGTTCGCGATGACGACGTAGCCGTCCGCCTCGGCGACGATCCGCTCGATCTGGTCCAGCGGACCGAACACCGCCGCCATCGCGCCGTTGTCCTCGACCTGGATGTTCGCCATCTCCCGCCCACGGGCACTCACCGCCTCGAGCGCCGCCGTGAAGGTGAGGCAGCCGGCGGCCACCAGCGCGCCGTACTCCCCGAGGCTGTGACCCATCACCATGTCCGCGGTGACGCCGTAGGCCGCGAGCAGCCGGGTCAGCGCCAGGTCCGTCGTCAGCACCGCGGGCTGGGTGATCTCGGTCTGCATGAGCTGCTTCGACAGCTTCTTGACCGCGGCCTCGTCGGAGCCGTCGATGAAGATGTACTCCGACAGCGGTTTGCCGAGCAGCGGCGTCATGGTCCGGTCGGCCTCCACGAAGGTGTCCCGCACGATCGGCTCGCGTTCGCGCAGCGCCGCGAGCATGTTCACGTACTGGGATCCCTGGCCGGTGTACAGGAAGGCCACCTTGCCGCCGGGTCCGCGACCGACGAAGACGCCCTGGGACCGCAGCATCCGCCACATCGCGGGGGCGTTCGTGGTGAAGGCCTTCACGGTCCTGTCCAGCTTGCCCGCCAGGTCCGCGGCGTCCGCGTAGTCCACCGCGACGCGGACCGCCGCCGTGGCGTCCGCCGGTGCCGGAGCGGCGACCGGCGGGAGGGTGCCTGCGGCCGCCCGGGCGGCGTGCTCGCGCAGCCTGGCGACGACGTCCGCGTCGTCCCGGCCGCCGACGACCAGGAGCCCGCGCAGCGGGGCCCGCTCCGTCACCGGCGCGGTGGCCGGGGCCGCCGCCTGGGTGCGGGACTGCCACGGAATCTCCGCCGCCGCGAACACCGTCCGGCCCTCCCGGTGCAGACCGGGCACGTACTCCTCCAGGACGGCGTGGAAGTTGGTTCCGCCGAAGCCGAACGCGCTGACCCCGCCGCGCCGGACGCCGTCCCCGCCGGGAGCGGGCCACTCACGCAGCGCCGTGTTCACCCGGAACGGGGTGGCGTTCCAGTCCACGTTCGGGTTGGGGTCGTTGAAGTTCAGGCTCGGCGGGATCAGCTTCTCGTGCAGGCTCTTGACCATCTTGAACAGCCCGGCGGTCCCCGCAGCGGCCTTCAGGTGGCCGATGTTCGACTTCACCGACCCGAGGGCGATCGTCCCGGGCTGGGCGCCCGCCTTGCCGAAGACCTCGGCAAGGCTGCTCAGCTCCGTCGCGTCACCGACCCGGGTGGAGGTCCCATGGGCCTCGATGCTGCCGGCGAGCGCCGGGTCGGCCCCGGCCGCGGCCCAGGCCCGCTGGACGGCGAGCCGCTGGCCCACCGGGTTCGGCGCGGTGATGCCCTTGCCCTTGCCGTCGCTCGAACCGGCCACCGCGAGCAGGACGGCATAGATCTTGTCACCGTCACGCTCGGCGTCGGCGAGCCGCTTGAGGATGTACAGCGAGCAGCCCTCACCCATCACGAAGCCGTCGGCCCCGGCGTCGAACGGGCGCGTCCCGGTGGCCGAGAGCGCGCCGATCTTGCAGAACCGCACGAAGGCGGACGGGGACATGTTGTGGTCCACGCCGCCGGTGATGACCGCGTCGTACTGTCGCGCGACCAAGCCGTTGACGGCGGTCGAGAGCGCCGCCAGGCCCGAGGCGCACGCGGCGTCGGTGGTGAAGTTGGCGCCCCGGAAGTTGAACAGCGCGGCGATCCGGCCGGCCATCACGTTGGCCAGTTCGCCAGGCATGGTGTCCTCGGTGATCTCGTGGTACCGGCCGAGGAACCGGGTCCTGGTCTCCGCGATCACCGCGGCCCGCACGTCCGGGGGCAACGCCGCGAACGAGGGCCCGGCTGCCAGGTCCCGGGCGAACTCGGGGAACTCGATGCGGGTGTTGCTGTGGTAGTGCTTCTCGCCGCCGATCGCGTTGCCGATGATGACGGCGACCCGCTCCGAGTCCACGTTCCAGTGCGGCCACCCGGCGTCCAGCAGCGCGGACCGGGCTGCCGAGACGGCCCAGCGCTGGCCGTCGTCCAGCTGCTTGGCGACCATGGGCGGGACGGGCAGCTTCCAGGCGATCGGGTCCCACGGGAAGTCCTGGACCCAGCCGCCGATGCGGGAGTAGGTCTTGTCCGGCGTGTGCGGGTCCGGGTCGTAGTACAACGCCGGGTCCCAGCGGCCGGCCGGGATGTCGGTGATGCAGTACCGGCCACCGGTGATGTTCGCCCAGAAGCTGTCGGCGTCCGGCGCCTCGGGCATGATGGACGCGATCCCGACGACCGCGACCGGGTTGACAGCGGGGGCGCTCATTCTTGGTCCTCCTGTGAGCAGGCGAGCCCCACCGGACGGGCGCTGAGGCTCCGTCGGCGGTCACCCGTGCTGTGGCATCTGTGTTGTGGCGTCTGCGTTGTGGCGTCTGTCTTGTGGCGGCTGTGCGCCGATGTGTTGTGGCGTTCCTGCGATGGGTGGGATGTCGTGCGGTCGGGAG
>DATDMG010000410.1:0-4527 GCA_036518955.1 Kineosporiaceae bacterium | reverse complement strand
AACCCCCCTGATCCGAGGGTCACCACGGCGGCCGCGCCCAGATCCGGCACCCCCAGCTCGGCCTGGTTGACGATTCCGCTGGTCGAGGGGGACTCCGAGGTGCAGACCAGCCCGATCGGCGGGTGCCTCGGGTCGCGCCGGGGCGTCCGGGACAGGATCCGCTCCGCCAGGAAGCACGCCTGCAGGAAGCCGGAGCGGCCGTTGACGCTGTCGAACGCCAACAGCCTGGACCCACCGCGCAGGCCCAGGCCGTCGGCCACCACAGCGGCCATGGCCGGTTCACTGAGCATGGCCGTGCGGTAGACGCCGGTGTAGAGCAGCACGCTGACCTGGCCAGGCACGAGGCCAGCGTCCGTCAGGGCGGTACGGGCCGCCTCCAGGCAGGTGCTGAGGCAGTCACGCGGCCGCCCGTCGCCGGGCTCGGACACCGCCACGGCGGCGAGGTGGACGGTCCTGGCGCGGACCCGCACGGGGCGTGGCGTCGTCGTCGGCGCGGTCATGCCGCCGGCCGCCCTGCCGCCCGCCGGACCCGGTCCGGTAGGTCGTCCACCGCGTACAGGCAGGTGCCGACCGTCAGACCTGAGGCGACCACCCCGAACGCCAGACGTTCGCCGGTGACGATCCGTCCGCGCAGGATCTCGTCGTGCAGAGCGACCAGATGACTGGTGCTGGCGGTGTTCCCCCGGTCGGCGACGTTCAGCACCACCCGGGGGGGATCGCCGGACCACTGGTCGGCCAGAGCGGTGGCAGCGGCCGTGATGATGGAGGCCGAGGCCTGGTGGAGGATCACGCTGTCCAGACGACGGCCGCTCCAGCCGTGCCGCTCGACCGCCTCCAGGATGGCCGCGAAGCCGTGCTGGAACGCCTGGGCGAACAGGGGCACGGAGTCGGTGAGCATGATGAGGCCCTGGTGGGGGCCCTCGCTGATGTGGGCCCTGCACAGGCTGCTGTGCTCGCTGTGGGTGTTGACCGACAGTTCGTGGACGCCCGCCCGACCCGGCCGCCGATGGACGACGATCGCCGCCCCCGCGTCGCCGAGCGTCAGGCAGGCCAGCCGGGGGTCGGCGGGCCCGGCGATCTCCTCCTGGGCGGCCGCCGTGAGCGGGGAGCACATCACCCCGCTCACGATCATGACAGTCTCGTGGCCCTGGTCGAGGAAGGCCTCGGCCGCCAGCAGCGCCGTGAAGAACCCGGCGCACGCGTTGTTCACGTCGAAGGCATAGGCGTTGTGGCAGCCGAGCCGGTCCTGCAGGAAGCTCGCTGCCGGCGGGTACAGCACGTAGGTGCGGTCACCGTCGGTGCGCGAGATCCCGGCACTGATCAGGACGTCGATGTCCTCGGGCCGGTAGCGGGACATCGCCAGGCACCGCTGGGCCGCCTCGAAGGCGAGATCCTCGCTGAACTCCCCGTCCGCGACCCGACGGCTGGAGATCCCCGTGAGCAGCTCGACCTGCGGTGCCGACGTGCCGGCGCATCCCGCGAGGACGGTGTCGGTGGAGACGCTGCGCGGAGGAAGGTAGACGCCCAGCGACTCGATGACGGTGCGCTCGGCGGTCATCGTGGCCCGTTCCCGTCCAGGCTCCCGGCCGCCTTGGCGAGGAAGAACTCGGAGATGCTCGGTGCGAGGGCCGGCTCCGCCCCGCGGCCGGGCCCACCCGCCGCGACTCGATCGGCGAGCGTTCTCAACGGCTCGCGCAGCCAGGTCGGGTCGACCGACACCGGCCGGGTCAGCCACTCCTCGAGTCCACGGCTGAGCTCCACCGCGTCCAGGCTCCCCAGCCCGGCGTCGACGAGGGTCTGGCCGGCGTCCACCCGGCATCCGGCGCGCAGGGAGGCCGCGTCGATCATCCAGGTGAGGATGTCCGCGCGGGTCGCCCGATCGCCACCGTCCGGGGACCGCTCGGGGAGGTGCGCCACGACCCGGATGCTGCCGTCGGACCACCGGCGCACCACGCTCAGCTGCCCGGCGAGGTAGTCCAGCCGGCACTGGCCGCGGCGTAGCTTGCCGCTGGAGGTCTTGGGGATCGTCCGTGGGGCCAGCAGGGCGATGGCCGACGGCACGACGTCGTGCTCGGCGGAGACGGCGCGCCGGATCTCGAGGATGACCCGGTCCAGCTGCTCGGGCGGCGCGTCCGCAGCCAGCACCTCCTGGACCACGACGAGTGCCTCGGTGGCACCGGTCTCGACGGCGAAGGCGGCGCCGCAGCCGGGCCGCAGGCCCTGCACGTGGGTGGTGACGGTGTGCTCGATGTCCTGCGGATAGATGTTCCGACCGCGAATGATCACCATGTCTCGGCGTCGCCCGGTGATGAACAGTTCGCCGTCCTGCAGGAAACCCAGGTCGTCCGTGCGCAGGAACGGCCCGGCGCCGTCCTCGGTGTGTGCGCTGAACGACTCTCGCTGGCGCCCGGCCGGTCCCCAGTAGCCGTCGGCGACGCTCGGCCCGGACAGCCACACCTCGCCGATCCGACCGTTCTCGAGCCGGCGCCCGGTCTCCGGGTCGGCGATGACCAACTGCTGGCCGCCGAGCACCTGCCCGCAGCTGACCACCTCGACCTGACGGGCCCCGGGGCGCCCCGGGCGCACCTGCAGGGAGGTCAGCGCTCCGGCGTCGGCGACGTAGGTCCGCAGCGGGCGCGGGGTGGAGAAGCCGGTGGCGGCCAGGGTGGTCTCGGCCAGGCCGTAGACCGGCATCATCGCCTTCCCGGAGAAGCCGGAGACGGCGAAGGCGTCGGCGAAGGCGCGCATCGTGTCCAGGCGGACCGGCTCGGCACCGCAGAACGCGACCTCCCAGGCGCTCAGGTCGAGTGCGGCGCGTTGCTCCGGCGTCGTCTTCGTCACGCACAGGTGGTAGCCGAAGTTCGGGCCTCCGGCGCAGGTCGCGCCGTACCGGGAGATGGCTTCGAGCCACGTCAGCGGGCGCTTGAGAAACGTGAACGGGGACATGAAGGCGCAGGTCAGTCGCCGGAAGGCGGGCACCAGCACACCGCCGACCAATCCCATGTCGTGGTACATGGGCAGCCACAACACGCCCATGCCGCAGCCGCTACGGAACCGGAACGTACGGAAGATGACGTCCTGGTTGTGGGTGATGTTTCCGTGGGTGACCGCGACGCCACGCGGCGCGCCGGTGGACCCGGAGGTGAACTGCAGGAACGCGAGGTCGCCGGGCCGCGGCGGGCGAGGCTCGAAGCCGGCCACCTGATCCCGGCCCACCTCCTCCAGGATCAGCACCTCAAGGTCGTCCGACCCCGCGAGCGCGTCCCTGACCAGCGGCTCGAGTGCGCTGATGGTGAGCGCCACCCGAGGGCGCGCCGTCCGGACGACGGCCGCCAGGGACTCGGTCAGCGTGCCGCCGAACGGCGGGTACGCGGGGACGGCGGTGACCCCGCCGTAGAGGCAGCCGAAGAAGGCGTGCACGAAGTCCAGCCCGGGAGGGAAGAGCAGCAGGGCCCGTTCGCCCTGGTACCCCCGGGCCGCCAGCAGGGAGCCGATGGCACAGGCGGTGGCGTCCAGCGTCGCGAACGTCGTGCTGTCGCACTCGTGGCCCTCGTCGTCCAGGTAACGGAATGGAACGTAGTCGGACCACTCCCGCGCGTGGTGCCGGACAGCGCTGATCAGGTCCGGTGGCATCTCCGTCACAGTCTTCCCTTTCTGGATCACGGCAGGTCCCGCTGCGGCGCGGACCTCCTGGGCGGGGAACAGGCCCTGTCCCCGGGCGTGTCCGGGCCTGTCAGGCGTCGGCAGTCGGCACTGTTTCCGCTGCCGACGCCGGGGGCAGGGTGTACCAGCGGGTGACGTCGGCCCCGGCGTCGTACCGGGCGAACCACTCGGCGACGCATCGCGGGATCCGCGCCTTCTCGGCGTCATGGCCGGGCAGTTCGCAGCGAACCAGCTGGTAGAGGGCTTTCAGCAGGGCGGGGAGGCTGACGCACCCCAGTGCGCTCGGGTAACCGTCCGTCATCACCCGACGGCGGACCAGTGGTGCCCGGACGGCCAGTTCCCGCAGCAGCGCTCGGCGCGGAGCCACCCGACTGGCCTCGATCCCGCGGTCGGCCAGCGGGACGTGGAGATCGAAGCTACGGACCGCCTGCCCGAACACGGCGAGGACGTGCCGGACGACGAAGGGCAGCACGCGCAGCCGGTACCGGTCGTCGCCGACGACCGCCTGGTAGATCGCCATCGCGGTGCTGCGATGTTCGACCTCTTCCGCGATGTGGTAGAGCAGCAGCGAGGCGACGCGGTCGTCACCGGGCCGCAGCAGCGCGTCGTCGTGCTCGAGGATGAGACTGAAGACCGGCAGGAAGGTGGCCTCCAGGTCGGCGATGTACGCCAGGTGGAATTCCAGCGGGCGGCTGGCCCCCAGCGCGGAGTAGCTGGATATCGCCTGGTCCAGCGTGTACTGCAAGCCAGGGTGTTGTCGGGTGAGCGCGGCCAGGTGCAGCCGGTGGGCGCGGGAATGCTGAGCCTCCTGCCGCAGGAAGCGCTCGGCCTCGGCGACGACCTCCGGTTCGCTGATCCTCGGCA
>DATDMG010000409.1:0-3050 GCA_036518955.1 Kineosporiaceae bacterium | reverse complement strand
GGTTCGACCGACCAGTAGTACAGGGTTGACTGCTGCAGGCCGCCGGTGACGAAGGGGATGCCGAGCTGCATGCACGCCTCGTTCACCAGTAGTTGGGCGTCGGTGGGGGTGTCGATGGCACACACCACGACGTCGACGTCGGCGGCGAGCTCGCGGATGCGGACGGCGTCGGTGATCCGCTCGACCAGCGGCTCGACCCGGGTTTCGGGGGAGTAGGCGCGGACCCAGTCGGCGGCGGCGTCGACCTTGTGGCGGCCGATGGCGTCTTGGCTGTAGCAGAACTGGCGGGCCAGGTTCTTGGTTTCGACGGTGTCGACGTCGACCAGCCGGACGAATCCGACACCCGCCCCGACCAGGGACTGGAGGATGCCGCTGCCGGCGCCGCCCGCGCCGAGCAACAGGACCCGGGCACGGGCGACGGCGGCGTGGATGTCGGCCGCCCCGCGCTGCGGGGTACTGAACAGTTCGTAGTAGTGCAGGTTGCTCTGGTGTCGGGCACGGACCTCGGTCGGGATGGTCGACCAGTCGTCGGCCTCGTACACAAGACCGAGCTCGGCCAGGCCGGCGATGCCGTCGGAGACGTCGTCATCGGACACGCCATAGCCGCGTGAGCGGAGCTCGGCGGCGATCCCGGCTGTGGTGCGGTCGCCGGCTGCCAGCAGTTGGAGCAACGCGGCGGTGCTGCCGTCCGGGTCGGCCAGCTCGAGCCGCTCGTAGGGACGGACGTAGACCAGCAGGTGCCCGTCGCCGGCCACCGCGGAGATGGGTTTCAACGTGGGGTGGATCACGGGACACTCCAAGGTCAACCGAGAAAGGAACAACAACAGTGGTCGGGACCGGTTGCTGTGCGGAACTGTGTCCCGCACAGCAACCGCGCGGATCAGAGGCCGCCAGCCACGGGGTCGAGGTGAATGCGGGTCGCCTCGATACGCTCAACCTTCACGACGGTGATCTTCATGGGTATACACCTCCCTCACGTCCAGTGGCTTCAACGGATGATCGAAGCTGGTCCCCAATGGGGGACGTCGCCCACATGCAGTCCGCAGCGAAGCCGAACCAGCGGTCCACGAGGGCAAAGGAGACGAAATCTCGTCACCTGATACGGCCTTCGCCGTGGTGTCGGCGGCCATGAAAAAGTGCCCATAGGCGGCCACGAAACTGCCCACTGATGGCCAGGAGAACTGCCCACTGGTGGCCGTGAGATCTGCCCACGTCTTCTATTCGCTGCGGCCTGGTTGAGCCAGGTCGGGGCTCCTCCTCGGTTCGATGTTCGGTGTCGAGTCGAACGTCGAGGTCCGAGGAGGGCCAGTTGAAGTCTGACGGAGAGATCATGGAAATTCTTGCTGCGTTCGACCTGACCGGGTCGCTGCGGGCGGCCGCGGAGCTGACGGGTTGTTCGCATCACACGGTGGCGGCGCATGTCGCGGCCCGGGATGCGGGTCGTCCGGTCGGGACGCCGTCGCGCCGGGGCCAGGTCACCGATGAGTATCTGGACAAGATCGAGGAGTGGGTGGAGGCCTCGCAGGGCAGGATTCGTGCCGACAAGGTGCACGAGAAGCTGGTGGCGGCGGGTTTTGCCGGCTCGGACCGCTCGACCCGGCGGGCGGTCGCGGAGGTGAAGAAGACCTACCGGTTGGGCCATGCCCGGGTGCATCGGCCCTGGGTCACCGAGCCGGGGCTGTGGCTGCAGTACGACTTCGGCGACGGTCCGCTGGTCGGGACCGGGCCGGACGCGGTGAAGACGGTGTTGTTCGTGGCCTGGTTGGCGTGGTCACGGTTCCGGGTCGTGATCGCGTTGCGGGACAAGACCCAGCCGTCGGTGATCGCCGCCTTGGATCGCACGTTCCGGCTGCTGGGCGGGGTCCCGACGTATGTGTTGACCGACAACGAGAAGACGGTGACGGTCGAGCACATCGCCGGGGTGCCGGTGCGGAACCGGGAAGTGGTGTCGTTCGGCCGGCACTACGGGGCCACCGTGTTGACCTGTGAGCCGGCCGATCCGGCGTCGAAGGGCGGGGTGGAGGCGGCAGTCAAGATCAGCAAGGCCGACCTGGTGCCGACCGACACCAATCTGCGCGAGGGCTACGGATCCTTCGCCGAGCTGGAGCAGGCTTGCGCCGAGTTCATGACGCAGGTCAACGCCCGGCAGCATCGTGTGACCCGGCGGCCACCGGCCGAGATGCTGGCCGAGGAACGGGCCCGGCTGCACCGGGTGCCGGACGAGCCACACACAGTGGTGTTCGGGCTGGCCCGCCGGGTGCCGCCGAACACCCCGATGGTCACGTTCGACCACGGCCAGTACTCGGTGCCTCAGGCACTGCTCGGGGAGCAGGTGTGGGTCCGCGCCACAGGCGTCGGCGCCGCCGAGCGGATCGTGATCGTGCATCACGGCCGTTCCGGGCCGGTCGAGGTGGCCCGGCATGCCCGCGCCATCCCCGGCTCCCCGCAGATCGACGACGATCACTTCGGTGGGGCGCCCGCCAAGCGGGCCGGCCACTACACCGTGCGGCCGCGCACGGAGGCGGAGCAGGCGTTCCTGGCCATCGGCGACGGCGCACACGTGTGGCTGGCCGAGGCTGCCGCGTCCGGGGTGCAACGGATCCGGGCCAAGATGGACGCCGCCGTCACCATGGCCAAGGTCGCCGGCAACGCCCGGGTCGACTGGGCGCTGGGCCACGCCGCAGTGAACGGCCGCTTCGGTTGGAAGGACCTGGCCTCCATCCTCAATGCCCAACAGTCAGCGCACCAGCAAGCTCGACGGGCCGGCGAAACCCGGTCGCTGTCCCAGGGCACCGCTGGCTGGGCCAAGATCACCGATGAGCAACGTCCAGCCGCCGTCGACGGGGAGGAGCTCCCGTGACCGCCGCGTCCGCGCCAGCCCTGCCGGGCGAGGTGGAGCAGCTGATGCGGCAGCTGAAGATGCCGTATGCCCGCGCCCTGGCGCCGGAGCTGTTCGCCACCGCTAAAGCGCAACGCTGGGAGCCGGTCGAGATCGTCAAAGCCCTCCTGGTCGAAGAGGTCGCCGGACGAGGCCGCTCGATGCTGGCATC
>DATDMG010000408.1:0-7209 GCA_036518955.1 Kineosporiaceae bacterium | reverse complement strand
AGCGTGCCGACCAGGCCGAGGTGGGTGGTCACCGCCGCGACCGCGGCCAGAACGGCGCTGGTGTTCGGCCGCCCGACGACGTCCAGGTCGTGGATCAGCCCGCGCTGCTCCCGCAGCCGCAGCCCTTCGGCGAGGAAGAAGAAGTCGAACCTGCCGCGCTCGGCGGCCTGGGCCAGGTGCCGGAAGGAGGAGAAGGCGATCTGGCTCCCGGCGGCCGGGTCGCTCCAGACGGTGTGGTTGTTGACGCCGGGGAAGTGCGCCGCGAGGACGACCTGCTTGCGGGCCGTGGGCCGGGTGGTCATGAGGTCTCCGATCGAGGTCAGGACGCTGCGGAGCTCGGCCCGGCCGCGGCGTAGCGGCAGGCCGGACGGGCCAGCCCGAGGTGGCCGCGCAGCGTGTCGCTCTCGTACCGGGTGCGGAAGGCGCTCCGGCCCTGCAGCACCGGGACCAGGCCGCGGGTGATCCGTTCCAGGTCGTGCGGCAGCTGGGCGGGGCGCAGCCGGAATCCCGCGATCCCCGCCTCCTGCCACGCCAGCAGTTCGTCGGCGAGCCGTTCGGGCGTCGTCGTCCGGATCGCGGCGTCGCTGGTCAGCCGGGTGCCGTCGAGGGCGTCCAGGTCGGCCTGACGCGCCGCGGCGACGTCATCGGCGTCGTCCAGGAACACCAGCAGGTCGGCGAGCACGAGCAGCGGCGTGCCGGCGCGGCCGACCCTGGCCTCGGCCTGGCGGACCTCGGCGACGATCCGGGCGGCGTCGGCGGCGTCCTGCGGGGTGATCAGGACGACGTCGGCGGCGCGGGCGGCGAACTCGTACGGGATCCGGGCGTGGGCCAGCGTGACGACCGGCGGTTGCCCCTGCGGTGGCCTGGGGGTGATGGACGGGCCCTTGACCGAGAACCGCTCACCGGTGAAGTCGATGTAGTGCAGCCGGTCGCGGTCGACGAACCGGCCGGTGGCCACGTCGCGGATCACGGCGTCGTCCTCCCAGCTGTCCCACAGCCGCCTCACCACCTCGACCCCGTCCGCGGCCTTGTCGAACAGCTCCCGGACCAGTGCGACCGCGTCGGGGTCGCCGACGAGGTACCCGGCGAGGGAGGACGTCGGGACCGTCCGGCGCCCGAACAGCGCCGCGTCCTGCGAGCGGCTGGACACCTGCGGGCGCCAGCCGGCCCGGCCGGAGCTGACGTGGTCCAGCGTCGCGATCGCGGTGGAGAGGTGGAACGGCTCCGGATGCGTCGTGGTGGCGGTGGGGACGATCCCGATCCGTGCGGTGAGCGGCGCGACGGCGTTGGCGACCAGGACGGCGTCGAGCCGACCGCGCACCTGGTCGACGCGGTCGTCCAGCGCGTCGTGCCGCGAGGACTGCAGCCCGACGCCGTCCTCCAGCGTGACGAGGTCCAGCAGGCCGGCCTCCGCCTCGGCGACCAGAGCCGCCCAGTAGCCGGGCGCGAACACGGCCGCGGGGTCGTGGGTCGCGCGGCGCCAGGCGGCGGGGTGCCAGCCGAATCCGTCCAGCGCGACGGCGAGATGCGTCATGGAATGCTCCCGGTTGAGGCGGACAGGGGCTCGATCAGGGGGCCGGATAGCGGATCGGGCAGCGGGTCGGCGAGCCGGGCCAGGTGGCGCAGTACCTTCCGGATCGCGTGGTCGTTCTGCCGGAAGAAGGCCGCGTCGGTCCCCGGGCGGGAGAACGCCCCGGCGGTCGCCGCGCTCGTCCCTGCACCGAACGCGTACCGGGCCGGATGGGCGGCGCCATGCACGTCGACCACCAGGCAACTGTCCGGCTCGACGCGCACCCTGCCGGTGGGGATCGTCCGGGTGCCGTCCGCGCCGGTGATCACGGCTTCGCTGACCGCGCCGCGGGCGTGCAGCGCGGCCAGCAGCGGGTCCGCGGTGCCGTGCAGCGTCGTGCCCGGAACCCGGGCCTCCACCAGCGCGGTCGCCCTCACCTCGCCGGGCACGGTCGGGCTGGTGGCCACGAAGGCGGCCGGTTTCGCGGCCATCGCGGGACGGAGGGTGACCTCGACGTCGGCCCCGAGGAACCGCACCACCCCTGCCCGGGCCAGGGCCAGCAACTCCCGCAACCGCCGTGGGGGCGGCCCGCTGGCGACGTAGCTGAAGAAGCCGACGAACCACGGCACGTGCGCCGCAGCGGAGGCGGGCGAGAATCGCCCGGAGGCGATGATCCGGCTCAGCGGTTCGAACCCGGCCAGCAGGGCGTTGAAGAAGCCCAGGTCCGCCGAGTGGCGCGGGTCGGTGCGCCGGGCCAGGTCCGCCTCGACGTAGTCGATCAGGTGCTGCTGCAGGGCATCCGCGTCCGGCAGGTGGACCCCGCGCAGCGGGCGGTCGAGCGCGTCGGGGTCGAACCGGTCGGCGGGATCCGGCACCGCGTCCGCGATGGCGCTCGCGAGGGCGGTGCTGCCCCACGGGTGCTCGGCGAGCGCCTGCTCGAACGCGCGCCACGGCACCCGGACGGCGTCCGGGTGCGCCGCGAACAGCTCGTGGTAGTGCCCGAACGCCAGCTCCTTGGCCAGCAGGGGCCAGACGTCGCGCCGGAAGTCCAGCTCCTCCGCCGCCGGTGCCAGGAGCGCGTCGACCACCTGCGGAGTGAGGAACCGCGGGTGCGGGGCGCGCGGTCCGCGCAACCGGTAGGTGATCTTGGAGTGGTACGGGACGCCGCGTCGGGAGCCGACGAACAGCCGCGGCTCGAGGCCCGACGCGTGGTAGACGAGCCGGTCGCCGTCCGGGGTGAACCGCCCGCCACGCCCCTGTGCCACCAGCACCATGAGGTCGATGAAGGCCAGCCCGGCGCCGCGGACGAGGACGTCCTGGCCGGGCTGCAGTACCGACAGGTCGCTGTCGGCCGTGTACTCCTCCGGCAGGTAGGTCAGCCCGTGCTCGGCGGCCGCCCGCGCGGTCTCGACGCTCCGGCCGAGCGGCCCGGCGGGCAGGTGTCCCTGGGCCAGCAGGACGACGTCCGCGACGAGCGGGTCGCCGGCGCGCTCGAGGTGTACGAGCTGGCGCCCGTCCGCGGCGTCGGTGATGTCCACGGCGCGGTCGGGGTGCACCCGGACGGTCAGGTTCGCCGGCGCGGACCGCACCGCGCGCCGGAAGGTCCAGCCGAGGTACTCGGTGAGCAGGCGCCGGGTCGGGAAGGTCATCCCGTGGACGGCGGCCCGCTCGGCGTCCAGTTCCGGCGCGCCGGTGCCCGCCAGCCGCGGCATCCGGGCCCATTCCAGGAACGTCGGCCCGGGCACGACGGGACCCTCGATCCGGCACGAGGCGTCGGTGAACATCGTCATGTCCTCGGCCTGGGAGTTCGCCCACAGGAGCGGGGACTGGTCCGACCGCCAGATCCGGCCGGCGCCGATCGTGAACGGCTCGACGACGTGCACCGTCAGCGCGGCGTCGCCCAGCAGTTCGGGGGCGTTCGCCACGAGCCGTTCCACCAGGCCCGTGCCGCGCGGGCCGCCACCGACGATGACGACGGACAGCCCGCGGTGGCGCGCGCCGGGATGAGCGGTCATCAGGGGAACCTCCGCTCCCGCGGCGAGGCACGCTCGTGCGCCACCGCGCGTCATCGCCTGCCGCGGGCGCGTCATCGGTGGCCGAGTCGTCACTCGAGGCACCCCTGCCGACGACGAGGGTTGCTGCCCGGCCAGTCGAGGCTTGGCGCCGGGACTCATGACTCTTGCCCAGCCTACGGCTTCCTCACCAGAACAGTCAACAAAAGGATTGCCTTCGCCCGGGCGCTGGTGGTGGCCGGCCGCCGTGTCGACGACGTCGGCCGGAGCTATCCAGAATAGGCCGGGTGGGGCCGCGCCGCGGGGCGGGGGAGGCCGTAGTGGTCGCGCAGGGTGTGGCCGGTGTACTCGTGGGGGAACAGGTCCCAGTCCCGCAGGATCGGTAGCACGCCGTCGATGAACGTTTCGAGCCCGGAGGGCAGTACGGGGGCCATCACGTTGAATCCGTCGGCGGCGCCGGCGGTGAACCAGTCCCGGATGACCTGGGCGACCTGGTCGGGGGTGCCGACGACGGTGAAGTGCCCGCGGCCGCCGCCGAGGCGGTGCAGGATCTGGCGGACGGTGAGGTTCTCCCGCAGGGCCAGGTCGATGATCAGGTCCGAGCGGCTCTGGGCGCCCTGCAGCAGGGGGCGGGCGAGCACCTGGGCCGGCAGGCCGGCGTCCAGGGTCAGTGTCGAGGCGGGTACCTCGAGGACGCCGGCGAGTTGTTCGAGGCCGTATTCGGGCACCTGCAGGTCGCGCAGTTGCTGGTCGAGGTCGCGGGCTTGCTGTTCGGTGGCGCCCAGGACGGGAACGATGCCGGGGAGGATCTTGACGGTGTCCGGGTCGCGGCCGGCGGCGGCGGCTTGGGCCTTGACGTCGGCGGAGAAGGTGACGGCGTCGTCGAGGGTCTGGTGGGCGGTGAAGATGGCGTCGGCGTTGCGGGCGGCGAAGGCGCGTCCGTCGGTGGAGGAGCCGGCCTGGACGAGTAGGGGGTGGCCCTGCGGCGGGCGGCGGACGTTGAGGGGTCCGGCGACGCGGTAGAAGCGGCCGGAGTGGTCGATCGGCCGGATCCGGTTCGGGTCGGCGTACCGGCCGGTGGTCTTGTCGGCGATGGTGGCGTCGTCGCCCCAGCTGTCCCACAGGGCGCGGACGACGTCGAGGAACTCCTGGGCCCGTTCGTAGCGCTCGGTGTGGCCGGGCTGGTCGGTCAGGCCGAAGTTGCGGGCGGCGTTGGGGCCGGCGGTGGTGACCAGGTTCCAGCCGGCGCGGCCGCCGCTGACGTGGTCGAGGGAGGCGAACCGGCGGGCCAGGTTGTAGGGGGAGTTGTAGGTGCTGGACGCGGTGGCGATCAGGCCGATCCGCTCGGTGACCCCGGCGAGTGCGGTCAGCACGGTGAGGGGTTCCAGCGCGCCGGAGGGTCGGTGGGCGGCGCTCTGCCACAGGGCGGGGCTGTCGGCGAGGAACAGCGAGTCGAACCGGGCCGCCTCGGCGATCCGGGCCAGGTGCTTCCAGTGCTCGATGTCGACGTCGGCGTCCGGGTCGGCCTCCGGCAGCCGCCAGGCGGCCTCGTGGTGGCCCCCTGCCATCAGGAAGGCGTTCAGGTGCAGGTGGCGCGGCTGGTCGGTCACGGGAGTCTCCTGGGGTCGGTGACAGGTCGGGTGGCGGGTCGGACGGACGGGCGGTGGCTGGACGGCCGAGGGGCGGCGGCCGTGATCGGGGTGATGGCCGGGCCGGGCCGCGGCCGCCGGGTGGGGATCCGGGTGGCCACGAGCGCCGGCCCCGGAGCCGGGCCCGCCCCGCTCAGCCGAGCGCGGGCGTGTAGTGCGCCGCGTCGTCCCCGGAGACGACGTAGCTGCGCCGGCCGTCCACCGACACCGGGACGTCGCCGGCCACGGTGACCCGGTGCAGGGTGCGGGGCAGGTCGCCGTAGTCGTCGGGGGCGTAGTGCTGGGTGGTGCGGTTGTCGAACAGGACCAGGTCGCCGGGGGACCACTGCCAGCGGACCACGTTCTCGGGTCGGGTGACGTAGGCCTGCAGCAGGCGCAGGACGTCGCGGCTCTCGGTGCCGGACAGGCCGACCAGGCGTTGGGTGAACGAGCCGATGAAGAGGTTGCGCCGGCCGGTCTCCGGGTGCACCCGGACGACGGGGTGGGCGGTCTCCCACGTCTTGGCCACGAAGGTCTTGCGGTACTCCGCAGCGCGGTCGGTCTGGAACTGGGGCTGGAGGTAGTCGTAGTCGTTGGTGTGGATGGCCCACAGGCTGTCGGCCAGCAGGCGCAGCGGCTCGGGCAGGTCGGCGTAGGCGGTGGCGGTGTTGGCGATCAGGGTGTTGCCGCCGTAGGGCGGCACGACGAGGGCGCGCAGCGAGGTGATCGCCGGTGGTGACACCACGAAGGTGACGTCGGTGTGCCACTGGTTGGAGCGCACGCCCTCCTCGCCGCTGACCTCGAGCACGTTCGGTTCGCCGTCGGCGGGCGGCACGGTCGGGTGGGCGGTGGTCAGCGGCCCGAACGTGGCCAGGAGGCGTTGCTGGCCGGCGTCGTCCAGGTGCTGGTCGCGGAAGAACAGGGCCTGGTGCGCCAGGAGGGCGGCGCGGATCTCGGCCAGGACGGCGTCGTCCAGCGAGGCGGACAGGTCGACGCCGACGATCTCGGCGCCGATCCGGCCGCCGACCCGGCGGACGTCGAGGGCGGTCTGGGTACTCATGGCGGGTCCTCCAAGGGGTGTGAGGCGTCGTGAGGGGGGCGCACACGGCCGTCGGGCGTGTACGAGCGCCCGCGCACTCATCCGTGGCGCGGGAGGGGGACGGTTGGCGTCAACAGGTGGAACTGGCCACCCGGAGCAGGTCGACGTGCCGCCGCGACGTCAGGGGGAGGCGGGGCGGCATGCGGTCACGGTGGCACGCGCACGGCGCCCGTGTCTAGATCATGTCCGTATTCTGGATAAAATCGCTCGAGAAACTGAAGAAAATGCCTGGAAGCCGTTGACCTGCGGCGGGGCGACACGCTTCAGTGGAGGGACGACGATCGCCGCGCCGAGCGACGTCCCCCCAGCGCCCTGACCGCCCAGGCGCACCCGGCGTTCCGCGCCGTGTTCTTCGAGCGAGGACCCACGATGACGCTTCCCGACGGCGGCCGCCGATCCGCCCCGATCCGCTCCCGGGCCCGACGAAAATCGGCCCGATCACCCTGGGCACGCTGCCGATGGTGGCCACCGCGACCCTCGGTGCCCTGGACGCCGTCCCGGCCAGCCTCGCGCAGGCCAGCCGCTCGCTGGGCGCCGGGTCGTTGCGGCTCCGCGTCGTCCGGTTCCGGGTCGTCCGGTTCCTCGGCAGGAGGCGGGTCGGCCTCCGGGTTCCGGTGCGGCCGGCCGGGCGGCGCAGGCGAAGGACAATCCCGAGCTGACGTTCGCCTCCTTCCGCGGTGACCTCGCTGGGTCCGAGTCCGTCGTCGCGACCAACCCCGAGCTGGCGGGAAAGCTCGTCGCCACGCTGAAGCTCGTGCTGGTCGACAGATCGGCGCTCTCGACGCCGAGGAACGCGCACACCGCCCCGACCGCCTGCTCGGGGGTGTCGACCAGGTCCCGGTAGCGCAGCCGGTGCACCTGATCGCGGGGGGACACGCCGTACAACTGGGACACGCCGTACAACTCCTGTACCTGCCGGCCGTACAGCCCCAGCCGCCGGTAGTGCCAGAACGGCGCCCA
>DATDMG010000407.1:0-6255 GCA_036518955.1 Kineosporiaceae bacterium | reverse complement strand
GAAGCGGCCGATCGGGATCGGCTGGGTCAACGTCGAGGGCGGCTCGTTCGGCGCCGCGCCGGAGGCGACGCGCGCCGCCCAGGCCGCCGTGAAGTACGTCAACGGGAAGTTGGGCGGGATCGGCGGACACCCGTTGGCGCTGAAGGTCTGCACCATCGCCTCCGCGGAGGAGGAGGGGCAGAAGTGCGGCCAACAACTGCTCAACGACGCGAGCGTGCAGGCCACGGCGTTCGGCAACGTGTTCGTGGGTGACACGTCCTTCAACTCCGTGATGAACGGGCAGAAATCGCTCATCGTCGGGGTCGCCGACGGACCGTCGGTGGCGACGGCGAAGAACGCCTTCATTCTCTTCGGCGACCTGACGCACATCTTCGCGCCGTGGGGCACGTACGCCCGCGACCAACTGCACGCCAGGTCCGCCGCGGTGATCTACACCAACGCCCCGGGCGACAAGGCCGCGGGTGCCGCCGTGCGCAAGGGTCTGGAGCGGGCCGGGCTCACGGTGACCGCCGTGGGGTTCGACCCGCAGTCCACCGACCTGCTCGGTCCGGTGACGGCGGCCGGCGTGCAGACCGCGGACGTGATCGTGCCGATCGGACAGAACCGGGGCTGCGTGGGGATCGCCAAGGCCTTGAAGCAGTTGGTGGTCACGAAGCCGATCGTGGCGACACCGGTCTGCCTGACCGCGGACGTCGCCCAGGGGTTCGGCGGTGACCTGCCGACCTGGACCTACGGGATCGCGCAGACCCTGCCGACCGACACCAGCGCCGCCGACGCCAAGGCCTACCTGCAGGCCTCCGCGCAGGCGGGACTCGACGGCAAGGACGCCACCCAGGTGTTCGCCGCGCTGGCCTGGAGCGAGATCCTCACCTACGCGAAGATGTTCAACGCGATCGGTGCCGACAGGGTGACCCCGCAGGCGGTGACCTCCCAACTGCAGCAGTTCACCGGCCCGGTCGTGATGGGCGCACCCGAGGTGAAGTGCGGGAAGTACACCGACGCACCGGCGGTGTGCAACGACCGCTCGAAGTTCTACACCTACCAGGGCAAGGGCGCGTTCACGCCCGTCGCCGGATGGCTGGAGCCGCCGGCATGAGCACGGCCCTTCCCCTGTTCGCCCTGCTGGGGCTCGGCCCCGGCGCGCTGATCGCGGGGATCGCCGTGGCGCTGGTCGCCAGCCATCGAGGTGCCGGAGTGATCAACCTGGCCTCCGGTGCCACGGCGATGGTCTCGGGGTACGCCTTCTGGTCGCTGACCCAGGGGTACTTCGGGATCACCGTGCCGATCGTCGCCGCACTGCCGGTCGCCCTGCTGGCCGCCGTCGTGGTCGGCGTGGTCACCGAGTGGGTGGCGCTCCGGCCGCTACGGACGGCGTCCCCGCTGGCGAAGATGGCGGCCTCGCTGGGGGTGCTGCTCACCCTCCAGGCGACCGTGGTTCTGGTGTTCGGCACCCGCCCGCAGGCCGAGCCGAGCATCCTGCCGGCGGAGACGGTCACCCTGCTCGGGGTGATCGTCCCGGTGGACCGCTTCCTGCTGGCGGGGATCGTCGTCGCGGTCACCGCGGCCGTGGCGGGTGCCTACCGGTGGAGCCGGTTCGGGCTGGCGACCCGGGCCGCGGCCGAGAACGAGGAGGCCGCACTCCTGGCGGGACTGTCCACCGATCAGCTGTCGATGGTGAACACGATCCTCGCCTGCGGGGTCGCCGGACTGCTCGGGGTGCTGGCCGCACCCATCGTGCAGGTGGACTCGACGGTCCTGCCGCTGCAGGTGGTTCCGGCTCTGGCCGCGGCCCTGTTCGCGCGGTTCACCTCGCTGTGGATCGCCTGCGCGGCCGGGCTCGGCCTGGGCGTGCTGCAGTCGGTCGTCTACTACCTGTCCACACAGAGCTGGTTCCCCACCGACAACGGCAACGCGTTGCCGGGCGTGCAGCAGATGCTGGTGTTCGTCGTGATCGTGGTGGCGCTGTTCCTGCGCGGCGCCGCGCTGCCCGGTCGTGGCGCGGTGGCGGAGGCCCGGCTGCCCTCGGTGCCGGTGCCGCACGGGCTGTTCCGGCAGGCGCTGCTCACCTGCGGGGCGGCGGCCGCCGCGCTCGTGGTGCTGCCGTACGACTTCCGGCAGGCGCTGACCAACTCCGTGATCGGGATGGTGATCGTGCTGTCGTCGATCGTCATCACCGGGTACGTCGGGCAGATCTCGGTGATGCAGCTGGCGCTGTCCGGGACGGCCGGGTTCCTGTTGTCCCACCTGGCGCTGGGTGGACACCTGCCGTTCCCCCTGGATGCCGCCGTCGCGGTCCTCGCCGCTACCGCGCTGGGCGTGGTGGCGGGGGTGGCCGCGTTGCGGGTGCGCGGGGTGGGGCTCGCGGTGGTCACCCTGGCCGCGGCGATGGCGATGGAGCAGGGGCTGTTCTTCAACACCGGTGTCGGCGGGGCAGGGGGGGTCTCGGTGCCGTCGCCGCGGCTGTTCGGCGTCGACCTGGGCCCGGACGCCGGGTTCCGAGGCCTGGACCGCAGCCAGCCCAGCCCGGTCTTCGGCTGGCTGGCGCTGGCCGTTGCCGCGGCGCTCGGGGTGTACGTGGCGAACCTGCGGCGCACCCAGCTCGGCCGGGCCATGCTCGCCGTCCGGTCCAACGAGCGGGCGGCGGCAGCCGCGGGGATCTCGGTGCGCGGGGTGAAGATCGCCGGAATCACCATCAGCTCGCTGATCGCCGCGGTGGCCGGAGCGCTGTACGGGTACAACTTCGCCTCGGTGTCCGCGGCCCGGTTCACGGCGATGGGGGCGCTCGCCCTGGTCGGGTTCGCCTACATGGGCGGGATCAGCATGGTCTCCGGTGCCGTGATCGCCGGCCTGTGGTCCACCGAAGGGTTCTTCCCGCACGCCCTGGAGCGGTGGGTGGGACTGAAGGGGACCTGGGCGCTGCTGGTCGGCGGGGTGTCGCTGGTCGTCACCCTGGTCACCAACCCCGACGGCATCGCGGGCGCCAACCACCGGCGCAAGCAGGCCAAGAAGGTGGCCCGGACGGCGCGGGCCCCGCGCCCACCGGGACCCGCCGCGACCGACGGGGTGGCGCAGGACCTGAGGGCGACGCCGGTGGCTGCCGTCGTCGGCGAGGAGGCGTCCCGATGAGCGGCGTCCCGATGAGCGGCGTCCCGATGAGCGGCGCCACCAGCGGCTCCGACACGAGGATGGTGCATCGGTGAGCGTGCTGGTGGCCCGCGGGATCAGCGTCAGCTATGGCGGGGTGCACGCCCTCAGCGACGTCGACCTGACCGTGGAACCCGGTCAGCTGGTCGGGCTGATCGGGCCGAACGGCGCGGGGAAGACCACCTTCATCGACGCCGTCACCGGGTTCACGGCCTGTCGGGGCCAGGTGCTGCTGGACGGCCGCGACCTGAGCGGTGCCCCCCCGCAGCGGCGGGCCCGGGCCGGACTGGTCCGCACCTGGCAGAGCGGCGACCTGTTCGACGATCTGTCCGTGGGGGAGAACCTCGCGGTGGCCGCCGACCGGCACGGCTGGTGGGGGACCCTGGGCCGGACCCTGGGCCGCCCGTCGGGAATGCCGTCGACGGTGACCGCCTCGTTGGCCCGGGTCGGTCTGGAGCCGCTGGCCGACGCCGCGCCGCCGGACCTGTCGCAGGGGCAGCGCAAGCTGGTGGGCGTCGCCCGCGCCCTGGCCGCCGACCCGAAGCTGATCTGTCTGGATGAGCCGGCCGCCGGCCTGGACACCGCCGAGAGCCGGCGGTTGGGTGAGCGGCTGCGTGCGGTGGCCGACGCCGGGACCGCCCTGCTGCTGATCGACCACGACATGGGACTGGTACTGGGCATCTGCGACCACGTCGTGGTGCTGGAGTTCGGGCGGGTGATCGCCGCCGGGAAACCGGAGCGGATCCGCACCGATCCCGCGGTGATCGCGGCCTACCTCGGCCGATCGGCGGTGGCGTCGTGACCGGGGATGTCCTGACGATCGAGCGGCTGACCAGCGGATACGACGGGGCCGCCGTGGTCCGGGGGCTGGACCTGCGGGTCGGGGCGGGCGAGGTGGTCGCGCTGCTCGGCGCCAACGGAGCGGGCAAGACGACGACGCTGCGCACGGTGTCCGGGCTGATCCGGCAGCTCAGCGGGACGGTCACGTTCGCCGGTCGGGACCTGTCCGGCCTGTCGGCGTCCGCGCGGGCCAGGCTGGGCATGGCGCACGTGCCCGAGGGGCGGGGACTGTTCTTCGGGCTCACCGTCGCCGAGCACCTGCGGCTGGGGTATCTCGGGGAGCGGCTGGCCGAGTCCGTTGCCTATCAGTACTTCCCGGCGCTGATCGGGTTGCGCGACCGGCGGGCCGGCCTGTTGTCGGGCGGGGAGCAGCAGATGCTCGCCGTCGGTCGTGCCCTGGCCCGTCGCCCGTCGCTGCTGCTGCTCGACGAGCTGAGCCTCGGTCTGGCCCCGGTCGTGGTCGAGAAGCTGCTGCCGGTGCTCCGCAGCTACGCCACCGAGTCCGGGTGCGGGGTGCTGCTGGTCGAGCAGCACGTCGGCCTCGCTCTGGAGGTCGCCGACCGCGGGTACGTGCTGTCCCACGGGGAGTTGGCCTCGCATCGCAGCGCGGCGGAACTGCGGGCCGACCGGTCGATCGTCCTCGCCGGCTACCTCGGCGAGCAGGCCGTCGAGCCGGGACCGGCGGCGCCGGTGCCCCTGCCGCACGACGAACCGCCGTCCGCAGAACAGGTGTCCGTCGAACAGCTGTCCGTCGAAGACCAGGAGGAACGCTCGTGAGCGTGGCCCAGACCGACCGCGGCGCCTGGACCTACGGCGCCGGCGAGCTCGCCGCGTTGATCGGCCGGGGCGAACTGACCGCCCGCGAGGTGGTGCAGGCCCATCTGGACCGGATCGGGCAGGTCAACCCGGCGGTCAACGCGATCACCCGGGTGCTCGCCGACACCGCGCTGGCCGAGGCCGACCGGGTGGACGCCGCCGTCCGGTCCGGGGAGCAGGTCGGCCCGCTGGCAGGCGTTCCGTTCACCGTCAAGGAGAACCTCGACGTGGCCGGCCTGCCGACCACCGAGGGCGTGGTGGCCTACGCCGAGCGCCGCGCCGAGGTGGACGCCCCGTCGGTGGCCGGGCTGCGGCGAGCCGGCGCGATCCCGATCGGCCGCACGAACATGCCGGACTTCGGGATGCGCTGGCACACCGACAACGCTCTGTACGGTGCGACCGTGAACCCTTGGGACGCCACGCGTTCCGCGGCCGGATCGAGCGGGGGAGAGGCGGTCGCGCTGGCCACCGGGATGTCCCCGCTCGGGCTCGGCAACGACTACGGCGGGTCGATCCGGCTGCCGTCCGCCGCGGCCGGGACGGTGGGACTGCGGCCGACCGCCGGCCGGGTTCCGACGTGGTCGAGCACCAACCCGCTCCCGTTGCCGCCGACCCTGCAGCTGTTCGCCGTCGACGGGCCGATGGCACGGCGGGTGGACGACGTCCGGCTGGCCTACCAGGGGGTCTGCGGCTGCGACCCCCGCGACCCGCTGTGGGTTCCCGCGCCGGCCCTGCTCCCGGTGCCGGAACGGCTGCGCGTCGCGGTGACGGCCGACCCGGGAGACGACGGCGTGGACCCCTCGGTCGTGGACGCCGTCCGTCGGGTGGCCGACGCCCTGGTCGATGCCGGCGCGGTGGTCGAGGAGGTCCAGCCGCCGCACGTGCTGGAGGCCGCGCAGCTGTGGCGGACCCTGACCACGGCGGAGGCGCAGGGCCTGCTCGAGCGCTTGGTCAAGCCGCTGGGGTCCGCGGACACGGCTGCGTACCTGGAGCAGTCGCTGGAGCATGTGCCGGTGCTCGACCGGTCCGGGTACATCGAGGGACTGGCCCGCCGGCATGCGATCGCCGCCGCCTGGTCGAGGTTCTTCGCCGACCACGACCTCGTTCTCGGGCCGGTCGGCACCCGGCAGATCCATCCGGTCGGGTTCGACCTGGGCGGCCCGGAGAACGCCGACACCCTCTGGCACGCCCATCGGCTCGTGGTGACCGTGAACCTGCTCGGGCTGCCGTCCCTCGCCGTCCCTGCCGGCCTCGACCAGGACGGGCTGCCCCAGGGAGTCCAGCTGATCGGGAACCGGTACCACGAGAGCACCTGCCTGGACGCCGGTGCCCTGGTGGAACGGGCGCTCGGCACCCTCACCCCGATCGACCCGCGGAGCGCGTAGGGCGTTTCGTCCCGGTTCCGTCGTCCGTACCCGCTGCCCGGGAGGGTCGGCTCGGTGGAGGGGCGGGGGG
>DATDMG010000406.1:0-9116 GCA_036518955.1 Kineosporiaceae bacterium | reverse complement strand
ACCGGTTTGGCCGTCGTCGCGGCCGTACTCTTCGCCCTCACCACGAACCTGCAACGCGTGGCGGCGTCATCGGTCTCGGTGGGTGGAGGCCCGCTGCACCTCGTTCGCCGGCTGGCGACCGACCGCCGGTGGCTCGGCGGCGGGCTGATCGGAGGCGCCGCGCTGGCGCTCCACGCGATGGCGCTGGGGCGGGGCAGTGTCCTGGTCGTGCAGTCCGTGATGGCGGTCGGGCTGGTCATCGCGCTGGCCCTGGAGGCCGTCCGGGAAGGTCGCCGGCTGCATCCCCACGAACTGGGCGGCGCGCTGCTCGTCGTCATCGGCGTGTCCGCCGTCGTGGCCGTGGGCCGGGTTCCGGACCTGGCCGCCGAGCGCGGGTGGTCGGCGGTCGTGCCCTGCTTGCTGGTCACGTCGGGCACGGGTGCCGCGGTGGTGGCATCCCGGCACCGGGTCGGTTCCCGTTGGGGGGCTCGGGCACTCGCCGCGGCCGGTGGCGCCTGCTTCGCGGTCGACGCCGCGTTCCTGCAGAGGGTGACGGCCCTCGTCGAGGCCGGCGGGTCGTCGGCCTCGGGTCGGGCGCTGGTCGCCGTGGCCGGGGACCTTGCCGGCTTTCTGAGCGGATCGATCGTGGGTACGGTCGCCGTGCACCGGGCCTACCAGGTGGCTCCGCTGCGCGTCGTCCAGCCGGCGCTGGCCGCGGCCGAGCCGATGACGGCGTTCGCGGTCGGGGTGACGGTCCTGCACCAGGAGGTGTGGGGTGGCGCCGCCGGCTACCTGGTGCTCATCGGCGGGTTGCTCGTGCTGGTGGCCGGGATCTTCCTCGGGTTGCGGCCCGCCGCCGCCCGGCGAGCGGTCCCCTCCGCACCGGTGACCAGCCTCTGCCCGGCGCGGCCCCCGGCGGACCGGGCGTCCGGGCCGCAGCCCGGGCCCGGGGCCTCGCGCCGGACGGCGTCCCTCGGCCCGGCTCTCCAGCGTCAGCGGTCCGGGTCGCTCGTCAAGGCGTGAGTCGGTGGCCCGCCGGTCACCGGCCGCCTACCGAACGGCGTCGGTGCTGTCGGCGTCGGTGCTGTCGGCGTCGGCGTTCTGCGCACCGGTCGACGGCTGATGGCAGACGTCGACCACCACGACCGTGATGTTGTCCCGGCCCCCGGCCTCGTTCGCCCGGCTGACCAGGAGTCCTGCCGCGAGGACCGGATCCGGCTCGGCGGCGAGGGCCGCCGTGATGGCGGCGTCGTCCAGTTCCCCCGACAAGCCGTCGGAGCACAGCAGGAGCCTGGTCCCGGCCGTGGCCGGAAACACCCAGAAGTCGGCCTCCGCCTCCTCGTGACTGCCCAGCGCCCGGGTGATCACGGCGCGCTCGGGGTGGAACCGGGCCTCGTCCGGGGCGATCACCCCGGCGAGCACCAGTTCCTGGACGTACGAGTGGTCCACCGAGATCTGGCTGAGCGCGTCGCGGTGCACCTGGTACAGCCGGGAGTCCCCGATGTTGAACGCCAGCCAGAACGGGCGCCTCCCCTTCGGGGTGACCAGGACCATGCCCACCACCGTGGTCCCCATCCCGGGCCGGGTGGGATCCACCCGCGCCTGACCACGGATCGCGTCGTTCGCGGCCTGGATCAGCCGCGGAACCTCGGACGGCGTGACGGTCGGCTGGTCCAGCAGTCCGCGCAGCGTGTCGACCGCGATCCGGCTCGCGACGGCCCCGTCCTGGTGCCCGCCCATGCCGTCGGCCACGACGAACAGGGGGGGCTCGGCGAGGAAGGCGTCCTCGTTGCGGGATCGCACCTTGCCGGTATCGGTGGCCGCCCCCCACCTCACCCCGATCATGTACCCGTCCTCGTCCCTCGTGAGCGACCCGGGGGGTCGCTGATCGGGATCGGAGCGTACCGGTCGAGGCGGGCTCCCGGGAGTGGTGGGCCCGGTGACCTCCCCCCGTCACCCGGGCGACAGCGGGTGGATCACGCGGGCGCGGGCCGGACGTCGGGGTCGGGCGGTTCGGGGATGTCCGGTCCGGGAGTGGGTAGGTCCGGGTCCTGCCCGGGGCGCGGCGGCGGCTCGAGGGGCCCCGGCGTGGGCAGCGGCGACGGCACCGGGCGGGGCGGCGGTTCGGGGTCGGGTTCCGGTCCTGGCAGCGTCATTCCCCGCAGGTACCCCGGCCCCTCGCCGACATGTGCCGGCCGAGGGTCTCGGCGTACCCGCCGGCCGCCGTCGTGCTGATCGGCGGAATCCCGCCGGGCGGCGCAGATCCACCCGTGGCGTCGGCGGGTACGCTCGACGGATGGACACGACGACCTCGGCAAGCGCTCCGCCGCCGCGGCCTGCCGGTCCGGACGACGAGGCGTTGGCGACGCTGGCTGCCCTACGGGCGAGCATCGACAACCTCGACGCCGCGATCGTGCACCTGCTGGCGGAGCGCTTCACCTGCACCCAGAAGGTCGGCGCCCTGAAGGCCGCTCACGGGATGCCGGCCTCGGACCCGCAGCGGGAGGCGATCCAGATCGAACGCCTGCACCGGCTCGCCCGGGAGTCGGGCCTGGACCCGGTCTTCGCGGAGCGGTTCCTGAACTTCGTGATCGAGGAGGTCATCCGGCACCACCGCGCCCTGACCGAGAGCGCCCTGACGGAGAGCGTCGCCAGCTGACGCGTCCCCGGCGTCAGCGGTCCGAGGGCACCCAGCCGGCGCATCCCCGTCCTCCACCCACCAGCGTAGGCAGCCCGCGATATCCTGCATCACCAGGAAGACCTGTGATGGTTACGGACAGTGACGTCCAGAAGTGACAGTAGGTACTTCGGCCATCTGAGCGGGCCCAGGGCCGGCGTCCCCAGTACCCGTAACCTGGCCTTCCCGGACGGGGCGCGGCAGTACCGTGCTGTGCAACCGGTTGCTGAGGCCTCTTGGCGGGCGTGCCCAACGGGCACCTCCGGGGTCGTCGACGCGCCCGACCAATGGCTCGAGAACTTTGGTGAAACGAACGTCAGGACGACGGGAAGGCACGCGCTCATGACGACTCAGCCCGCCCCGGTACCGGTCTACCGGCCGTACCTCGGACCGGAGATCCAGGAGGCCGCCCGGGCGGCCCTCGAGGCCGGGTGGCTCGGGATGGGCCGGCTCAGCCAGCAGTTCGAGGTGGGGATCGAACGGTACCTGGGGCTGGAGAGCCGGCGGGTGGTCTCCACGAACTCGTGCACCGAGGCGCTCCACCTGGCGGCCCGGCTCATCGGCCTCTCCGCCGGTGACGAGGTCATCGCGCCGTCGTTCACGTACGTGGCCGGGCACCAGGCGATCTCCCGGACCGGTGCCGAGATCGTCTTCTGCGACGTCGAGCCGAACCGGCTGAGCATCGACCCTGCCCGGATCACCGACCTGATCACCGACCGGACGCGGGCGATCCTCGCCGTCGACTACCTCGGCCTGCCGTGTCGGCTCGACGAGATCATGGCTGTCGCCCGGGCGCACGGGTTGCGGGTCATCGAGGACGCCGCGCACGCGTTCGGATCGTTCAGCGACGGCCGTCCGGTGGGGTCGTTCGGCGACCTGACCTGTTTCAGCTTCGGTCCGGTCAAGATGATCACTACGCTCGAGGGCGGGGCCGTCATCACCCCCGACGAGGCCGACATCCCGGTCCTCCACGAGCTGCGGCACCTGGGGATCGACTCCGACACGGACGCCCGCTACCGCAACCAGCGGAACTGGGACTTCGACGTCGTCCGTCAGGGGTACCGCTGCCACCTCGGGTCGGTGCCCTCGGCGATGGGGCTGGCGCAGCTCGAGCTCGTCGACCGGTTCATCGCCAATCGGCAGGACTACTGCCGGTACTACGACCAGGCGTTCGCCGACCTGGACGGCCTGATCCTCTTCGACACCGACTGGAAGGGTGTCGCCCCGTACATCTACGTCGTCCGGGTGCGGGAGGCGGACCGCAGGGACGCCTTCATGGCCCACCTGCGGGAGGCGGGCATCGGCACCGGGATCCACTTCCTCGGGGCGCACGAGTTCAGCTTCTACTCCGGCTGTCGCCATGACGATCTGACCGTGACCCGGGAGGTCACCCAGCAGGTCGTGACGCTGCCGCTGCACCCGTTCATGACGTCCGAGACCCTGGACCGAGTGGTGGAGGCCGTCCGCTCCTTCTTCGGCGGGTCCCGGTGAGCACCTCGCTCTCGGTGATCGTCTCCTGCCGCAACAGTGCCACCACCCTGGCGGAGACGCTGGAGGCGATCGTCAGCCAGCAGTACGACGGGTGGTGGGAGCTGGTCGTGGTCGACAACGGCTCGACCGACCGCACCGGGGAGGTGGCGCGTCGGTTCGAGCGGCGGGTGGAGAACTTCCGCCTGCTCGACGTGCCCGATCCGGGGTACCAGGCGCGCGGTCTGAACTACGGCATCGAGCACAGCCGCGGCGACCACCTGGTCTTCCTCGACAGCGACGACATCGCCGCCCCGGGATACCTGGAACAGATCGGCAAGGCCCTGGACGACGCACCGTTCGTCGGTGGGGCGATGGACGTCGAGACACTGAACGCGCCGTGGCTGCTGGCCCGGCGCCGCGTCCTGCAGCAGGACCGGATCGACGTGTTCTGCAGCTACCTGCCGGCCGTCATCGGGGCGTCGATGGCGGCGCGGCGGGAGGCCGTGGAGGCGGTGCGCGGGTTCGACGAGCGCCTGCCCACCCAACACGACCTGGACATCTCCTGGCGGCTCTACCACGCGGGCTACCCCGCGGTCTTCGTCCCCGGCGCGATCCTGCACTACCGCTACCGGGAAGGGCTGAAGGGAGTGTTCGACCAGGAACGCGGGTACGGCGAGGGCGAGGTCGCGTTGTACCGCAAGTTCCGGGCGCGGGGGTTGCGCCGCCGCAGCGTCCCGCGCGTCCTGGTGGACTACGCGCGCACTGTCCGGGCGTTGCGTGACATCCGGTCGCGCCCTGGTCGCGCCCGGTTCCTCACCCTGTTGGGAGCCAACCTGGGCCGCGTCCAGGGAAGCATTCGCTTCCGGACCCTCTACCTGTGACCCACGCCGGTGCGCTCCGACATGATGCGAGGCCGTCCCGGCGGCGCCTGCAGCCGAAACGGCCTCGCGTCTGCGTGATCATGGCTCGTGGTGCCTGATCACGCCTCGACGGGTCGACCTCAGGTGGAGTTGCGCCAGGGGGTCGCGTAGCGGCGAACCACCCGGCAGGTCGGGTTGGCCCGGGCGATGGCGAGGGCCTCGTCCTCCGACAGGACGACGAGCACGTGCCCGCTCGGCCACCGCAGTGCCCACTCGAGCGTGGGGCCGGCGGCGGCAGGGCCGGCGATCGTGGTCTCGAAGTCGGTCATGTCGATCGTGCCGCCCGGGCGCGTCTCCCGAACGCGTGGGGCAGGCATGGAGGCCGTCGTGTCGGCGGGGGTGATGTCGTCGGGCATGGTCGTGCTCCTGTCCTCACAGGCGGACGGACGGGCAGCCCTCATCGGTGGCCACGCCCGTCACGAAAGGCGTCAGTCGTGGTGCGCAACGGTCACCCGACGACGCTGACGGGCAGGATCACCGGCCGGAGAGGCGACGGCGTGCGTGACCGAAGGAAGGAAACGGGGCCCGCTGATACGAAGGGCAGCCTCGCCCTCCAGGCGTCCCCGTGATGTGCGCGATGCCGCGGTGGCTGGCTGTCTCCTGTGAAAGCCCTACTCCATCGGAGGTGCTACGGAGGCAGCCGCCGCGGTCGGAAGGTCATCCGAGGTCAAGTCAGCGCCCCCTTTCCCCGGCGGTCGATCTGCGTGGCCGATAGCTCGAGGGTGACAGCTCGAGGCGCTCGGCAACAGTCTGCATGGGCTCTTGAAATCTGCGCCAGGTCTTGGTAATAGCCGGAACCGTTGTCACTATCCCGAACGGCCTGGTACGTGCAGACCGCGGCCACTGGTCCGCAGCACCCTCGAGAGGCGGTCTCGCTGTCCCTCGCGCTGGAGCTGCTCGTCGCCGGGCTGCGGTGGTCGCGTCCCCGGCGACCGATTCGGGTGGCCCGGCGCGGCGTGGACGACGGGTGCGTCCGGTCGGACCTGACGGGGCATGTCCCGGCGGCGGGTGGGTAGCCCCCGGGGATGGGTGCTGACGACGCCGACCAGCAGGGCCGGATCGAGCAGGGCCGGATCGAGCAGGTGCGGGCCCGGTTCCGGGCCGGCGCACCGCAGGCGATGACCGACGAGGACCACGCCCGGCTCGACCTGATCGTGCGGGGGTTGGGGGCGGCCCGGTTCCCGGCGACCCGGGACGCGCTGCTCGACGCGGCTCGGCCCACGGGGGACGACGAACTCCTGGTCGAGCTGCGATCGCTCCCGGACGACGCCCGGTACGCCTCGCTCGACGACCTGCTGCTCGCGCTCGGTGTCGGGATGGCGGGGCGCCGATCGACGACCGGCCGGAGCGGCCCTGACGGCATACCGGGCCACCGGTCTCCCCCGGGCCTCGGACAGCGGCGGGCCAGCTGAGGGCCGTGTGCGTGGTCGCTGCCTGACGTCACCACCCGATACCGTCAGGCGTATGGCTGACGTGGGCCGCCGGGCCGGCAGCTGGTTGCGCGGGGTGATCGCCCACCGTGGTACCCCCCGGGTGTTCGCCGACAACACCGTGCCGGGGATCGCGGAGGCGATCCGGCTCGGCGCGGCGGCCGTGGAGGTCGACGTCCGCACCACCCGTGACGGCGTCCCGGTGCTGCACCACGGCCCGGCGCTGCGAGCCCTGCGCCGGCCGCGCCGGATCGCCGACCTGAGCCTCGCCGAGTTGCGAGGCCGGGCGCGGCACGTGCCGACCCTGGCCGAGGCGCTCGCCGTGGCCGGGGGCGCCGGGGTGCCGCTGGTGCTCGACATCGGGACCGTCCAGACCGCCCGGGCCTGCCTGGCGGTGCTGCCCCCGGCCACCGGGACCGCGCCGTCCGTCTGGTTCTGCGGGGCGGCCGGCGCGTTGGCCTGGGTGCGCGCCCAGGACGCCGGCCGCCCCCTGATGCTGAGCTGGGACCGCCGGACGCCGCCACCCGACACGTTGCTCGCCGACATCGCGCCGACCATGTTCAACCCGGTGCACCGCTGGTTGGACGCCGGGACGGTCACCCGCTGGCACGAGCGTGGCGTCGGGGTGTGCGCCTGGACCGTGGACAGGTCCCGCCGACGCGGCCTGCTGCGTCGCTGGGGGGTGGACGCCGTGATCAGTAACGACGTCGCCGGCGCGGTGCGCGACTGGCGGGTACCCACCTGACCCGGACTCGCGGTGCCGGGCGCGACCGGGACGCACGATGGCCACGCTCGCGACGGACGCGCGACGATGACCATCACGCCCGCGTCCTGGGGCCGCTGGGTCGGCCGGGAGACCCTGGACCCATCCACGACGCGGCCGGCTCCGAAGTCGAGTTGTGACCGGAACCTGGCCACGGGGGGGCACCACAGAGGAGACTTTGCCGGTGGCAGGGCGACGCAGGCTGTTCGCGGTGAGTTCGCAGGAGGATCCGGGCGCACCCGGACAGCGGGTACAGCCCCTGGATGTCGAGGGGCAACTGCTCGTCCAGGTGGCCGGGGGGGACGTCGCCGCGTTCGACGAGCTGTACGCCCGCTGCTCTCCGGTCGTCTACGGCATCGTCCTGCAGGTGCTGCGGGATCCGTCACAGGCCGAGGAGGTGGCCCAGGAGGTGCTGGTCGAGGCCTGGCGAACGGCTGCGCGGTTCGACGTGCGGCGCGGCAGCGCGCGCTCCTGGTTGCTGACGATGGCCCGCCGTCGGGCGATCGACCGGGTCCGCGCCGCCCAGGCCGCCGCCGACCGGGACGTGCGGGCGGGGATAGCCGCCACCGTCCCGGACTTCGACGAGGTCACCGAGCAGGTCTGGAACCGGCTCGAGCACGAGCAGGTCAGACGCTGCCTGGACGGGCTCACCGCCCTGCAGCGGCAGGCCATCGAGCTCGCCTTCTACCGCGGCCACTCCCACCGGGAGGTGTCGGACGTGCTGAGGGTCCCCCTCGGCACGGTGAAGACCCGACTGCGGGACGGACTGATCAGGCTCCGCGACTGTGTGGGGGTGCAGGCGTGAGTGCCGCCGACGTCCACATGCTCTCGGGGGCGTACGCGATCGACGCGATCGAGGACGCCGACGAGCGGCACACCTTCGAGGCGCACCTCGAGGCGTGCGAGGCCTGCCGGGTCGAGGTGCGCTCCTTGCGCGCCGCGGTGGTCACGCTCGCCGAGGCCGTGGCCGTGCAGCCCCCGCGCTCGCTGCGCTCCCGGGTGATGGCCGAGATCGCGGTGACCCAGCAGGCCCCGCAGCTGTCGCCGCGGATGCCGCGGGCGTCGTCCGCCCCCGCCGCGCCGAGCCGCCGGCTCGGCGTGCAGGTGGCGGCGGCCGCCGCAGCCGTGGTGATCGCTGGTGGCGGGCTCGTAGTGGGAGGCGTTCAGCTCTTGCGCGCCCAGCAGGGCGACGTCCAGGCCCAGCGGGTGCTGCAGATCGTCGGCAACCCGACAGCGCGGCGGGTCGCCGCCCCGGTGGCCGGCGGGGGCACCGCGACGGTCTACGTGGCCGACGGGCAGGCAGCCCTGCTCGCCAGCGGGGTGCCGGGCCTGGCCGAGGGACGGACCTACCAGCTCTGGGTCGTGCGGCCTGATCAACGGGTGGTGTCCGCGGGCCTCGGCCCGGCGGGCCTGGGCGCGGCCGGGCAGTGGAGCCGGCTCATCACCGGCGTCCGGACGGGCGACAAGGTGGCCCTCAGCGTCGAGCCGGACGGCGGGTCCGCGCAACCGACGACCAAGCCCCTCATCGTGCTGCAGGCCTGACCACCCAGCGGTGATCATGCACCGTCAGCCGTGATCATGCATCTGGTCGTCCTGTGGCCACCGTGCACTGATCACGGCTGACGTGCTTCGTGGTACCACGACAAAAGTTGTCATGGGCGGCAATCCACGTGGTGGGTCACTCCGAACCAGGACCGGATGCCGACCAGTATCCACCACGTCAGGAGGACCCCAGGTGCTTACCACACCCATCGCTCCGCCAGCACCTACCTCTGCGGGGGCCGCAGGCCTGGCCCTGCTCGGTGGCGGTGTCGCAGGGATGTGGCGCCGGCGTCGTGGCCGGCAGCACGCCCACGCCTGATCTGCCACGGTGGCGG
>DATDMG010000405.1:0-2870 GCA_036518955.1 Kineosporiaceae bacterium | reverse complement strand
CGCCGGGGTCGGCCGGGTCCGGGGAAACGTAGCCGCGGGCCAGCCGCCACAGCGGCACCACCTCGGCCCATCCCCGCAGGCTCGGGTCGTGGGCGAGGGTGCGGGTCCCCCAGGCGCGCAGGTCGCCGGTCAGGTCGGGGACCGGCCCGGCGGTGCGCTGCTCGAGCCAGGCGGTGGTGTCGATGCTGATGAAGCCGTTCTCGATCCGGGCGTGGGTGCCCATCACATCCTCCTGTCGTGGTGGCCGTGGCCGGCGTCCCGTCCGCCGGGGGTGCCGCCGGGGGTGTCGCCGGGGGTTGCGGGTGGGTTCGTCCGGGGTAGGGCGAGCTGGGACAGCACCTGCGGGGCCGTCTCCTGCAGGTCGGCGGCCAGCCGGTCCGGGGGCAGGCCCATCCGCAGGACCTGCCGGACCATGCCGGCCAGCCGGTGCCGCGGGTCGTCGTCCAGGGCCCGGTCGAGCGCCAGGTTCGCCAGGACGCTGTCGCCGCGCTGGTAGGCGGCCAGGGCCAGCAGCGTGGCCACGGGCGCGACCCACCCGGGCGGGGCGAGCCGGACCAGGTCCCGCCACAGGTGCACCGCGGCGTCCTCGTTCCACAGGATGCAGGCATCCCGGACCCGCACGTCGGCTACCGCGAGCAGCAGCGCGGCCGCCTCACCGGGCGCGAGGGCGGCCTGGCCGTCGAGGCGGCGTGCCTTCGCGGCGGTCAGCAACGCGTACTGCCGTCCCGGATCGGGCGGGATGGGGGTGTCGGCCCGGGCGGCGATCTGCTGGGCGACCTGGTCGAGCACGGGGCTTGGAGCGGGCTGCAGTTCCCGGGCCCGGTCCGAACGGGCCGGCGCCGGGACACCGGCGGCGACGACCAGCCCCAGGCGGACGCGCTCGGCCACCACGATCGGCGCACCCGGTGGGCAGCAGGCCGGGTCGGGGCAGGTCAGGGACCACCACCGGTCACCGTCCACGCGGACGACGTCCCGGACCGGGATCATCAGCTCGCGGGCGATCCCCGTCAGGATCGGATCGATCCCGGCATCGCCGTAGCCGACGACCAGGGCGTGCGTGACCTTGGCTCCGAGTCCCCCCGGCTGCTTGTTCCCGGCGCCTTCGCTGCAGGCCCGTGCCAGGGCCCGGTCGAGGTGGTGCACAGCGACGCGGACGTCGGAGGGGGCGGGCAGCGACTGGCAGGCCGTGACGCGCAACCGGTCGCCGACGAACGCCATCACCACGACGGCGTCGGCGGGGGCGTAGGTGAGCACGTAGGGGACGGCGGCGATCAGGTCGACCAGTCCACCGACCCGCACCAACGGCACCTTCCCTGTCTGGCTGACGGTCTGGTTGACGGAGTGGTCGGCCGGTTCGCCGCCGGCCGCGTCGTCGGGGTTGTGGGGATCATGCGGGTAGGGATGCATGGTGTTCTCCTTCATGGGGTGCGGCGTCCCGCGGGTCGGGGCACCGACGTCGACGGCCCGCGCAGTGAGGCGGGCATGGGAACAGCCCCGGCCCGAGGGATCGGTCCGAGGCTGCGCAGACGGGGGGTGGAGGAGGTGGCGGTCAGACGGCTGCTGTGCGGATGACGGCGGCCAGGTGCCGGTCGGGGTTCAGGCGGTGCAGGACATCCAGGGTGGCGTGCTGGTAGCCCAGCCGGTCGGCGACGCTGGTCGTGACCGACCGGTAGGCGAACCCACCCGGGAGCACGAGCATCTGCCCGACGACGGCCTGCTGAGCCGCCAGCGTGCAGTACACCCGTTCACCGGCGTGGAACCCGGCCAGCTCGTAGGGGTCGAGCGGGAACGGCAGGACTCGTTGTCCGTTGACCGCGAGCATCGCCAGCACCCGTGGCTGCGCCTCGAACCGCGCCTTCGCCCCGTCCGGGGTCAGGACCCGCCGGAAGCGGGGGTTGTGCCCGGCCTGGTGCTCGGTGGGGCGGCCGGGGTGGAAGGACTCCCACTCGCGCGCTCGCGGGGTGCCCGCGGCGACGAGCGTCTTCCACGCCTGCCAACGCTGCTGGGCCTGCCATCCAGCCGCACCGGCCAGACCCTGCGCAGATCCAGGAGTCTGCGTTCGCCGCCGGCGACGGTGACGCCGTCCGAGCGGCGGACGACAGTCCACGCAGCTGCCGGCTGACGACGACGGAACCGGGGTCCGCTCCGGTGCAGCGGGTAGATCGGGTGTGGCAGGTAGCGGCCGTGGGCATGCCGAGAGACCTCGGACCGGACGATCAGCTGATCGGCGGGACCCGGTCGGGCAGGACGACGACCACATGGAGCAGGTCGGGGTTCGTGACGGCGCCGGGCAACGCGCGATGTCTGCGGTCGGGCTGCTGCTGGGCATGCGATCCTACGGATCGGTCAAGGGGTCGACGGCGGCCTCCGCCGCCGGGTACTTGCGAACCGCAAGCGAGGAAGTAGCGGCAGGACGGCGTCAGCGATCGGCACGTTGACCGGGCACCAGCCAGGTGAGGAGGGCTGGACCCGAGAGCCGGGGAAACGGCGGACTGGGTCGGATTCTCCGAAGAGGGATCGCGGCCCAAGCCGGTGACGCTGATGCAGCGAGAACTGCGGGTGGAGCGAAGGCGGCGGCTCGGGCCGTCAGCCAGGGGCCTCTCGGGCCGACCGGTCCCCTGGGGGCGGGTGGGCGAGGCGAGCGGCACCTGGCGTCAGGCGCGAGCCTAGGCCTTCAGTAAGCGTGTCGGCGTGTCTGACGGGCCCCAGACAGCACAAAGGCCTTACCTTGCACAGGTTTGCGACTCCAACGCAGCCCGGCAAGAAAGGCCTTTGTGGTGAAGAAGATACCGCGGGATCAGAGCCGACGGAACGCTGAACGCCGCCGGCGGCGAGTCGCGGCCCGGCACCGGCTGGCCGGCCACTGGAGC
>DATDMG010000404.1:0-2543 GCA_036518955.1 Kineosporiaceae bacterium | reverse complement strand
CGTGCCTGGTGTGCACGGTGCACGCCTACGACGGCAGGACGGGCCGGCAACTGTCGAGGTTCACCGTGGGCGGGATGTGAACGAACCCGAGCCTCCCGAGGTGGCTCCGTACCTGGTCGTCGGCTGCGGCAACCTCCTGCGGGGGGATGACGCCGTCGGTCCGCTCCTGGTGCGGCACCTGTGGGAGCGCGGGGTCCCCGACCACGTCGAGCTCGTGGACGGCGGCACTGCGGGCCTCGACGTCGCCTTCAAGATGCGCGGCCGCGAGAAGGTCGTCGTGGTCGACGCCTCGCGCACCGGTTCGACGCCCGGCACGCTCTTCCGCGTGCCGGGCGAGGAGCTGGAGGAGCTCCCCCCGGTCGACGGCATCAACCAGCACGCGTTCCGCTGGAACCACGCCCTCGCCGTCGGCCGCTGGCTGCTCAAGGACGCCTACCCGCGTGACGTCGTCGTCCTGCTCGTCGAGGCCGCCTGCACCGAACCCGGGGCGGACCTGACGAACGAGGTGGCGGCCGGGATGGAGCGGGCGATCGGGCTGGTGCTCGACGAGGTCCGCCGGTGACGCCGGACGAGTCCCCGGGCGAAGGCCCGGCGTTCGTCCCGGACGACGACAGCACGGTGCTGGGCAGCGAGGTCACGCGTGACCGCGAGGGGTACTGGGTGGAGCTCGTCGTGGGGTTCACCGACGACGTGGTGCGTCGCCGCGTCGGCCCCTACCGCACCGAACGGATGGCGACGGTCGCGGCGACGTACATCCGCCGCGCCGCGGCGCGTCAGGCGTCACCCGACCCCGGCAGCGGCCGGGAGGCGGGCCACGGGAACGAAGGGAACCCGGCAGAGTGATGGACCGACCGCAACCGCTCGGCATCCTCCCGCTGCCCGCGGGCTGGCTCGTCCTCCCGGGACAGGTGGCAGCCGATCCCGAACTCCGGGAAGCACGGGAGGCGCTGCTGGCGGGCATGCTGCCGCCCTCCTGGCCGGCCGCCTGGCGCGCGATCGAGCTCGCCGCCGCCGGGGACGTCGCGGCGGCGGCCGCCGCCGTCGACCCCGGCTCCGGCCCGGAACACGCCTACAACCACTTCGTGCTCACCGGTGAGCCGGCCTCCGCCGCCCGGGCGGAGGCCGGTGCGGTGGGCGATCCCGGGCTGGCCGCGCTGGTCGCGGTCGCCGGCTATTCGCTGGGGCAGGGCCCCGCCGAGGGGCTGCCGGATCCGGCGGGTCTGGACGGCGAGATCGCGGCGCACGTCCTCGCCGCGCACGCCGCCGCGGCCCTGGAGGCCGGCGATCACCAGCGGGCGCTCGACGCCCTGGTGCGGGCGGAGCACGTGGCCGCGCCGGTCAGCCCCGTGCTGGCGGCGCTCCTGCTCGGCCAGCAGGTCAGCCTGCTCCAGGAGGTGCGCGGCGCCGATGACGAGGTCGTCGCCGGCTATCGCGAGGCGATCACCGGCCTCGACGGCCGCGACGCCGTCCGGACGGCCGCCGGGGAGCTCACCCTGGGCCTGGCGACCGCCCACCAGGAACTGGCCGCCGCCGGGGCGGGTCCGGCCGCGTTGCACGAGGCGGTCCGTGCCTACCACCTGGCGCTGCGGTCGCTGCGCAAGGAGGGCCATCCGGAGCGGTACGCGTTCGCCCACTCCAATCTCGCGCTGTGCTACCTGTCCCTGCCCATGACGGAGGCGCGCGACACGCTCCGCCGCGGGGTCGCCGTCCAGTCGCTGCGCGAGGCGCTCACGGTCTACACGCGCGAGACGTACCCCCGGGAGTGGGCCTCGGTCACCCTCAACCTCGCCAACGCGCTGCAGCACCTGCCCACCACGCATCCGGTGGAGAACCTCGTCGAGGCCGTCGGGATGTACGAGGAGTTGCTCGTCGCCCGGCCCGTGGACGCCGACCCGCTCGGCCACGCGCGGGTCCTGGCGAACCAGGGGACCGCGCTGGCCCACCTGGGGATCCACGACCAGGCGCGGGCCAAGCTCGGCGCGGCCCGGGAGCTGTTCGCCGGAGCCGGGGACGACGGCGCGGCGGCCACCGTCGAGGAGGCCCTGGCCGGCGTCGTCGCAACCGAGCAGGCGGCGGCCGAGCAGGCGGCCGAGCAGGAGGTGGTCCGTGGAACTGCATGAGCGGGCGCATTTCGATTTCCTGCTCAACACGGCTGCCGAGCGGTTCGTCGAACGGCTCGTGCAGCGCACCGGCGGTCTGGAGGAGGGCCTGGCCGCGCTACGGGCGGATCCCCAGGGCGACGGTGTCTGGCTGGACGAGTTCGTCCGGGCGGTCCTGCGCGACTTCCTCCTGGACAACACCGCGGGAGCCTGCTTCGTGCTCGAGAACTGCGAGAAGCGGACCCTCGAGGGCGTGCACAGCGGACCTGTGTCCCAGGTGGTGCGGGACCTGGCCGTGCGAGCCTTCAGCGACGTCCTGGCGGTCAAGGTCGACCAGGGCATCGAGCTGGCCTTGTCGGGACATCTGGGCTGAAAGAGGTGTTGTCGTGACGATCGAGCTCGAGCACTCCGGCCTCGACCGGGCCGCCCGCCGGGTCGACACCG
>DATDMG010000403.1:0-36025 GCA_036518955.1 Kineosporiaceae bacterium | reverse complement strand
TGAAGTAGCTGGCGGCGGAGTCGGCCGCGTGCGAGCTGGCCAAAGGGGTGGCCAGGAGGGCTGCGCCGATCAGTCCAGCGATGGCGAGGGCACCCACCGCAGAGGTGCGCACCCTTCGTGGCCCGAGATTCCAGTTCATGTCCGCTCTCCAATAGATCGTGTCGATTCACGTTTCCGCTCGCGTGGCTCTCAGCACATCAAGAAAGCTACCCGGCGCGATGACATTAGACGGGCCACCTGACCTGCGAGACTCATGGCGAGGTCCAATCCCGGACTCGGCGAATCTCGGACAGTTAGAGCTTGTTGGTAAAGGTCAACCGGTCGGACTGACGTGGTGGGCCGATGCCTGTCTGCCGTGCCGTTGCCGAGCGCGCCACCACTGCCTGCCTGCGTTTCCCCGCGTAACCTGAATAGGTCCCCTTGGGAGGGATGCCGTGAGATGGCCGAGACGAGACGGCAGTTTGATCAAGAGTTTCGGGCGGGTGCGGTCCGGATCGTGCAAGAGACGGGGAAGCCGATCGCTGTGGTCGCCCGGGAGCTGGGTGTCAACGAGGGCACGCTGGGCCACTGGGTCGGGCCTGAGCGGCGGTCCCGGAAGCGCGGTAATGGTGGGTTGAGTGAGGACGAGCGCGCGGAGTTGGTTCGGTTGCGCCGCAGAACGCCGAGCTGGTTATGGAGCGCGAAATTTTGAACGATCAGTGGCTCTCTGGGTGAAGGAAGCGATGGGAAGGTAGAAATCGCCGGGAAGGTAGAACTCGCCGCTTTTATTGCGGGACACCCGTGGAATTCGAGCTAGGACTTGGACACCTCAGTCAATGGGCAGCCTGGACTGGTGTCCATGAAAGCGGAAACGATTCACGGAGCGGCGGGTGCTGGCGGCCTGGATGCGGTCCTGCCGCAACCCTCCCCAGGTACGTCTGGAAAGGTACTTGCGATGCGCACCCCGTGGTCCCGTGGGAGCACGGCGGGAGGACCGACGTCGAGGCGATGGTGTTGGTATGCGGTCGCCACCATACGGCGGTCCATCCTGCGCACGACCTCCACCGGGCCGCCGACCTGACGGCCGCCACCCTGATCGCACCACCGGCCGGTCCGGGCGTCCGGTCGGCGTGGCGGAGCGAGGAGCAGGGCGATGACGCGGCCTGAGCCTTCGAGCTGCAGCGGACCCGCGCCGGGGAGTGCCGGGTCAGCGCGGCCACGCGGACGTCCGCCAGCCGTGTTCGCGCAGGCCGTCCACGGCGCACGTCCCGCGGTGCCCCCGCGACGGCGTGGACCACAGCGGAGCCGAGGCCTCGCCGACCCGCCGTCCGGCCCGGCCGCCCAGGCGCCGGGCGGAGACCACGGCGAGGATCGCCGCGATGTCCTCGGGCGTGGCGTCTCCGGAGATGACCTGGAGAGTGGGTCGGGCGCCCGCGTCGTCTGTCACGGGTTCCACCTCCTCGAGCACGGCGGGTCGGACGGCGGGTCAGAGCGGGATGTTCCCGTGCTTCTTCGGGGGCAGGGTGGCCCGCTTGGTGCGCAGCATCCGCAACGCCATGACCACCTCGCGGCGGGTCGCGGACGGGGGGATCACGCCGTCCACGTACCCGCGCTCCGCGGCGATGTACGGATTGGCGAGCGTGTCCTCGTACTCGGTGATCAGCTGGCGGCGCGCCGCATCGACGTCGCCGCCGTCGTCGGCGATCATTTTCAACTCGCCACGGTAGAGGATGTTGACCGCACCCTGGGCGCCCATCACGGCGATCTGGGCGGTGGGCCACGCCAGGTTGACGTCCGCCCCCAGGTGCTTGGACCCCATGACGTCGTAGGCGCCGCCGTACGCCTTCCGGGTGATCACGGTCACCTTGGGCACGGTGGCCTCTGCGTACGCGAAGATGAGCTTGGCGCCCCGGCGAATGATCCCGTTCCATTCCTGGTCGGTCCCCGGGAGGAACCCGGGGACGTCGACGAAGGTGAGTACCGGGATGTTGAAGGCGTCACACGTCCGGACGAAGCGTGCCGCCTTCTCCGATGCGTCGATGTCCAGGGTTCCGGCGAACTGCATCGGTTGGTTGGCCACGATCCCGACGGAGCGCCCCTCGACCCGACCGAAGCCGACGACCAGGTTCGGTGCGAACAGGGGCTGCACCTCGAGGAACTCGCCGTCGTCGAGCACGTGCTCGATCACCCGGTGCATGTCGTACGGCTGGTTCGGCGAGTCCGGGATCAGCGTGTCGAGATCGAGGTCGGTCTGGTTGATCTCCAGGTCCGTGCCCTGGTCGTAGACGGGGGCGTCGGAAAGGTTGTTGCTGGGCAGGTAGCTCAGCAGCGCCTTGACGTACTCCAGGGCGTCGTCCTCGTTCGAGCCCATGTAGTGCGCGTTGCCCGACCGGGTGTTGTGCGTGCGCGCGCCGCCCAGCTCCTCGAAACCGACCTCTTCGCCGGTCACCGTCCTGATCACATCGGGCCCGGTGATGAACATGTGCGAGGTCTGGTCCACCATCACCGTGAAGTCCGTGATCGCCGGGGAGTACACCGCGCCACCCGCGCACGGCCCCATGATCAGCGAGATCTGCGGGATGACGCCGCTCGCGTGCACGTTCCGCAGGAAGATCTCGCCGTAGAGCCCCAGGGAGACCACGCCCTCCTGGATCCGGGCGCCCCCGGAGTCGTTGATCCCGATCACCGGGCAGCCGATCTTCATGGCCAGGTCCATGACCTTGACGATCTTCTCTCCGAAGACCTCGCCCAGGCTGCCGCCGAACACCGTGAAGTCCTGGGCGAACACGCAGACCTGGCGACCGTCGATCGTGCCGTGCCCCGTGACCACGCCGTCCCCGTAGGGGCGGTTGGTGTGCAGGTTGAAGTTCCGGCTGCGGTGCCGGGCGAGCTTGTCGAGCTCCACGAACGACCCGGGGTCGAGCAGCGCCTCGATCCGCTCACGCGCTGTCTTCTTGCCCTGGGCGTGCCGCTTCTCGACGGCCCGGGCGGAGCCGGCGTGTTCGGCGGCCCCGCTGCGCCGTGCCGCATCCGCGATCTTGCCTGCGGTGGTGTGGATGTCGATGTCTTCCGGAACCTCGGTGCCGCCGCTCGGCCCCTCAAGGTGTGCCGCCTGCGGCATCCGGACCTCCTCACCTGTCGAGCGCTCCGTCGCCGGCGCCTGTCCCGGCGCCGCCCTCGCCGCACAGCCGCGACCCGCGTCAGCGTAGTTGGGCTCGGGGCCGGCCGAGAGGCGCCCCGCAGCGGCGCACGTCACACCCCGCACGGGGCCGGGGTGCCGTCGAGTGCCGGTGATCCGTCCGCGGCCGGTACCGTGAGGGCGTGGACGACGCGCGCGACGAAGCCCCGCCCGCCACCACCCCTTGGGCGAGGCTCGACCGGCCGCCTCTGCGCGAGCAGGGCCTGCGCCGGGCTCTGGTGGCTGGCGACGATCCTTCGTGGCGGGCCATCGAGGTGCTCCCCCGGACCGGGTCGACGAATGCCGACCTGGCGGCCAGGGCGCGGGCCGGCGAACCCGCCGGGATGGTGCTGGCCACCGACGACCAGGTCGCCGGGCGCGGCCGGCTCTCGCGCGAGTGGATCGTGCCGCCCCGCTCCTCGGTGACGGTCTCGGTCCTGCTGGCGCCACGTGCCGCGGCCGATCGGTGGGGCTGGTTGCCGCTGCTCACCGGGGTGTCGGTCGTCCGCGCGCTCACCCGGTACGCGGGCGTGCGGGCGGTGCTCAAGTGGCCGAACGACGTCCTCGTGCCCGTCCTCGGAGGGGATCTCGAGCTGTACAAGGTCTGCGGGATCCTCGCCGAGGCGGTCGAGACGCCCTCCGGGCCTGCGGTCGTCGTCGGGATCGGGCTCAACGTGAGCCAGGAGCCCGACGAGCTCCCGATACCCACCGCGACCTCCCTCCGGCTCGCCGGGGCGGCCACGACGGATCGCGACACGGTTCTCCGCGTCATCCTGCGGCAGCTCGCCATCGACGTGCGCACTTGGGACGCCGCCGGTGGCGACCCGCGGGCGAGCGGCGTCGGCGCCGCCTACCGGGAGGCGTGTACCACGATCGGCCGGCGCGTCGAGGTCCTGCTTCCCGCCGGGCCCCCCATCGAGGGGGACTGTGAGGGGGTCGACGACGACGGCCGGCTCCTCGTCCGGGACGACGCAGGTCGGGAGCATGCGCTGGCGGCAGGTGACGTCGTCCACGTCAAGCCGTCCTGATTCACCGCGCATCCTGGACCGTGATCGACCTGGGGGGCCTGAGGGCCAGCAGTTGCAGCGGCCGCCCGGCGGAAGGGGGCATGATTCGGGGGCATGGGGTTTCCCAAGAAGCTGCTCGGCCAGGACGAGACCGTCGTCATGCTGCTGCGCCCGCATGTCAAGCGGCTCGTCGTGCCGGTCCTCACGCTGCTCGTCGTTGCTCCGGCAGCCACCTTCGCGGCCGCGATGGTGCCACCTGGGAGTGTCCAGGGCTGGGCTCGGGGGTTTATCGCCCTGGCGGCGCTCCTCGTGCTGCTGCGCTGGACGGCCGTCCCCTTCGCGATGTGGTGGAGCACGGTGTACGTGATCACCAACCGCCGGCTGGTGATGCGGCACGGTGTGCTCACCCGGTCCGGGCACGACATGCCGCTCAGCCGGCTCAACGACGTCTCGTTCTCGCACAACCTCCTCGATCGGATCATCGGTTGCGGCACGCTGACCGTCGAGTCGGCCGGTGAGCGAGGGCAGGTCGTGCTGGCCGACGTCCCCAAGGTCGAGCAGGTCCAGCGGGTGCTGTACCGGCTCAGCGACGAGCAGCGTCAGGGGATGCCCGCCTACGGTCGCCGGTCGGGCAGGTTCGCGGCTGAGGTCGGCGAATCCGAGGAGAGCCTCGACGACGAGCCGGACGACGGTGCGCGCCAGGACGGTGCGCGCCAGGACGGTGACCATCCCGACGATCCCGGGGAGGGGCGGCACTCCCGATGGGGCAGGCGGCAGCGGTGATGACGTCCGCGTCCAGCGGCCGCCGACCCCTGTTCCCTGCCACGCCCGCCTCCGCTGCCGAGGTGCCGCGGCAGGAGTCGATCGAGCCGAACGGCGGGGCAGCGGGCGCTGCCCGCCACGACGACGACCGGGGCCCTGGCGCGACCGGGATCGGGCTCACCGCTCCGCTGGAGCACACCGGCTCCTTCGCCAGACCCCGGCTCTACCAGCCGGCGCCTGGCAGTCCTGCCAACGACCTGCAGTTACGGTTGCTGGGCGGACCACGTCGCTGGCGGCGGCGCGAGGTGGCCCGGGCGGTCGGCGTCTCGCTGCTGTCCGCGCGGAAGTTGTGGCGGGCGCTCGGCTTCGCGAACGTCACCGACGCAGACGTAGCCTTCACGGATAGTGATGCCGAGGCGCTGGGGCGGGTGGTGGCCCTGGTCCGGGACGGGCTGATCGACGAACCGACCGCCATCGCCCTCGCCCGGGCCCTGGGGCAGACCACCGACCGGTTGGTGAGTTGGCACACCGAGGCCCTGATGGAGCACCTCGCCGCCACCACCGAAGGCGGCGCCCCCGACCCGGCCGCCGCCGTCGCCCAGGTCGGGGAACTGGCCGCCGACCTGGAACGACTGCTCGTGTACTCCTGGCGCCGCCAGCTTGCCGCGGTCGTCGCCCGGATCGCCGACGGGTCCGGGGGACCGGGCACCGTCGCCTCCGGCGAGCTCACCGTCGGGTTCGCCGACCTGGTGTCGTACACCCGGCTGTCGCAGCGGCTTCAGCAGCGGGAGCTCGGAATCCTCGTGCAGCGGTTCGAGGGGCTCGCCTCGGACGTCGTCACGGCAGGCGGGGGCCGAGTCATCAAGACCGTGGGCGACGAGGTGCTGTTCACCGCGGACGAGCCCACCGCCGGGGCCGTCATCGCCCTGTCGTTGTCGGAGCAGATGGCCGTGGACGACGTCGTGCCCGACGTCCGGGTCGGCCTCGCCCACGGTCCGGTGCTGCGCAGCCTGGGCGACGTGTACGGCGTCACGGTCAACCTGGCGAGCCGGCTGACCAGCCTGGCGCAGCCGGGGACCGTGGTCACGGATCCGGCGACGGCCGCCGCCCTCTCCCGCGAGCCGGACCTCGTGCTGGTGCCGCAGCGGGCACGTCAGCTGCGCGGGATCGGACAGCTCCAACCGCTGCTCGTGGCCCGGGCCGGCCCGAACGCGCCACTGATCGACTTGGACTGATCGGGCGCCGGAGCGGTGCGGCGCGCTGGTGGGCGGCTGGACGGTGACCTCGGCTGATCGGGTCGGCGCCGCGACTGGTGGCCCTGCGGCAGGCCGACCGGGTGACCCGTCGAGCCGTTCAGTCCGCGGCGTCGCGCAGCTCGGTGAACACGAACTGCCGGTAGGCCCAGAACCGGAACAGGGTACCGAGGACCAGGCCGACCACGTTGGCCGAGATGTTGTCCGCCAGCGCTGACGTCAGACCGAGCAGGTAGTGCGAGACGCCGAGGCAGGTCGCCGCGATCAGCAGGCCGCCGATGTTCATCACCACGAACAGCACGAACTCGGCGCGGACGGTGGCGCGTCGGCGGTGCCGGAAGGTCCAGTACCGGTTGCCCAGCCAGGCCACGACGGTGGCCACGGACACCGAGATGACCTTGCAGAGCACGGTCTTGTGGCCCAGCGGTGCCTCGGCGAAGGGCCAGATCCCGACCCGCAGCAGGTTGTACACGTAGAAGTCCACCACGAACGCCAGTGCCCCGATGGCGCCGAACTTGACCATCTCGCGGTACAGGACGTCGACCGCGCCGCGGACCTGGTGCAGCAGCCCGCCCGCCGCCGACGCCTGCGCGGATCCCGACGCCGTCGGCGCAGGTGCCGTGGGGCGCGCCGAGGGTGCCGTGGGGCGCGCCGAGGGTGCCGCGGGGCGCGCCGAGGGTGCGTATGGCGCGGGCGCCGGATCGGAGACCAGCGGTACCACGGGCGTGGCCGTCGAGGAGGGGGAGGGGGCGGCGAAGGCCTGCGGCCGAGCAACGCCCCGGGCGGGTGTCGGGGCGGCCCCGGGGTGGAGCGCGTTCTCCGTCACGGTGATCCTGATCTCCTCCGGTCGCCGGGCGTACTCGTGGCGCTACGTGGCGACCGCGCCGTCCCCACCCGTCCGAGGCTACTCGCTGTCGCCGGAGTAGCCTGCGCGCGTGCCCCAGATCGAGCGCCCGCCGGGCGGCTTCCCCGTCGTCGGCATCGTCGGCGGCGGGCAGTTGGCCCGGATGACGCAGTCACCGGCAATCGCCCTCGGCATCAGGCTGAGAGTGCTCGCCGAGTCTGCAACGGCGGCCGCCGCCCAGGTGGTTCCCTCCGCTCCGGTGGGGGATCACCGGGACGTCGCGGCGGTGACCGCGTTCGCCGCCACCTGCGACGTGCTCACCTTCGACCACGAGCACGTGCCGACGCGGTTGCTGCGCGACCTCGAGGCGGCCGGCGTCACCGTCCACCCGGGGGTGGACGCGCTCGTCCACGCCCAGGACAAAGCGGCCATGCGGCAGCGACTGAGCGCACTCGGCGTTCCCTGCCCGCGGTGGCGGCTGGTCCGGGAGTCGGCGGAGCTGGTGGCGTTCGGCGCCGAGGTCGGCTGGCCGGTCGTCCTGAAGACTCCGCGCGGCGGGTACGACGGCAAGGGGGTGCTGCTCGTCCGCGACGCGGACGAGGCGGCGGACTGGCTCGAGCGGGCCCGTCACCCGGACGCCGAGCATGCCGCCGTCCTGCTCGCCGAGGAGTGCGTCGGCTTCCGGCGCGAGCTGGCGGCGTTGGTGGCCCGCAGCCCGTCCGGCCAGGCGGCCGCCTGGCCGGTCGTCGAGACCATCCAGGTGGACGGCGTCTGCCGGGAGGTGATCGCTCCCGCGCCCGGGCTGTCGCCCGGTCTGGCCGCGGAGGTGACCGACATCGCCCTGCGGATCGCCGGCGAGCTCGACGTCGTCGGGGTGCTGGCGGTCGAACTGTTCGAGGTGGACGGCGGCGGGCCCGGGGCGGGCGGCCCGCGGGTCCTCGTCAACGAGCTCGCGATGCGCCCCCACAACAGCGGTCACTGGACCATCGACGGCGCCGTCACGAGCCAGTTCGAGCAACACCTGCGGGCGGTCCTGGACCTGCCGCTGGGCGACCCGCGACCCCGGACGCCGTGGTCGGTGATGGTGAACGTGCTGGGCGGCGACCACGCGGACCTCTACCGCTCCTACCTGCACGTGATGGCCCGCGACCCGGGCGTGAAGGTGCACCTGTACGGCAAGGCGGTGCGACCCGGCCGCAAGGTCGGACACGTCACCGTCTGCGGCGACGATCTGACCGGACTGCGCGCCCGGGCGCAGCACGCCGCGGACTTCATCACCGGTGTCATCGACGAGTGAGGTGGTTCAGTTCATGGGTGACAGGGTCGTCGGTCTGGTGATGGGCTCCGACTCGGACTGGCCGGTGATGGAGGAGGCCGCCAAGGCCCTCGACGAGTTCGGCGTCGGCTACGAGGCCGACGTGGTGTCCGCGCACCGGATGCCGGTCCAGATGATCGAGTACGGCCGGACGGCGCACGAGCGGGGCCTGCGCGTGATCATCGCCGGTGCCGGAGGAGCGGCGCACCTGCCGGGAATGCTCGCCTCGGTGACCCCGCTGCCCGTCATCGGCGTCCCGGTACCGCTGCGCCACCTCGACGGGATGGACTCGCTGCTGTCGATCGTGCAGATGCCGGCCGGGGTCCCGGTGGCCACGGTCTCGGTGGCGGGGGCCCGGAACGCCGGCCTGCTCGCCGTCCGGGTGCTGGCCGCGGCGGACGGTGCGGAGGCCGCGCGGCTGCGCGCTGCCATGCTCGCCTTCCAGGACTCGTTGCGGGAGCACGCCACCGCCAAGGGCGCCCGGCTGCGGGCGCGCCGCTCGGGCGGCGGTCCCGGGTTCACCGCCGGGTGAGTCAGCCCCAGCTCACGATCTCCTGCAGGCCCTGCAGCGTGCGGTCGAGCAGCTGGCCGATGTCCTCGGTGTACCCGGTGGACGCCCAACGGATCACGATGGGCATGATCGCTCCGATCACCGCGCCGACGAAGGCCCGGACGGCGGGGTCGTCGGGATCCCTGTCGCGGCCCTCGGCGAACCCCTTGGCCGCGTCGTCGAACGCGGAGACCATGTTGTCGACGGCGCGGGCCCGCAGGGCCGGCTCGGTGAGGATGAGCGCGGTGCGCTGCCGGCTCTTCACCAGCTCGTGGGGGTCGATCTCGGTGAGGGCCTGGAGCATCAGCCCGCGCAGGGTGCCGATCGGGTGGTCGGACCGGCCGGCCAGGCGGAACGCGTCGAGCATCTGTTCGTCGAACTCGTCCTGGACGACCACGTCCTCCTTGGTGCGGAAGTAGCGGAAGAAGGTGCTCGGCGAGATCTCGGCCGCCGCGGCGATCTGGTCGATCGTGGTGGCCTCGTAGCCCTGCTCGGCGAACAGCCGCAACGCGTGTTCCTGGATGGCCCAGCGGGTCTTGGCCTTCTTCCGCTCCCGGAGCCCGGGCGTCCCGGGACCTGACGTGGTCATACCGCGATTGTCGCGGATGGGTCGGCCGCCTGCTGCGCCGGCCGGCGGGCCGGGAGCAGCGTCGCCGCGATGACGATGCCCGCGACACCGAGCACGGTACCGGCGAGCATCACGGCGCTCATCCCGTGCACATACGCCTGTGCCACGGAGTCGGCGAGCGTGCGGCTGCCGGTGGCCCGCGCCACCGCCATGCCCCCGGCGACGGACTCACGGGCGGTCCGTGCGGCCTGGCCGGGCAGCCCGGTGACGGCGAGCCGGCCGGTGTAGGCCGCGTTCAGCACGCTGCCGAGCAGGGCGACGCCGAGCGCACCGCCGACCTGCCGAACCGCCATGCTCAGCGCGCTCCCGACGCCGTCCTGGCCGGGCGGCACCTCGCCGAGCGCGGCGTCCATCGCCGGCGTCATCGTCAGTCCCATCCCGAGGCCGATCAGGGTGAGCCAGGACGCCACCACGAGGTAGCCGGTGCTCACCGCCACCGTGCTGCCCCAGAGCAGCCCGGAGACGATCACGGCGAGCCCGGCGACGACCGGGATGCGAGTGGCCAGCCGAACCGTCATCGCCTCGCCCAGTTTGGCGCCGGCGACCAGGCCGACGATCATCGGCAGCAGTCGGACGCCGGTGCCGAGCGGGTCGTGCCCGCGCACCACCTGCAGGTACGGGGGGAGCACGAACAGCAGTCCGAGCATGGCCGACGAGGCCATGGTGGCGCAGACGGTGCCCCACAGGAACCGTGGCCGGGCGAGCAGGCCCAGGTCGATCATGGGGTGCGCGGCGCGGCGCTCCCACCAGGCGAACAGGCCCAGCAGGACGACGCCGAGCGCACCGAAGCCGAGCACGGGGTCTGACGTCCAGCCCCGCCCCGGAGCCTCGACGACCGCGTAGACGAGGGCGAGCAGGCCCGCCGTGGAAGCGGTGGCCCCGACCAGGTCGCCGCCCCGGGCGGTGACCTCGCGGGAGTGCGGCAGCAGCCACAGCAGCGCGACGACGGCGAGCACGCCGACCGGCACGTTGATCAGAAAGACCGAGCCCCACCGGTAGCGCTCGAGCAGCCAGCCGCCGACGATCGGGCCGAGTGGCAGGCCGGCGCCCATCGCGACCATCATCGTGGCGATCGCCCGGGGGCGCTCCTCGGGCGTGAAGATGCTCGGCAGGACGGCGAGCGGCACGGTCAGGATGACCGCGGCGCCCAGCCCCATCACCGCACGGGTGGCGATCAGCAGGCCCGGCGTGCCCGTGTACGCGGCGGCCAGCGAGCCCAGGGTGAAGACGGCGACGCCGGTGATCAGCACGGGTTTGCGGCCGATCCGGTCGGCCAGGGCGCCGAGCGGCAGCATCAGGCCCGCCAGGACCAGGAGGTAGGAGTCGAGGACCCACTGCAGTTGCGCGGTGCTCGCGTGCAGGTCCGTCGCGAGCGTCGGCAGGGCGACGGTGAGTACCGTCGAGTCCAGGCCGACCACGATCATGCTCAGCATCAGTGCGCCGACGATCCACCAGCGGCGGGTGTGGGGAGCAGCAAGCACAGTAGCCACCTCCAGATGAGTGTGACTACAAAGTAGTAGCTACTCTCTTTTGTGTCCAGGCATCAGTTGATGGTTACACCCAGCAATCATCGGCCGGCGGGGCGTGTCCTGGGGGGCATGGCGCCCCGGGGCGGTGGGACACCCGCGTGGCGAGTTCGTGGTGCTCTCCGGGTGCAGCCGTCACGTCGGGATCCTGGCCCGCTGCCCGGCCGCGAGCGCCGCGATGGCCGCCGTCCGGTCGGTGCGCAGATCCTGGAAGAGCTCCCCGGCCTTGGCGGTGTCCCAGCGGAGCGCCTCACCGGCGGCGGCGGTGGTGATGTTCCCGGAGATCGGGACCGTCAGTGACAGGCCGCCGCCGCCGGCCACCGCCCGCATGGCCAGCATGAACCTCGCCAGGTCGGGCGGCGTCGTGGCGTTGTCGACGGTGAGCGCGGCGCCGCCGGCCCGACCGGCGGGGAACGCCTGCCACGGCAGCAGCAGCACGGACGGCGACAGCGTCTTGCCGGCGATCGCCGCCAGCACCTGTCGCTGCCGCTCCACCCGGCCGAGGTCGCCCCGGGGATCGCTGTAGCGGGCGCGGGCGTAGCCGAGGGCCTTCTGGCCGTCCAGGGTCTGGCACCCGGCCTTGAGGGTGATGTGCGCCTTGGCGTCGTTGATGGGGTTCTTGACGCACACGTCCACGCCGCCGATGGCGTCGACGAGGTTGGCGTACCCGCCCAGGCCGGTTTCCACGTACTCGTCGACGTGCAGCCCGGTGGCCTGCTCGACCGTGCGAACCAGCAGCTGTGGCCCACCGAAGGCATAGGCGGCGTTGATCTTGTTCTTGCCGTGGCCCGGGATCGTCACGTAGGAGTCGCGCGGCACGCTGACCAGCACCGTCGGGCCGCCGCTCGCCGGGACGTGGAGCAGCATGATGGTGTCCGTGCGCTGGCCGGCGGTCTGCCCGGTGCCCAGCCGGGCGCGCTCGGCGCGGGTGAGGTCCTGCCGCGAGTCGCTGCCGACCACGAGGAACGTCGTCCCGGGCGTCGCCGGCGGTCGGCCGCCGGCTGGCATGGCGGCGATCGTGTTCAGGCTCGTCCAGGTCAGGACGCCGAGGAGCAGCGGGTAGCCCACCAGGACGACGACGATCAGGGCGAGGATCCAGGGCCACCGCCGTCGGCGGCGCGGGCGACCGACGGGCGGGTACGGCGGGTAGGCGCGGGGCGGCGCCTCCGCAGGACCGTACCCGGGCGAGGGGTACTGCGGTGCGTAGCCGACTTGCTGCCCATTGTGGTCGAACTGTGGTGCGTACGCCGGCTGCGGCGGGTGCCCCGGCTGTGGCGCGTAGGGGTCGTAGGAGGCCGAGCCCGGGTCGGGCGGCGGCGGGAACGCCTGGGTGCGCTCGTCCAGGGCCGTCGGGGGGTGGGCCGTCGGGGGGCGGGCCCGGCCCAGGCGCATCAGGCGTGGCCTGGACCGGTAGACGGTGCCCTGTCGGTGCGGATCGGGGCCGTTCCCGGAGAATCCGTCACGGTCGGTCATGGTCAGGTCAGCCCCATCCTCGGTGCCTCGATCGCTGGGCAGGCGTCCATCACGACGTGCAGGCCGGCCGCGGCGGCCCGGGCGGCCGCGGCCTCGTCGATCACGCCGAGTTGCAGCCAGACAGCGCCGGCACCGATGGCGATCGCCTCGTCCACGACCGCTCCGGCCAGCTCGCTGCGGACGAAGACGTCGACGACGTCCAGCTGGCCGGGGATGTCGGCCAGCCGGGCGTACCCGGCGGCGCCGTGCACCTCCTCGGCACGCGGGTGCACCGCCACGATCTGCTGGCCGAGCCCCGTCTGCAGGAACCGCGCGACCCGGTAGGCCGCCCGGCTCGGGTTGCGGGACAGGCCCACCACCGCCCACCGGCCACGCGCCGTGAGCAGCCGGCGCACGACGTCCGGATCGTTGCGGTGCCGGACCGACGAGGGGTTCGACATCTCCACAGTCTGCCTCCTCCTACCGGTGGACGCCCGGCCGCGACGGGCCGTTCCCCGCCGCCCGTCCGGCAGCGGGCGCTCCTGGCTGGGATGTCGCGCCCGGGCCGGTGGTTCCCGTCCCCGCCGCGGGAGTCCCGGCGGATGTGGTTACGCTTCGGCCATGACGTGGGTGGTCACCGGCGGTGCCGGGTACATCGGCGCGCATGTGGCGCGCTGCCTGCTGGAGTCCGGCCGGGACGTCGTCGTGATCGACGACCTCTCCAGCGGCCACCTGGAGTTCGTGCCGGAGAAGGCCCGGTTCGTGCAGGGCAGCGTGGTCGATCCGGGCGCCGTGGACGCGGCCCTCACCGCCGCCGGTGGCGTGGCGGATGGCGTCGTCCATCTCGCGGGATTCAAGTACGCGGGGGTGTCGGTGGGGCGGCCGCTGCACACCTACGAGCAGAACGTGACCGGCACCCAGGTCCTGCTCGGCCGGATGCTGGAGCACGGCGTCCACCGGCTCGTGTTCTCCTCCAGCGCGGCCACCTTCGGGACGCCGGACGTCCAGCTCGTCACCGAGGAGACCCCGACGCGCCCCGAGTCGCCGTACGGGGAGAGCAAGCTCATCGGCGAGTGGCTGATCCGGGACGTCGCCCGGGTGTCACCGCTGGCGCACACCTCGCTGCGCTACTTCAACGTGGTCGGCTCGGGGTACGAGGAGCTGTACGACACCAGCCCGCACAATCTCTTCCCGCTCGTGCTCAAGGCGTTGACCAGCGGGCAGCGGCCCCAGGTGCGCGGCACCGACTACCCGACCTCGGACGGTTCGTGCGTGCGGGACTACGTCCACGTCCAGGACATCGCACTCGCCCACGTCGCCGCCGCCGAGGCCCTGGAGCGGGGTGGCCGGCTGGAACCGGTCTACAACCTGGGGTCCGGCCACGGTCTGTCGGTGCTGCAGATCATGGACGCCGTCCGGCGGGTCACCGGGATCGAGTTCACCCCGGAGATCACCGGCCGCCGGCCCGGAGACCCGGCCCGGATCGTGGCGTCCGGCGAACTCGCGGCGCGGGACCTCGGCTGGGTCAACCGGCACGACGTCGACGACATGGTCGCCTCCGCCTGGCGCGCCTGGCAGCGGGCGCGGGGCTGACGCGCGGTCGGCGGCGCTGCGCCCGAGCCGCTGCCGGCCGGGTCCCGGGGCCGTCGCCGTCCTGCGGCGCGCCTCGGGGCCAGGCGCCTCGAAATCGGGTCGGGATCGGGGTCGGGATCGGGCGCCTCGGGATCAGGCGCCTCGGGATCAGGCGCGTGGGCGGCCCAGGGCTCGGTAGGTCCAGCCCGCGGCGCGCCACCGGGCCGGGTCGAGCGCGTTCCGGCCGTCGAGCACGGTCCGGGCCCGGACGATGCCGCCCAGGGCCGCCGGGTCGAGCTCCCGGTACACCTTCCACTCGGTGAGCAGCAGGACGGCGTCCGCGCGGGCGCACGCCTGCTCGGCCGTCTCCGCGAACTGCAGGCCGGGCCAGAGCTGGCGGGCGTTCTCGATCGCGGCGGGGTCCGTGACCACGACGTCCGCGCCCTGCAGCTTGATCTGCGCGGCGACGTTGAGGGCCGGGGAGTCGCGGATGTCGTCGCTGTCCGGTTTGAAGGCGGCGCCCAGCACGGCGACCTTCTTGCCGAGGAAGGAGCCGCCGAGCACCTCTCGGGCCAGCTCGACCATCCGGATCCGTCGGCGCATGTTGATCGCGTCGACCTCGCGCAGGAACGTCAGCGCCTGGTCCGCGCCGAGTTCCCCGGCCCGGGCCATGAACGCCCGGATGTCCTTCGGCAGGCACCCCCCGCCGAACCCGAGGCCGGCGCCGAGGAACTTCGGCCCGATCCGGTCGTCGTGGCCGATCGCCCGGGCGAGCGTGGCGACGTCCGCGCCGGCCGCCTCGCACACCTCGGCCATCGCGTTGATGAAAGAGATCTTGGTCGCCAGGAAGGCGTTCGCGGCGGTCTTGACGAGCTCGCTGGTCGCGTAGTCCGCGAGGATCACCGGGACGCCGTTCGCCACGGCGTCGGCGTAGACGGCGTCCAGCAGGGCCCGGGCCGCCTCGGCGGCGGCGGGGTCCGGCGGCAGCCCGTAGACGAGGCGGTCCGGCCGCTGGGTGTCGGCGACCGCGTGGCCCTCGCGGAGGAACTCCGGGTTCCAGGCGAGCATCGCGCCGGGGGCGGTGGCGGCGACGACGTCCGCGAGCCGCTGGGCGGTCCCGACCGGAACGGTCGACTTGCCCACCACCAGGTCGCCGGGATGCAGGAACGGGACCAGGGCGTGGACGGCCGCCTCGACGTAACCGGTGTCGGCGGCGAACTCACCGGTGCGCTGCGGCGTCCCGACGCAGACGAAGTGCACCCGGGGCTCGGCGTCGCCGGTACCGGCCGGGCGGGCCAGGGTGGCGAGGTCGTGGTCGAAGCGCAGCCGGCCGGACGCGCTCGCACGCTCGAGCAGCTCCGGCAGGCCCGGTTCGAAGAAGGGGGCGCGGCCGGCGGACAGCTCCTTGACCTTGACCTCCTCGACGTCCACGCCGATCACCTGATGGCCCAGGTCGGCCATGCATGCCGCGTGGACCGCCCCGAGATAGCCGCAACCAATCACCGAGATGAACACAGCCGGAGAGTACCGGTGATGGCGGAGTGACGCGCTGTCGTTGGGCCAGGGCAACCGCGTGACCCGTGACGTACGTTCGGCCAGGTGTTTCGGACTCTTCGCACTCCCCCGGGGGGCCGGTATCACCACTGCTGGCGGGCATGATCACCGGGGAGGAGGGCCCGGCGGCGCAGCAGCGGCTCGAGGCTGGGTGGGCGGCCGACGACGGCGGTGAAGGCCGCCATCGGGTCGACGGCACCGCCGCGGCAGAGCAGCTCCGCCGCGAACCTGGCGCCGGCCTCCCGGCGCAGCCCGCCCTGCGCGCGGAACCAGTCGACGGTGTCGGCGTCCAGCACCTCGCTCCAGACATAGCTGTAGTACCCGGCGCCGTACCCGCCGGCGAAGACGTGCGCGAAGTAGGTGCTCCGGTACCGCGGCGGCACCAGGTCGAGGGCGATACCGTGCCGGGCGAGGGCGGCCGCCTCGAACGCCTCGACGGCGTCGGGGGTGACCGGCTCGTCGGCGGCCGTCCGGTGGTGCCACTCCAGGTCCAGCAGCGCCGCGGCCAGGTACTCGGCGGTGGCGTAGCCCTGTCCGTAGGACCGCGCGGAGTTCAGCTTCTCGACCGTGCCGGCCGCCAGCGGATCCCCGGTCACGTGGTGCCGCGCGTACCGGTCGAGGACGTCGGGCCACATCGCCCACATCTCGTTGACCTGCGAGGGGTACTCGACGAAGTCCCGGGGCACGCTGGTGCCCGACAACCGCCGGTACCGCACGTCCGACAACAACCCGTGCAGCACGTGCCCGAACTCGTGGAACGCGGTCTCCACCTCGTCGAGGGTGAGCAGCGCGGGCTCGCCGTCGGGTGGCCGGGGCACGTTCAGGTTGATCACGATCACCGGGCGGGTGCCGAGCAGGTGGGACTGCTCCACGAAGCTGCTCATCCAGGCGCCGCCACGCTTGGAGTCCCGGGCGAACCAGTCGGCGAGGACCAGCCCGAGGGGCGTCCCGTCCGGCCCGGACGCCTCGAAGACGCGCACGTCCGGGTGGTAGGTGGGCAGGTCGGTCCGGCGGGTGAAGCTCAGCCCGTACAACTCGCCGGCTGCGTACAGGACGCCGTCGGCGACGACTCGCTCCAACTCGAACCAGGGCCGCAGGGCCGCGGTGTCGACGCCGTACCGCTCACGTCGCACCCGGTCGGCGTAGAAGGGCCAGTCCCAGGGGGCCAGCGGGGCCGTTTCGCCGTCCGCCACGAGCAGCGCTTCCAGCTCGGCGGCCTCCGCGCGGGCGTTCGCCACCGCCGGCGGGACCAGGCCGGCCAGCATCTCGCTCACCGCCTCGGACGTGCCGGCCGTCTGGTCGGCGACCACGTAGGCGGCATGGTCGGCGAACCCGAGCAGCCGTGCCGCCTCGGCCCGCAGGTCGACGATCCGGGTGAGCACCTCCCGGGTGTCGTTGGCGTCGCCGCGCAGACCGCGGCTGACGGACGCGCGGAACAACCGTTCCCGCACGTCCCGGCGCCGCAGGGACGCCAGCGCCGGCTGGCCGGTCGGCAGCGCGAGCGTGATCAGGTAGCCCTCGAGCCCGCGGCCGGCGGCGGCCTCGCGGGCGGCGGCGAGCGCGTCGCCGGGCAGACCGTCGAGCTCCGCCGGGTCGAGCAGGTGCAGGGCGGCGGCGTTGGTGTCCGCCATGAGCCGGGTGCGGAAGCTCGTGGTGAGCGTGGACAGCTCGGTGTTGATCTCTCGCAGCCGGTCCTGCCGGGCGGGGTCCAGCCCGGCGCCGGCGCGGACGGCGTCCCGGTGGTGACGCTCCACGAGCCGCAGCGCCTCGCCGGTCAGGCCCAGCTCGTGACGGGCGGCGTGGACGGCGTCCAGGCGGGCGAAGAGCGCTGGGTCGAGCCGGACGGCGTCGGTGTGGGCGGCCAGTCGGGGAGCGACGTCCGCCTCGATCGCGTCCAGCTCGTCGTCGGTGTGGGAGCTGGTGAGGTTGAAGAACACGGACGAGACGCGGGCCAGCAGATCGCCCGTCCGCTCCAGCGCCTCGACCGTGTTCGCGAACGTGGGTGCCTGTGGGTTCGCGCCGATCGCTGCGATCTCGGCTCGGTGCTCGGCCATTCCGGCCTCGAAGGCGGGCCGGAAGTGCTGGGCCCGGATCCGGTCGAACGGCGGCAGGCCGAACGGCAGGGACGACGGCCGGGCGAAGGGGTTCTCGGGGTCGAGCGGGGTCATCGTCCGAGCTTGCCACGGGCGACCTGGGCTGCTGTCACGCACGCCACATCTGCATGCGCTCCGTGACCGCGGGCGGAACGTTACCTTCCCCCCATGGTCAGGGCATCCCGGAGGACGCAGTTCCCCCATTTCACGCTGAGCGAGGATCACGAGATGCTGCGGGACGTCGTCCGCAGCCTCTGCGAGGCGAAGATCGCTCCCCTCGCCGCGGAGGTGGACGAGACGGGGGAGTTCCCGCAGGCCGCGTACGACGCCTTGCGTGCCGGTGACTTCCACGCCCCGCACGTGCCCGAGCAGTACGGCGGGGCGGGTGCCGACGCCCTCGCCACCTGCATCGTGATCGAGGAGGTGGCACGGGTCTGCGTGTCCTCGTCGCTGATCCCGGCGGTGAACAAGCTGGGCAGCATGCCGGTGATCCTCGCCGGGTCGCAGGAGCTGAAGCGGAAGTACCTGCCGCCGCTGGCCCGTGGTGACGCGATGTTCTCCTACGGGTTGAGCGAGCGGGAGGCGGGCAGCGACACGGCGTCCATGACGTGCCTCGCCGTCCCGGACGGCGACGGCTGGCGGCTCACCGGTCACAAGGCCTGGATCACGAACGCCGGGGTCAGCGAGTACTACACGGTGCTCGCGGTCACCGCCCCGGACGGTCCGCGCGGTCGCAACGTGAGCGCGTTCGTGGTGGAGAAGTCGGACCCGAACTTCACCTTCGGCGCCAAGGAGCGCAAGCTCGGGATCAAGGGCAGCCCCACCCGTGAGCTGCTCTTCGACGGCACGCCGGTCCCCGGTGACCGCGTCGTCGGGAAGGTCGGCGAAGGCCTGAAGATCGCCCTGCGCACGCTGGACCACACCCGGGTCACCATCGGCGCGCAGGCCGTCGGCGTCGCCCAGGGGGCGCTCGACTACGCCCTGGCGTACGTGAAGGAGCGCAAGCAGTTCGGCAAGGCGATCGCGGAGTTCCAGGGCCTGCAGTTCATGCTTGCCGACATGGCGATGCAGCTTGAGGCGGCCCGGCAGTTGGTCTACGCTGCGGCGTGCAAGAGTGAGCGTGGGGACGGCGACCTGGGCTTCTTCGGTGCCGCCGCCAAGTGCTTCGCCTCGGACGTCGCGATGCGGGTGACGACGGACGCCGTCCAGCTGCTCGGCGGTGCCGGTTACGTGCGGGACCACCCGGTCGAGCGGATGATGCGTGATGCCAAGATCACTCAGATCTACGAGGGTTCCAACCAGATCCAGCGCCTGGTGATGGCACGGCAGCTGCTGAAGTAATCATGGTCCGGCCTTGGCCCGGCGGTGACCCGAAATCCGTAACCGGGTGTCCGGTGGTGCCGTACTCCGGGCTAGACGGGCGGCGAGGGGCCGCCCGCTCGAAAGGGGAGGCGGCGCGTGGCCGAGGCTATGGTCCGAGGCCGCCAGCGCCGGTCGCGCGAGCCCGACCGCAGGTCCGGTCGTGCCGGCCTGGACAGCCTCGGCCTGCCCGTCGGCGCCAGGGTCTGGGCGATCGGCGTCCTGGCTGCCGGACTGGCCGGGACGCTGGTGCTCTGGGCCACTCACCACGGTGCGCGCGACCTGATGTCGCCCGGCGCCCGGGTCACCTCGCTCGGCCGGCTCACCGGTCTGCTGTGCGCGCTCTTCTTCGCGCTGGCCCTGGTGATGATGGCTCGCCCCCCGCGCCTGGAGCGGGCGTTCGGGCAGGACCAGCTCGTCCGGCTCCACCGGGCCGTCGGGGTCGGCGCGTTCTTCCTGATGCTGGCCCACATCGTGCTGGTCACCTGGGGCTACTCGGCGGGCGCCGGACTGGGGCTGGTGGCCGAGTTCAAGGACCTGGTCGTCAATTACGACAACATGATCCCGGCCACCGTCGCCACCGGGCTGATGATCCTCGTGGTGCTCAGCTCGGTGCGGATGATCCGGCGGCGGTTGCGGTACGAGACCTGGCACCTGCTGCACCTGTGGGTGTACGTGGGGGTCGGGCTCGCCGTCCCCCACGAGACGTCGCTCGGCACCGATCTGGAGGGCGCGACATTCCTGCGGATCGGCTGGTGGGCGGCCTGGGTCCTGCTGGCGGCCGCCGTCCTGGCGTGGCGGATCGGCCGACCCGTGATGATGAGCCTGCGCCACCAGCTGGTGGTGCAGGACGTCGTCCGGGAGAACGTTGACAGCGTCTCGATCTACATGCGCGGGCGGAACCTGCTGGACCTCGGCGCCCAGCCCGGCCAGTTCTTCGTCTGGCGATTCATGACCGGGCGCGGCTGGACCCGCGGGCACCCGTTCTCGCTCTCCGCCGTCCCGACGGACGAGCGACTGCGGATCACGGTGCGCGACCTCGGGGACGGCAGCGGCGCGGTGAGCCGGCTGCGCCCGGGGATCCGGGTGCTCGCCGAGGGTCCCTACGGGCGGATGCACCCCGGCGTCCACCCGGGTGGTCCGGCGGTCCTGGTCGCGTCCGGGATCGGGATCACCCCGCTGCGGGCGATGCTCGAGCGGCTTCGCGCGGGGCCCGGCGAGCTGACGGTCCTGTACCGGGTGACGGATCCGGACCGCCTGGTGTTCGCCGGAGAGATCGAGCTGTTGGCCAGGATGCGTGGTTTCCGGGTGCACTACCTGGTGGGGCCTCGTCGCCGGACGCGCCGCCGCCCCTCCTGGGTGCCCGAGTCCGCCGGGATCGTCTCCGACGCGCAGATACTCCAGCTCCTCGTTCCCGGGGTCGCCGGGCACGAGGTGTACGTCTGCGGGCCGCCCGGCTGGGCCGACAGCGTCCGCCAGGCCGCGCTCGAGGCCGGAGTTCCCGCGGCGCGGATCCACAGCGAGTTCATCGACTGGTGACCGGCTCCGCGCTGGCACGGTCGCCGTCCGCACGGGGCAGGGCGTAGATCGGGAGGTTTGCCTCGCGGCGCGCCGGGGCGTGATGTGGGCCTCCTCCACCGTCGCTGGTGATACTGCCGGTATGCCGACGAGGGGCCACGAGGCCGTCGACCTGCCGGACGAGCTGTCCGTCCGCCCGATGACGCGGCCGCTCTGCGAGCCCAGCAGGCTCTCGCCGGCGATGCGCGTCCGGCGGGCGATCACCCTGCTCGTGATCACCTGTGTGGTGCCCGGTTCTGCCCAGATCGCCGCGGGTAACCGCCGGCTCGGTCGGCTGCTGCTGCGGGTCTGGCTGGGAGCGGTCGGTGGCGTCCTGCTGCTCGGCCTGCTGCTGGTGCTGGACCGCTCGCTGGCGCTGTCGCTGGTGACGTCGCCGCTCGTGCTCGTGCTGCTCGCGCTCGCGTGCTACGCCGCGGCGGTGGTGTTCCCGCTGGCGATCGCGGACGCGTGGCGGCTCGGCCGGGTCGGGCTGCTGCCCCGCCGGCCGCGGTGGTGGATCAGTGGGGCGGCGGTCGTCCTGATGATGCTCAGCGGTGGAGCCATGATCGCGACTGGGCGTCGGCTGTGGGCCGGGGCCGACCTGATCAGCGGCGTGTTCGGTTCGGGACGCGCGTCGGCGGCGGCCGACGGCCGGTTCAACGTGCTGCTCCTCGGTGGGGACGCCGGCCCCGACCGGGTCGGAACGCGCCCGGACTCGATGACCCTGGTCAGCATCGACGAAACGACGGGCCGGGCCGTGCTGTTCAGTCTTCCCCGGAACCTCGAGAACGTGCCCTTCCCGGCAGGTTCCGCCGCCGGTCGGCTGCTGCCCCAGGGCTGGACGTGCGGTGACAACTGCCTGCTCAACGCCATCTACACCTGGGGGTCGGAGCACCGCTCCACCTTCGCCGACGTCCAGGATCCGGGTGCGGAGGCGATGAAGGAGGCGGTCGAGGGGGTCACCGGGCTGAAGGTCAACTACTACGTCCTGATCGACCTGCACGGCTTCCGGGACCTGATCGACGCGATGGGCGGGATCCGGGTCACCGTCACCAAGCCGGTGCCGATCGGTGGCGGGACGTCGCGGGTGTCCGGCTACATCCGCCCGGGCACCCAGACGCTCGACGGCTATCACGCCCTGTGGTTCGCCCGGTCCCGGCACGGTGCCAACGACTACGAGCGGATGGCGCGGCAGCGTTGCGTGATGGATGCCATGGTGCACCAGCTCGACCCTGCCACGGTGTTGACGAAGTTCCAGGGCATCGCGGCCGCGAGCAAGCAGGTGGTGAGCACCGACATCCCGTCCGGTGAGCTGGCGACGTTCCTCGACCTGGCTGCCAGGGCGAAGGCACAGAAGATCAGCAGCGTCCAGTTCGTACCCCCCCTGATCAACCCGGCGAGGCCGGACTTCGACGTCATCCACACCAAGGTGGCCGCCGCGATCGACGCGTCCCGCCGTCCCGCTCCGGCCGCGGCGTCGTCCCCGCCCTCCGGGCCCACGCCGGTCGGCCCGGGGCGGACGGCGGCCGGTGGCGCGCCGTCGCCGGGGGCCGTGGGGGCCGCGGGGGAGCTCCCGGCGGAGACGACCGACATCTCCGCCAGCTGCGGCCCGGCCTAGTGCCGGGGCGCACCCGAACCCTCGTGAGCACGGCTGACGTGCATGATCACAGGGGTTTGGGTGCGTCGGGCTTCGTGGCGGGCGGCGGTCGGATACCGTCATTCCCTGATGTCTCCTGACACGACCCTCCCGGCCCACGCGGCGCCGTCCGTGGTGCCCGGCACCTCCCCGACGGCCGGTGCCGCTCCCGAGCCTGCCCCGGACTGGCCGCCGGTGTCCGTCGTGGTCCCGGTGCTCAACGAGGCGAAGCACCTGCGCGAGTCCGTGCAGCGGATCCTGGACCAGGACTACCCGGGGGAGCTGGAGATCGTCCTCGCCCTCGGCCCGTCCCGGGACGACACCGACGCCGTCGCCGCCGAACTCGGGTCGCAGGACCCCCGGGTACGGTCGGTGGGCAACCCGACCGGGCGGACGCCGGCCGGACTCAACGCGGCGATCCGAGCGTCCCGCCACCCCGTCGTCGTCCGGGTCGACGGGCACGGCCTGCTCGCCCCCGGCTACATCCGCGCCGCGGTGCGGCTGCTGACCGAGACCGGCGCCGCCAACGTGGGCGGGGTGATGGCCGCGGAAGGGGTCACCGCCTTCCAGAAGGCCGTCGCGGCCGCGATGACCTCGGTGTTCGGCGTCGGGGGAGCGCGCTTCCACACCGGCGGCCAGGCCGGCCCGGCGGACACGGTGTACCTCGGGGTCTTCCGGCGCGACGTGCTGGAGCGGCTCGGGGGCTACGACGAGAGCTTCCTGCGGGCGCAGGACTGGGAGCTCAACCACCGGATCCGCAGTTCGGGCGGCGTGGTGTGGTTCAGCCCCGACCTGTCGGTCACCTACCGGCCGCGGTCCAGCCTGCTGGCGCTCGGTCGGCAGTACTTCCACTACGGTCGGTGGCGCCGCGTCGTCATGAGGCAGCATCCCGGGACGGCGAACGCGCGGTACCTGGCGCCGCCGGCGATGGTCCTGGCGTGCTCCGCAAGCCTGCTGGCGGCACCGCTCACGGTCTGGGCGCTGGCGGTCCCGGCGGCCTACGGCGCCGGCATCGTGGTGGCATCGCTGGTCGTCGGGCGCGAGTTGCCGGCCCGGTCCCGGCTGGTGCTGCCCGCCGTCCTCGGCACGATGCACTGGTCCTGGGGGATCGGGTTCCTCACCAGCCCGCGCCGGCTGGCCGAGCGCCGCCCGGCGCCGGCCGACGTCTCCGCCGGCGGTTCCGGCCCGGTCCGGTAGCGGGAGGGCCCTTGCGTGTGCTGATGCTGGTCGCCACATCGCTCGCCTCGGACACCCGCGTTCTCCGGGAGGCGACGACGCTGGCCGCGGCCGGGTACGCCGTCCACGTGATCGGCAAGCAGGTGCCGGCGGGCTGGCGGCCACCGGACGGCGTGACCGCGTCGTCCGTCGGGGCCGGCTCGATGTTCCGGGGGGACGGCGCTGGGTCGCTCGGCGCGCGCCGGCTCGGCCTGCCGATGCGGGCCGCCCGATGGCTGCTGCTGCCGACGCACCGCAACCAGGCGTTCGCCCGGTGGGCGGCCGGCGCCGGGGTGGATGCCGAGCAGCGCGACGTCGACGTCGTCCATGCCCACGACTTCACCGCACTGGACGTCGGGGCGCGCCTGGCCGCCGCCCGTCGCGTCCCACTGATCTACGACAGCCACGAGCTGTGGTCCGGCCGGCCGCGGGTCGGCCGGCCGACGCCGTGGCAGGGCCGGCGGGAGAGCGCCGTCGAGGCCCGGCTGGGTGGAGCGGCCGCCGCTGTGATCACCGTCGGTGACGGCGTCGCCCGGGCGCTGCGGGACCGGTACGGGTGGCGGCACGTCACCGTGGTGCGGAACACCTTCCCGATGCCCGACCCGCTCCCGAGCCCGCCGACCCGGCCGGTGGGTGCGGTCTATGCCGGCCGGCTCGCCCCCTACCGGGAGCTGGAGGCGATCGCCGACGCCAGTCGTCGCCTCGACCTGCCGATCACGCTGCTCGGGCCGGCGGACGACACCTGGCTGGCCCGGTTCGACCCGGGGGCGGCGAGGGTGCGCCCGCCCCTGCCGGTCGACGAGGTCGACGCGCTGCTGACCGGTGCCGGACTGGCCCTGGTGACGCACTCCGACCGCTGGGCCAACCACCGCCTGGCGATGCCCAACAAGCTGTTCCACGCCGTCCGGGCCGGTGTGCCGGTGGTCGCCACGGACGTCGGCGAGCTGGGGGCCCTGGTCCGCCGGCACGGCGTGGGCGAGCTGTACCGGCCCGGCGACGGTGCCGACCTCGCCCGGGCGGTCGAGGTGGCCCGGGCCCGCTACCCCGAGCTCGTCGCCGCCGTCCGCCGGGCCGCCCCCGCGCTGTCCTGGGACGCCGACGCCGCCGAGCTGCTGGGGGTGTATGCGCGCCTCCCGGTGCCCCGCGCGACGCCGGGGGCGTGACCCGGTGGGGGCGCCTGCCCCCTTCCACGCCGGATCGGTATCCGGCGTGGGTATTCTGAGCCGACCCCAAGGCCCGAGAAGGATCCAGTGAGCTCAGCACGAACCAGCGCCGGTGGCGACGAGTACCTCGGCGAACACCACGTCTACGAGCCCCACCGGGCGGGTCTGCCTCCGGTGGGCCCGTACTTCCGGGAGGTGTGGCGTCGGCGTGGGTTCGCGTTCGAACTGGCCCGGACGACGATGCACGCCCAGAACACCGACACCGTCTTCGGCCAGCTCTGGCTGGTGATCAACCCCCTCCTGCTGGCGGGCGTGTACTACCTGCTCATCTCGGTGCTCCAGGGCGGGCGCAGCACGGCGGCCGACTTCGCCACCCTGACGTCGGGGCTGTTCCTCTTCTACTACATCACCGGGTCGATGCAGGCCGGGGCGACCGCGGTGACGCAGGGGGGGCGGTTGATCCTCAACACGTCGTTCCCGAAGATGCTGCTGCCGCTGTCCACCGTGTACACGGCGTTCCGCCGGTACCTGCCCACCCTGGCCGTCTACCTCGTGATCCACGCCTTGACGATCAAGCACTTCACGCTGAGCATGCTGTGGCTGGTGCCCATCCTCGTGCTGGCCACGGTGATGAGCCTGGGACTGGCGAACCTGTTCGCCACGCTGCAGGTCTACTTCCGGGACACGTCGAGCTTCCTGCCCTACTTCATCCGGATCTGGCTCTACCTGTCGCCGGTGCTCTGGACCGTGGACAAGCTGCGGTCGGCGAAGTCGGGACTGCACCACACACTGTACGTGTGGAGCCCGATCAACCCCGTCTTCGGGATCCTGGGCGCCCAGGGCGAGGCTGTGATCGACGGCCATCGCCCGGGTTGGGGGGTGCTCGCGTTCGGCGCGGGCTGGTCCGTCGTGCTGTTCGTGGTCGGGGCCTGGGTCTTCATGTCGAGGGAGCGTGATTTCGCTGTCCGCCTCTGAGATCGTCGATACCGAGATGGTCGGCAAGGCATCCCGGGAGCGGATCGCGATCCGGGTCCAGGACGTCCACCTGACCTACCGGACCAGCCTGCAGAAGAATCCCACGCTGAAGAGCGCGATCGTCCGCCTGGGCCGCCGTGAGCGGATCATCCGCGAGGTGAAGGCGCTGCAGGGCGTGTCGTTCGACGTCGAGCACGGCAAGGTGATGGGCGTGATCGGCTCCAACGGCGCGGGCAAGTCGACGTTGATGCGGACGGTGGCCGGCATCCTCCCCCCGACCAGCGGCCGGATCGAGGTCAACGGCCGGGTCAGCACCCTGCTCGCCCTGGGTGTCGGCTTCAACTCGGCGCTGTCGGGCCGGGAGAACGTCACCCTGGGCGGCCTGGCCGCCGGCCTGACCCGGGCGGAGATCACGGAGAAGTACGAGGAGATCGCGGCTTTCGCCGAACTCGAGGACTTCATGGACATGCCGATGCGGACCTACTCGTCCGGCATGTACAGCCGGCTGGCGTTCGCGGTCGCCGTCCACATGGACCCGGACATCCTGATCATCGATGAGGCGCTCTCCGCGGGGGATGCGCACTTCAAGAAGAAGGCCAGCGACAAGATGGCCGAACTGGTGGCGAAGGCGCACACCATGCTCGTGGTGAGCCACGCCCTGGGGACCATCAAGGAGCTGTGCGACGAGGCGATCTGGCTGCACAAGGGCAAGCTGGTCGGCCGCGGCACACCCGACGAGATGATCACGGCCTACACCAAGTTCCTCCAGGTCGGCGAGGATTCCATCGTCCTCGAGGACTTCTGACCCGTGCGGGTCCCGTCACCCGCGACCCGGCCGGGCGGCGGCCCTGACGTCCGCCCGGAGGTCAGCATCGTCACCAGCGGTCACGACGTCGCGGACGCCCGGTTGCACCGCGAGGTCGCGGCCCTGCGCCGGGCCGGGCTGGCGGTCGAGGTGCTGGGTCTGGGGACGGCGGCGGCGGGCCCGGAGGGCGCCCGGGTGCGGACCTGGGCCCGGGGCTCGATCCCGGCGCGTGCGCTCCGCGCGCTGCGCCTGCCGTTCGCCGCCCGGGGGGGCGTGCTGCTGGCCCTGGACCCGGACGTCGTGCCCGCCGCGCTGCTCGCCGGCCGGCTCCGGCGGCGTCCGGTGGTCGCCGACGTCCACGAGGACTACGTGGCGCTCCTCGCCGACCGCTCCTGGGTGCCGCGCCCGCTGCGGGGCGGGCTGCGGGCGCTCGCGGCGGCGTGCGTCGCACTGGCCGGGCGGGCCGAGCTCACCGTGGTGGCGGACGACCACGTGCCTCCGGTCGCCGCCCGCTGCCGGCGCCGGCTCGTGGTACGCAACCTGCCCGACCCGGCGCTGCTGCCCGCCGGGCGCCCGCCGGTGCACGACGCCGAGCTGCGGGCGGTGTACGTCGGCGACGTCCGGACCTCGCGGGGGCTGCGGACGATGCTCGAGGCGATCGCGCTGGCCCCTGGCTGGCAGCTGGACGTCGTGGGCCCGGTGGCCGCCGCCGACCAGGACTGGGTGGCCGAGCGGCTCGCCCGCGACGACGTCGCCGGGCGCGTCACGATGCACGGCCGGATGCCGCCGAAGGCGGCCTGGGAGGTGGGCGCTCGGGCCAGCGCCGGGATGCTGCTGATGGCCGAGACCCCGGCGTTCCGCGACGCCGTGCCCACCAAGCTGTACGAGTACCTGGCCTGCGGCCTCGCCGTCCTGTCGACGCCGATGCCCCGGGTCGCGGCGCTGCTCGACGGATCCCCGGCAGCGGCCCTGGTGGCGGACGCGCCGGCCGCGGCCGCCGTGCTGCGCGGCTGGGCGGCGGCGCCGGGGGAGCTGGCCAGGGCCCGCTCGGCCGCACTGGAGTGGGCCGACCGGGAATTGCGCGGGCCCTCCCCCTACGACCAGCTGGCCGAGCAGGTCGCGGCGCTGTCCCCCCGTTGACGCAGCCCTCGGCGGTGCGCCCACGGCCGGCCATGGCGGGCCACGTGGCGACCCGGGCCGCCTGCCCGGTTCGGGCGAGGTCGACCTGAACCGGCGCTGACGTGAGGGAGTCGCCCGGGAGGGTGCGGTAGGTTGGCCGGTGCCCGGCCACCGAGCGCAGCCGACCGGCCGCCGGTGGAACGGGTCCAGACGCGGTCCCCGAGAGGCGGCGAGGCAGAACAGATGGCGCGCATCCATCCCAGCGCCGATGTGTCCGACGACGCGAAGATCGGGGAGGGGAGCTCCGTCTGGCACCTGGCGCAGGTGCGCGAGCACGCCGTCCTCGGTGCGAACTGCATCATCGGCCGCGGGGCCTACGTCGGCGACGGCGTCGTCATGGGCGACAACTGCAAGCTGCAGAACTACGCCCTGGTCTACGAGCCGGCGGTCCTGGAGGACGGCGTGTTCGTCGGCCCGGCGGTCGTGTTCACCAACGACCACTACCCGCGATCGGTCACACCGGAAGGGCGGCTCAAGCGTGGCGACGACTGGGAGCCGGTGGGGGTCACCGTCCGCGAAGGGGCTTCCATCGGTGCTCGCTCGGTGTGCGTGGCGCCCGTCACGATCGGACGATGGGCCCTGGTCGCCGCGGGGTCCGTGGTCGTGCGCGACGTGCCGGACTTCGCACTCGTCGCCGGGGTCCCGGCACGGCGGCTACGATGGGTCGGTCACGTCGGCGTGCCGCTCGTGCCCGACGATGACCCCGTCGACGGCTCTTCGGGCGCCGATGCGGGGGTCCGCCACTGGCGCTGCCCGACGTCCGGGCGCCGCTATCTCGAGACGCCCGGAGGCGACGGTGCCGACGCCACCCTGAGCGAGATCCCCACGCCCGAGATCCCCACGGAGGTACCGCAGGCATGAGCGGCATGATTCCCGCTGCCCGCCCCCTGATCGGAGACGAGGAGCGCGAGGCGGTCGACCGCGTCCTGCGCACCGGAATGATCGCGCAGGGTCCCGAGGTCGCCGCGCTGGAGCGCGAGTTCTCCGACCAGGTCCTCGACGGCCGGCACGTGGTGGCGGTCAACTCCGGGACGGCGGGGCAGCACCTCGGCCTGCTCGCCGCGGGCGTCGGCCCGGGCCACGAGGTCGTCGTGCCCTCCTTCACGTTCGCGGCGACGGCGAACTCGGTCGCGCTGACCGGCGCCACGCCCGTCTTCGCCGACATCGAGCCGCGCCACTTCTGCCTGGACCCGGCCGCCGTGGAGGCCGCGATCACCGAGCGGACCGTGGGGATCATGCCGGTGCACCTCTACGGCCACCCCGCCGACCTGACCGCGCTGGCGGCGGTCGCCGACCGGCACGGGCTGAAGATCTTCGAGGACGCCGCGCAGGCGCATGCCGCGTCCTGGCAGGGCCGCCCGGTCGGCACGTTCGGCGCCTTCGCCATGTTCAGCCTCTACCCGACCAAGAACATGACCTCGGGCGAGGGCGGCCTGGTGTCCACCCGGGACGACGAGGTCGCCCGCCGGTTGCGGCTGCTGCGCAACCAGGGCATGGAGCGCCGCTACGAGAACGAGCTCGTCGGCTTCAACTGCCGGATGACCGACATCCACGCGGCGATCGGCCGGGTGCAGCTGGGCAAGCTCCCCGGCTGGACCAAGCAGCGCCAGGAGAACGCCGCGTTCCTCGATGCCAACCTGCAGGGCGTCGTCGTCCCGCCGGTGGCGCCGGGCGCCGTCCATGTCTACCACCAGTACACGATCCGGGTGCCGGAGGACCGTGACGGGTTCGCCCAGGCGCTCGCCGACGAGCACGGTGTCGGGACGGGTGTGTACTACCCGATCCCGAACCACCGGCTGCCGTCGTTCGGTCTCACCCTCGACCTGCCGCAGACCGAGCGGGCCGCGGCGGAGGCGCTGTCGCTGCCGGTCCACCCGGCCCTGTCCACCGGCGACCTCGAGCGCATCGTGGCCGCGGTCAACGCCGTCGCGAAGGCCGGTGCCTGATGGCGATGCTGCGGGCGGGGCTGATCGGCCTGGGGATGATGGGACGGCACCACGCGCGGGTGCTGCGGAGCCTGACGGACGTCGAGCTGGTCGCGGTCGCCGATCCTGGCGGCGACCCGTTCGGGGTGGCCGGTACGCTGCCGCTGCTCCCCGGCGTCGAGGAGCTCATCGCCGCCGGGATCGACTACTGCATGGTCGCCGTCCCGACGGTGTACCACGAGGAGGTCGGCCTGGCCCTGGCCGAGGCCGGCGTCCACGCCATGATCGAGAAGCCGTTGGCCCAGGACGTCACCGCCGCCCGGCGCCTCGCGGACGCCTTCGAGCAGCGCGGCCTGGTCGGGGCGGTGGGCCACATCGAACGCTACAACCCGGCGCTGCAGCAGCTGCGCGCCCGGCTCGCCCACGGTGAGCTGGGCACCATGTACCAGGTCGTGACGCGGCGGCAGGGGCCCTTCCCGTCCCGGATCGCGGACGTCGGGGTGGTCAAGGACCTGGCGACCCACGACATCGACCTCACCGCCTGGGTGACGCAGCAGCCGTTCCGCAGCGTCGCGGCGCGGACGGCGTACAAGAGCGGGCGGGCCCACGAGGATCTGGTCGCGGTGGTCGGTCAGCTCCTCGACGGCACGGTCACCAGTCACCTGGTCAACTGGCTCTCCCCGATGAAGGAGCGGGTCACGATCGTGACCGGGGAGCGCGGCGCGTTCGTCGCCGACACGCTCACCGCGGATCTGACGTTCCACGCCAACGGGTTGATCCCCACCACCTGGGACGAGATCGCCAGCTTCCGCGGGGTGGCGGAGGGGGACGTCACCCGGTACGCCTTCCCGAAGCCGGAGCCGCTGCGTACCGAACACGAAGCTTTTCGGGATGCGGTTCTCGGGAAGAACCACGACATTGTGACCATGCGCCAAGGCCTGGAGACGGTCGCCGTCGCGGAGGCTGTGCTCAGGGCCGCGTCGTCCGGGCGCACCGTGGACCTGCCGGAGGGCTGATCGTGTCCCAGCCGCACGGCTCGGCGAGCGTCTCGTCAGAGTCGACGCAGGCCCGACCGCCGCGCGTGGTGCTGTTCCGCGCCAACGCCATCGATGCCGACTCGCGCGCCAAGAAGTTCTCGCTGACGCTGGCTCGGCTGGGCTACGACGTGCACGTCCTCTCCGCGGAGGAGCCGGGCGCCCCGACCGCCGACCGCTGGCTCGGCCCGGTGCGGGTGCACGCCGTGATCATGACCCACGCCTTCCGGGACGTCCACCGACTGGTGGCGGGTGCCCGGCGCCGGCGGCAGTTCCGGGTGGTCGACTGGACCCCGGTCGACGAGTACGTCACCCAGGTCCGTGAGCTCACCGGGTGGTCCCGGGTCACCCGCCGCAGGGCGGACGCGCTGCGCAGCCCGGACCCCGAGGCCCCGGAGCGCGCCCGGCTGTGGCGGCCCAGGTGGCTGGTCGTCCGGTTGGCGCACTCGGTCGTGAAGGCGCTGGTGGTCACCCGGAAGGCGCGCTGGCGGGTGCAGTGGGCGATCAACGTCGGATACCGGGTCGCCTGGCGGGAGTGGGACCGTCGACGGCTCGCGTCGACCTTGCTCACCACCACGCGTGGCGTGCTGCCGGAGGTGGAGGACTACGCCGCGTCGTTCGCCCGGGTGCTGGACCTGCTCGAGCCGGACATCATCCACGTCCACCACCCGCTCGTGCTCGGCACGGCCGTGCGGGCCGCGCGCCGGCGACGGGCCGCCGGCAAGCCGTGCGTGGTGGTGTACGACGCGCGGGAGAACTTCGCCGGCATCCCGCGGCAGGAGCAGGGCCACCTCCGCCGGCACGCGGCGCTGGTCCGCGAGGAGGCGCGCTACATCCGGCGGGCGGCCGCGGTGATCACCGTGTCGGAGCCGATCGCCGACGTCCTGCGGCACCGCTACCGGCTGCCGGCGCGGCCCGCCGTCGTCCTCAACGCGCCGATCCTCGGGCAGGACCGGGACGTCGGCCCGACCGTCCGGGAGGCCGCCGGGTTGCCGGCCGGGGTCCCGCTCGCCGTCTACAGCGGAGCGGTGAGCCGGGCGCGCGGGATCGACACGCTGATCCGCGCCCTCGTGCACCTGGCGGATCCGGCCGGCCCGGGCGGCGGCGTGCACGCCGTCGTCGTCCCCGTTCCCTTCCCCCACCCGCACACCCCGGAACTGCTGGAACTCGCCGTCGGCCTCGGCGTGGCGGACCGGGTGCACTTCGTGCCGTCGGTGGGGCAGGACCGGCTGCTGCACTACCTGTCCGGCGCGGACGTCGCGGTGATGCCGCTGCGTACCGGTTCGGACAACATCGAGCAGGCGCTGCCGAACAAGCTCTTCGAGAACCTGCACGCCGGGCTCACCATGGTGACCAGTGACGCGGCCCTGATGCAGCGGTTCGTCACCGAGCACGACCTCGGCGAGGTCTACCACGATCCGGACGACGCGGACCTCGCCGCGGCGATCCGCCGGGCCCTGGCCAACCCGCGCGACCCGCACTCCGCCCACCGGCAGGACCTGATCCACCGCTACTCCTGGCAGGGCCAGGAGGAGGTCATCCGCGGCGTCTACGCCTCGCTCCGGCCGCCGCCCCGGCCGGAGGGTATCGCGCTGCCGCAGTTCGGTTCGCTCACCGTCACCAGCGATCTGCCGCCCGCGGTCGGGACGACCGCCGTGGACGCGACCGCCGTGGACGCGACCGCCGTGGAGGGGATGGACGGCGCCGAGGTGCCCGTGCCGGTCGGGACGCCGGTGCCCGAGCCGGTGGAGGAGCCCGTTCGCGAGCCGAGCCGGGATCGGGTGGCCGAGCCGGCGCGTCGGGCCGTGCGTGCGGCGGGTGCCGGTCCGGCACGCCCGGAGTCCGCCAAGCCGCCGGAACCTGTCGGTCGGGCCCGCTACCGTGTCCCGGGGAACGACGCCGTGCAGCGCGGCCCGGCACCACCGTCCTCGCAGGTTTCCCCGTGAACAGAAGGCCTTTGTGAAGATCACCGTTGTCGCTCTCGGAAAGATCGGACTGCCGCTCGCCGTCCAGTTCGCGAGCCGCGGGCACCAGGTCATCGGCGCCGACGTCAACCTCGACGTCGTCCAGCTGGTGAACCGCGGCGTCGAGCCGTTCCCGGGTGAGGCGCGGCTGGCCGAGCTGCTCGCCGAGACCGTGGGCGACGGCCGCCTGGTGGCGACGACCGACACGACCGCCGCCGTCGCCGAGAGCGACGCCGTCGTCGTGGTGGTCCCCCTGTTCGTCGACGCCGAGGGTTCTCCCGACTTCGCCTGGATGGACGCCGCCACCCGCGACATCGCCCGCGGCCTGCGCCCGGGCTCGCTGGTGTCGTACGAGACCACGCTCCCGGTGGGCACCACGCGCTCGCGGTTCCTGCCGATGCTCCAGGACGGGTCCGGCCTGCTGCACGGCCGGGACTTCCACCTGGTGTTCAGCCCGGAGCGGGTCCTCACCGGCCGGGTCTTCGCCGACCTGCGCGCGTACCCCAAGCTGGTGGGCGGGATCGACGAGGTCGCGGGCCGGCGGGCCGAGGATTTCTACCGGGCGGTGCTGGAGTTCGACGAGCGGGGTGACCTGCCCCGCCCCAACGGCGTGTGGAACCTCGGCAGCGCCGAGGGCGCCGAGTTGGCCAAGCTCGCCGAGACGACCTACCGCGACGTCAACATCGGGTTGGCGAACGAGTTCGCCCGCTTCGCCGGCGCGCACGGGATCGACGTCCATCAGGTCATCGAGGCCAGCAACAGCCAGCCGTTCAGCCACATCCACCGGCCGGGGATCGCCGTCGGCGGCCACTGCATCCCGATCTACCCCCGGCTCTACCTGTGGAACGACCCCGACGCGTCGATCGTCCGGATGGCGCGGGCCCGCAACGCGGGGATGCCCGCCTACGCGGTCGGGCTCCTCGAGGGCACCCACGGCGACCTGACCGACCAACGGGTGGTCATCCTCGGTGCCTCCTACCGCGGCGGCGTCAAGGAGACGGCCTTCAGCGGGGTGTTCCCGCTGGCCGACGCGCTACGCGAGCGTGGCGCCGTCGTCCTGGTGCACGACCCCCTGTACGAGGACGACGAGCTGGAGAAGCTCGGCCTCACCCCCTACCCGCCGGGGTCGCCGGTCGACGCCGCGGTGGTGCAGACCGACCACGCGGTCTACCGGGAGCTGACGCCGGCCGACCTGCCGGGTGTGCGCACGGTCGTCGACGGGCGGGCCGCCCTGCCGCTGGATCGGTGGGGCGGGGTGACGGTCCGCGTCATCGGCAAGGGTTGACCGGCGCCGTGTCCGAACCCGGTGCCGTCGCCGCCGTCTGCGTGCCGACGCCGTGGTACCCGGTGCCGTTCAACCGGATGGCGGGCTCGTTCGTGGCCGAGCACGCCCGGCTGGCGACCCGGCTCGCCGACCGGGTGCACGTCGTCCATGCCCAGGAGTGGCCGGGCGGGGCGGCCGGGTCCCCGGCCGTCGAGGCGCTGCGCGGCCCGTTCGACGCCGTTCTCGACCGGCTCGCCGCCGGCGGGGGCCTGCAGGTGCCCGGCGCCACGGGCCCGGTGACCAGGGTCCCGGTCTTCACCGAGGGCGGTGCCGGCGTCGCCCAGCGGGCCGAGGCGATGGTCCGTGACGTCCGGCGGGCGGTGGGTCCGTTCCGGGAGCCGGTGGTCCACGGGCACGTGGGGTACTGGGGGGGTCTGCTCGCGGCTCGGCTGGCCGACCCGGCCGCCCGGGTGTTCGCGACCGAGCACTCGACCGGGCTGCGCGACGTCCTGGCGGACCCGGCCGGGCGTGCGGTCTACGCCGAGGTGCTGGCGCGGGCCGACCGGGTGTTCTGCGTGTCCGGGTTGCTGCGCGACCAGATCCTCGACGCGCTGCCCGGGTCCGAGCCGGTGCTGGAGGTGCTGCCGAACCCGGTGGACTTCACCGGCGTGCCGCGCCGACCGGAGCCGCCGAAGAGCCTGGACCAGTGGGTGTTCGTCGGTTCCCTGACCGAGCGGAAAGGGGTGGAACGGCTGGTCCGGGCGTTCGCCGCGGTCGCCCGGCACGACCCGGCCGTGGAGCTCACCCTGTTCGGCGACGGGCCCCTCGCCGGCCGGCTCACCGAGATCGCCCGCGACGCCGGCGTCGCCGACCGCCTCCACCTGCGCGGCGTCGTCCGGCACGTGGACGTGCTCGCCGCGCTGCCGCGGTTCGACCTGCTGCTCGCGCCGAGCACCTACGAGACGTTCCACCTGGCCGTCGTCGAGGGGGTCGCGGCCGGCGTGCCGGTGATCGTCACCCGCAGCGGCGGCCCGCAGGAGGCGCTGGCCGGGGTCGAGCACCTGGTGGGCCGCTTCGTCGACGTCCAGGAGGGCCCCGACGCGCTGGTCGACGCCCACCGGGAGCTGTCCGCGGCCCTGGACACCCTCGACCTGGACGCCGCCCGGGCCGCCCTCGACGCCCGCTACGGTCCGGCCGCGATCGCCGGCCGCCTGGCGGCGGCCTACGGCGTCCCGGCCGGGGCGGTCCGACCCACCGAGTGCCTGCCGCGGCCCGAACCCGCCCGCGAGCCGGAGCGGATCGTGGTCCTGGCGGCGAGCGGGTGGCGCCGGTACAGCGTCGAGGCCGAGCTGGCCGCGGCCCGCGCGCTGGGGGCGCCTACCGTCGTGGTGACCGGTGATCCGCAGGTGACCGCGTGGGCGGCCGGCCTGCGCGTGGTCGGCCCCGCGGCGGTCGCCGCGCTGGCGGGGGCGCAGACCGGCGCCACGCCGTCCGCGCCGCAGCGCTCGCCGCAGCCCTCGACGCAGCCCGAGCCGCTGGGGGTGCGGGCACGCCGTCTCGCCGGCCGGGTGAGACGGCGCCTGCAGGGCAGGCCGGCCGCGCAGCCACCACGCTGGGCCACCGTGACCGCGGGCGACGTCAGCGGTGCGACGGTCGTGGTCGCCGACTGCCAGTCCATGCCGCTCGCCGACCGGCTGGCCACCGCCGTCCCGCAGGCCCGGCTCGTGGTGGAGCTCGCGCGCGGAGGGCGGCTCGGCCCGCCCCCGGACGGCCGGGACGACGCGCCGTGACCGTGCCGGGAGTCACGGCGGCCGGCGGTGCCCGGCCGCACGTCGTCATGGTGGTCGCCAACGATGTGCGCAGCGACACCCGGGTGCGCAGGAGCGCGCTGGCGGTGGCGGCGCTCGGCGTCGATGTCACGGTGGTCGGGGTGACCACCGCGCCGCGCCGTTGGGGGACCGCCCTGGACTCCCCACCGGGCAGCGGCGAGGTCCGCGTCCTCCGGGTGCCGGTGGACTTCGCGCTGAGCCGGGACCGCACGGAACGCCGGGCCCGCCGGCACCGGGGTGAGTTCGGCGTGCTGGCGCGTGACCCGGAGCGCGAGGCGCTCGCCCGGCGCCGCCTGGCGGCGGCCGACCTGGAGGCGCGGGCGGCGACCGGCCGGTTCGCCGAGCTGCGGCGGGTCGCCGTCGACGCCCGCCGGTTCGCGCTCCGCGCCGAGGGTGCCGGGCGGCGC
>DATDMG010000402.1:0-16182 GCA_036518955.1 Kineosporiaceae bacterium | reverse complement strand
GGTGCGCGCCACCGACACCGGACAGCGCCCCGCCGGCGACGACCGCCGGGTACCGGACGGTCGCCGTCCGGTACCCGTGCACGGTGAGCACCTCGGCGCGCTCGCCGGCCGTCCGCAGCAGCAGCCCCGGGCGGCTTCGGTACAGGGTCCACCACATCGCCGGCGCGGTGAGGTAGGACAGGTACGTGAGCGCGTCCTGGCGGAAGACGACGGGGCCGAGCACCGGGACGGCGGACAGGCCCGGGATCGCGATCGGGTTCAGGGCGTGGATCTGCTTGCCCACGTAGTCCGCACCGAACAGCGAGGTCAGGCCGAGCGCCAGGAAGAGCAGGGTCAGGCCGCTGGCGAACTGGTTGGCCCCGCGGGTGACCACCAGGACCGCGTGCACCAGCGCCAACGCGCCGCCGGCCGCCCCGGCGGCGATCACCCCGAGCCACGGGTCACCGGTGTCGTAGGCGACGGCGAACCCGGCCAGGGCGCCGACGAGCATGCAGCCCTCGGTGCCGAGGTTGATCACCCCGGCCCGCTCGGACACGGTCTCGCCGAGCGCCGCGTACATCACGGACGTCCCGCCACGTACCGCGCCGGACAGCACCTCGACGACGATGCTCATGCTCGGGCCTTCTTTCGCGAGCCGGTCCAGCCGAGGACGGCGATCAGGATCAGCCCGGTGAGGATGTTCACCGTGGCCGCGGGCAGTGCGGAGTCGATCTGCAGGCTGTCGCCCGCCACCGCCAGGCCGGCCAGCACCACGGCCGACAGCAGGACCGGTCCGGGCCGGTGCCGGGCGAGCCAGCTGGCCAGGAAGCCGATGTAGCCCAGTTGCGACCCGAAACTCGGCCGGAGCTGGTACTCGACGCCGGCCAGGTGGATCGCGCCGCCCAGGCCGGCCAGGGCGCCCCCGACGATCATGGCGGTGAGCAGCAGCCGGGTCACCGGAAGCCCGGCGCGGCGGGCCGCCTCCGGGTTCCCGCCGACGGCGGCCAGCCGGTAGCCCCACGCCGTCCAGCGGAAGACCGCCCAGACCGCCACCACGGCCAGCGCGACCAGGAGCAGGCCCACGTGCACGGCGGACCCGGTGAACACCGGCAGCTTGGCGGCGTCCGGAACGGGTGGGGTGGCCGGCTGGCCGGTGCCGTGCGGGTCCTTCCAGGGTTGGTAGATCAGGAAGAGCATCAGGTCGAGCGCGACGTAGTTGAGCAGCAGCGTGCTGACCGCCTCGTTGACCTTGACGGTGAGCCGGAGGAGTGCCGCCACGCCGGCCCAGGCGGCCCCTGCCGCGATCCCGGCGACGATCATGAGGATCATGGTCAGGCCGCCGGGTGAGGTGGACCCGAGGGCCAGGCTCACCCCGGCGGCGGCGATCCCGCCGGCGATGAGCTGGCCCTCGCCACCGACGTTGACCAGTCCCGCCCGGCTCGGCACGACGACGGCCAGCGCGGTCAGCGCGAACGGGCCGGCCTTGATCAGGATCTGCTGGACGGCATCGCCGTTGAGCACCGTGTTCGACCAGGCGTTGGTGAACACCGACACCGGGTCGGCCCCGGTGACCAGCAGCACCGCCCCGAACACGGCCACCGCGGCGGCCAGGGCCGCGGCCCAGCGCAGCACGGTGTCCGCGATCGCGGGGAGCGCGGCCCGCCCGGTCGGTGCGGCGGGGGCGGCCGGCACCGGCCCGACCTCGCGCTCGGGGGGCGTGGCGGTGGCCGTCACGCGGCGCTCCCTTCGGCGTCGGGCTGCGGTGCCGCGTCGGCGCCGCCGAGCATCAGGCGGCCGATCGCCATCCGGTCCGCCCCGACGGCGTCGACCGTCCCGGCGACCTGGCCGTCGTGCATGACGACGATCCGGTCGGCCATCGAGATCAACTCGTCCAGGTCCTCGGAGACCATCAGGACGCCGGCGCCCCCGGCGGCCCGCTCGAGGAGCAGTTCCTGGGTCCGCCGGGTGTTGGCGATGTCCAGCCCGCGGCTGGGGTAGGCGGCGACGATCAGGGCGGCGTCATCGGCCAGGGCGCGGGTGAGCACGACCCGCTGGATGGTGCCGCCCGACAGCTCGCTCACCTGCCGGTGCAGCGGCGCCAGGTGCAGGCCGGCGCGCTCGTCCGCCTCCCGGCTGCGGGTGGCGAGGGCCTTCCAGTCGATGCCCACCCCGCGCTTCGGTACCGGCCGGCCGCCCAGCGGCATGTGCTCCAGCACCGTCAGGCCCACGACGACCGAGTCGCTGACCGGGTCCTCCGGGATGCCGACCGCGCCGAGCGCGAGGGCGTGCGTGACGGTGTCGCCGCTCAACGGCGTCCCCGCGATCCGTACCTCGCCGGACGTCGTCGGGCGCAGGCCCAGGGCGACCTCGCACAGCTCCTTCTGCCCGCTCCCGGCGACCCCGGCCACGCCCACGATCTCGCCGGGGCGCACCCTCAGGCCGGCCCCGTGCAGCGCCTGGTGCCCGCGGTCGCCGTCCGCGTCGACCGCGACCAGCTCGAGCGCGGGCGGGGCGTCGTCGGGCACCGGGGGCCGCGGTCGGGTGAGTGGGGGTACCCGGCGTCCGACCATCGCCTCGACCAGCGCGGCGTCGTCGTGGTCGGCGGGATCCGCCCCGCGGAGCACCACCCTGCCGGCGCGCAGCACGGTGACCCGGTCCGCCACCGCCCGCACCTCGCCGAGCTTGTGGGTGACGATGACCACGCCGAAGCCGTTCTCCCGCATCCGCCGCATCACGCCGAACAGCGACTCGACCTCCTGGGGCGCCAGCACGCTGGTCGGCTCGTCCAGGATGACCAGACGGGCGCCGGTCATCAGGACCTTGAGGATCTCGACCCGCTGCCGTTCGCCGATCGACAGGTGGCGGACCTGCCGGTCCGGGTCCACCTGGAGGCCGTGCCGGACGCTCGCCTCGTGGATCTGCCGGCTCACCCGGTCCAGGCCGGTCCGGAACCGGCCGCCCAGGGCGAGGGCGATGTTCTCGGTGACCGTGAGCGCGGGCACCAGGCGCAGGTCCTGGAAGACCATGCCGATGCCCAGGGCCCGGGCGTCCGCGGGGGAGGTGATCAGGACCTGCTTGCCGTCGGCGAGCAGTTCGCCGGAGTCCGGCCGGTAGACGCCGTAGATCAGCTTGAGGAGGGTGGACTTGCCGGCTCCGTTCTCGCCGACCAACGCGTGGATCTCACCGGCCCGGACGTCGAAGCCGACCCGGTCGTTCGCCAGTACCTCGCCGAACCGGATGCTGTGGTCGAGCACCTCGATCAGCGGCGGGCGCACCCCGTGCCGGTGTCCTCGCCGGCCGGAAGCATGATCGCTTCGGGATTCCATGCCGCCGGACGCTAGGGACGGTTGGTGTCAGTTACCCGCTCCCTGTGTTAAGTCCAGGATAACTGTCGATAGTCGACCGTTCCGGCGACCCGTCCGCTCCTCACAGCAGCGGACGACGCGCCGCCGGGATCGACACGCCGCCGGGAACCGCCGTCCGCTGCTCCTCGACGGAGACGGTCACGCCCAGGCGCTCGGCCAGGACCTGCGCCTCGTGTCGGTCGCAGGTGCGGTAGTAGATCCAGGCTCCGTCGCCGCGCCGCGCGGCGACGAGGTAGACCATGCCTCGAGTGGACATCGGAACAGGCTCCTCTCATCCTCCTGATGGAAGACTCTGGTCCTGTACGTGCCCGCGGGGACGGGGAGAAATACCTGACTCGGCGAGACCATCCGCGGTGGGTAGGGCCAAGCCCGCCGTCGAGGCCGATGGCGGGCTCGCCAGGGCTGGTCCAGGGCTGGTCCAGGGCTGGTCCGGCCGGATCAGGCCTGCGGTCGGGCGAGCGTGCGTCGGGCCTCCGCGGTCACCCGGCGGCAGCGCGCCGGGCGGCCCGCACGTACAGCAGGGCCACCTGGCGCGCCAGGATCGGGCCGAGCGGCCCGGCCGCGCGGGCGAACCACCGGGCCGGGCGGCTGAACGCCACCACCGTGAACCGGACCTCTCCGGTCCCGTCGAGCTCCACCAGGAAGGCCTCCTCGCCGTCCTCGGGATGGCCTGGCAGCGTCGCGTAGCCGAACCCGCGTCGGGTCGCCGGGTCGTCGACCGCCCACACCACGCGGCAGGGCGCCGGCATTCGGAGCGGTCCGACGCCGAGGGCCGCCACCACGGTCGTGCCGGGGGTCGCCCGGGGTGTCGTCGCAGCCACCCGCATCGCCGACCCACGGTGCACTCCCCAGCCGAGCAGGGAATCCGCCGCGGCGTCGAACGCCTGGACGCCGCGGCCGATCGGGCGGGTCACCCGCAGGTGGTGGTACCCGGCGGGCAGCGGCGCGCCGTCCACCAGGACGTCGCGGGTGGCCCCCGCCTCGGCGCACGTCGGCAGCGTGAGCCGCGCGCGGGCGAGCCGGCGGTTCAGCGCTCCTTCCACCGGGCCACCTTCGCACACTTCCGGCGCGCCGCCCGGCCGGCATTGCGCGTGCGGTCCGAAACCAGGCGGGGAATGCTCCGGGACGACCCGGGCGCGCCGGCGGGGGAAGGACTACGGGCAGGCACTGGAAATGGCGCGGCGCGGGGGGACCTCCCGCGCCGCGTGTGCCCTGCACCAGGTTCTTGGCATCAGGCGTGAGCGGCCTTGTAGGCCTCCACGATCTCGGCCTTGATGCGGCCCCGGGGGCTCACCTCATAGCCGTTCTCCTCGGCCCAGGCGCGGACCTCGCTCGGGTCGACGTCGGAGGTGCGGCGCTCGCCGGACCGGCGCAGCGGGACGACGTTCGACTTGCCGGTGCGGCGGGCGTGCTCGATGTACAGCGCCATCGTGTCCCGGAACTTCTTCGCGTTCTTCGCGTCCAGGTCGATGGTGTACGTGTACCCCTGGAAGGCGAAGTCGATGGTCGCGCCATCGCCCTCCGGGATCTCCTTTCCAGTGATGTCATCGGTGAGTAGGGTGACGACCTTCTGGGCCACGACGGCCTCCTGATCGGGTGGGTCGAGCGAGATTTGTTGGCGACATCGTGCATTCTCGCGGTGCCGAAAGCAAATTCAGCCAAGCCGACGGTAGGCGCACGGTCCTGCCGTCGCCATCGCCGGATGGCCATGGTGGCTTGACCGGGCCGAGAAACGCGCCGGGCCACGCGCTGAGGTCCACCGGCGGTGCGGACCACGTCGTCGTCGTCGTTGTCGTCGCCGTGGTGGCGATACCCTTTCGGAAAGGCTCCGGACCGGCTGAATCGCGTCACGCGCAGCGCGCCCTCCGACGGCACCGACGGCACGACGTGCGCCAGCCGGAGTGCGGCGACGCGTGCTCGTCGAGCCCGCTCCGCACTCCCACGGGGCGCGCGTCCGGCCGGTCATCGGCGCACTCCGGGGCCCGTCGAGCGATCAGCCGGCCGGATCGGCGGGAGCGCCCGGTCTGGCGTACCCGGCGTCCGGTTGGCATTGTGCGACGGTCGCCGTAACGCAGGGGCGGGGGTGCGGGGCGGCACCACGCGCGTTCCGCTCCCGTCCTGCCGGAAGGAGACCTGACATGACTGTTGTCCGCACGCCGGCCACCGGCGTCCCCGGCCCGGTACTCACTCCTGTCGCCGCCGAGGCGTGGGTGCCGCGCACCTGTTTCAAGCACGGGCCGCCCGAACGCCTCGGCATCGAGCTGGAACTCGTCCTCGCCCCGGCCCCCGGCCGGCGGCTCCCCGCGCCGGGCGCCGTGCGGACGGCGTTGACGGCCCTGCCGGTGCAGGGCCGGGTGACCGTGGAACCCGGCGGGCAGATCGAGCTGAGCACGCACCCCGCCCCCGACCTGCCGGCGGCGCTGCGGACGGCGCAGGCCGGGACCGCGGCCCTGCGGCGCAGGGCGGCCGGCCACGGTGCCCGGCTGCTCGGGTTGGGCCTCGACCCGAGCCCGCTGCCGCCCCGGGTGCTGCGGCTACCCCGTTACGACGCGATGGAGGCCTTCTTCGACCGGACCGGGCCGGCCGGCCGGGTGATGATGCGGTCGACCGCGTCGGTCCAGGTCACCGTCGAGGCGGGCCCTCCCGGTGGCGGCCTGGCGGGGGTACGGCGTCGGTGGGACCTGCTGCACGCGGTGGGCCCGGCGCTGGTGGCCGCGTTCGCCAACTCCCCGCTCGCGCACGGCCGGCCGACCGGCTGGTGCAGCACGCGGTTCGCGGTGTGGCTGGCGCTCGACCCCTATCGCACCCGGGAACCGGTGATCCGGCCCGGGGAGTCGCTGCCGGAGGCCTGGACCCGCTGGTGCCTCGACGCGCCGGTGATGGTGATCCGCCGCCCGCACGGACCCTGGCACGCCCCGGCCGGGCTGACGTTCCGGCGGTGGATCGCGGCCGGCCGCGCCGCGGTCCCCGACCGACCCGCACCGACCCTGGACGACCTCGCCTATCACCTCACCACGCTCTTCCCGCCGGTCCGGGCCCGGGGCCCGCTCGAGATCCGGTACGTGGACGCGCAGCCGGGCGACTGGTGGCAGGTTCCGGTCGCCGTCCTGGCCGGGCTCACGACGGACGCCGCCGCCGCCGAGATCGCCCTGGACGCCTGCGCCGGCGTGCGCGGTCGCTGGGCCGCCGCCGCCCGGCACGGCCTGCGGGACCCCGAGCTGGCGCTCGCCGCGCGGCGGGTCCTGGACGCCGCTGCTCGGGGGCTGCGCCGGCATCCCGCCACCGCCCCCGCTGCGCAGGCCGTCGAGCAGTACACCGAGCACTGGACGCTGCGGGGGCGATGTCCCGCGGACGACGTCCTGGACCGGCGGGAGCCGCCCGCGGCGCCCGCCCCGGCCCCCTTCGCCCCCGCGGCGCCCCGGGAGGTCCGGTGCTGAGCCCGATGCCGAGCGGGCCGCTGAGCCGGGTGGAACAGGACCGGCTGCGCGACGTGATCGCCGCCGACCTCGCCCGGGCCCGGGAGCGGACCCGGCTGCTCACCGAGAGCGTCGACGAACGCGACCTGGTCAGCCAGCACTCCCGGCTGATGTCGCCGTTGGTCTGGGACCTCGCGCACGTCGGCAACCAGGAGGAGTTGTGGCTGCTGCGCGACGTCGGCGGCCGGCAGCCGATGCTGCCGGAGACCCTCGACCGGCTCTACGACGCGTTCCGGCACCCGCGCGCCGACCGCCCGGCCCTGCCGCTGCTGGCACCGGCGGACGCTCGCCGGTACGTCGCCGACGTCCGGGCCCGGGTGGAGGGCCTGCTCGGGGACGTCCCGCTGAGCGGCGGGCGCGCGCTGACCGAGCGCGGGTTCGTCTTCGGGATGATCGCCCAGCACGAGCAGCAGCACGACGAGACCATGCTGGCCACCCACCAGCTGCGCGCCGGAGGGCCGGTGCTCGACGCCCCTGCACCGCCGCCCGGGACCGCGCTGCCGCGCGAGGTGCTGGTGCCCGGCGGCCCGTTCACGATGGGCACCTCCACCGAGCCCTGGGCGCTGGACAACGAGCGGCCGGCGCACCCCGTCGACGTCCCGGCGTTCTGGATCGACACCGCGCCGGTGACCAGCGGCGACTACGCCGTGTTCATCGCGGACGGCGGGTACGACGACGCCCGCTGGTGGCACCCGGACGGGTGGGCGCACCGCCGCCAGGCCGCCCTGGCCGCGCCGCTGTTCTGGCGCCGGGAGGGTGGCACCTGGTGGCGCCGGCGGTTCGGCCGGGACGAGCCGGTCCCGCCGGCCGAGCCGGTCGTGCACGTGAGCTGGTACGAGGCGGACGCCTTCGCCCGGTGGGCCGGACGGCGGCTGCCGACCGAGGCGGAGTGGGAGAAGGCCGCCCGCTTCGACCCGGCCACCGGCCGGTCACGCCGCTACCCGTGGGGTGACGTCGACCCGACCCCGGCCCACGCCAACCTCGGCCAGCGGCACCTGCAGCCCGCCGAGGCGGGCGCCTACCCGGCCGGGGCGTCGCCGCTCGGCGTCCACCAGCTGATCGGCGACGTCTGGGAGTGGACCTCGAGCCACTTCACCGGCTACCCCGGGTTCCGGGCCTGGCCGTACCGGGAGTACTCGGAAGTCTTCTTCGGCACCGACTACCGGGTGCTGCGCGGCGGCGCGTTCGGGGTCGACCCGGTCGCCTGCCGCGGGACGTTCCGCAACTGGGACTACCCGATCCGGCGGCAGATCTTCTCCGGGTTCCGATGCGCCCGCGACGCCGCCCCGGGCGAGGGCTGAGCCGTGTGCCGGCACCTGGCGTACGTCGGCCGGCCGGTGCGGCTGGGGGAGTTCCTCACCGACCCGCCGCACTCACTCGTCGTCCAGTCCTACCGGCCGCGGCGGCAGGACCACGGGTTGTTCAACGCGGACGGGTTCGGGGTCGGCTGGTACGTCGCCGACGAGCCCGGACCCGCCCGGCACCGCGGCGGCGGACCGGCGTGGAGCGACGAGACCCTCGCCGAGCTGGCCCGGGTGATCAGCGCGCCGGCGTTGCTGGCCGCCGTCCGGTCCGCGACCCCGGGGACGGCGCCGGGCACGACCGCGGCGGCGCCGTTCCGGGCGGGTCGCTGGCTGTTCAGCCACAACGGCGCCCTGGACGGCTGGCCCGGGACAGCCGCCGGTCTGGCGGCCGGGCTGCCGCCGGAGCGACTGCTCGCCCTGGAGGCCCGCACCGACGCGGCGCTGCTCTGGGCGGCGACCCTGGACCGGCTGGAGGCCGGGGCCACGCCCGGGCAGGCCCTCACGGACGTCGTGGGGGCCGCGCTCGCCGGCGGGGGCGGCGGCCGGCTGAACCTGCTGCTCACCGACGGCTGCACGATCGCCGCCACCCGGCACGGCGCCAGCCTCAGCTGGCGTCGGCTGGCGGGTGGGGTGGTCGTGGCCAGCGAGCCCTATGACGACGGACCCGACTGGAGCGACGTCCCTGACCACCACCTGCTCGTCGCTGACCCGGACGGCGTCCGGGTCACCCCGTTCTGACCGTCACCCGACCCGGAGCGTCACCTCGACCGACCCCGGGCGCGCACCGCGCCGCCGACCCACCTGTGGCGCCCACGCGCCCTCCACGACAGGAGACCTGGATGCCCACCGCCCAGCAGTCCGCCCGGTTCGTCGACCACCTGCCCGCGGACTTCGACGACGTGACCCTTCGTGCCGACGTCCGCCGCGGGTTCGCCGCGGTCCCGAAGGCGCTGCCGCCGAGGTGGTTCTACGACCAGATCGGCAGTGAGCTCTTCGAGGAGATCACCCGGCTGCCCGAGTACTACCCGACCCGCTGCGAGCGGCAGATCCTGGCCCGGTACGCCGGTGACATCGTCCGGCGGTGCGGCGCCAGCACGCTGGTCGAGCTCGGCTCCGGGTCGTCGGACAAGACCCGCCTGCTGCTGGACGCGCTGACCGCCGGCCGCCGGTCCGCGCGGTACCTGGCCCTGGACGTCAGCGAGGCGGCCCTGCGGGGTGCCGCCCTCGGGCTGGCCCGGGATCACCCGGACCTGGACGTGACCCTGGTCCGGGCCGACTTCGAGACCCAGCTCGGGCTGCTGCCGCCCGGCGCGCACCGGCTCGTCGCCTTCCTCGGCAGCACGATCGGCAATCTCGAGCCGGCTCCGCGGGCCCGGTTCCTGGCCGCCGTCCGGGCGCTGCTGGCCCCTGGCGAGCACTTCCTCCTCGGCGCCGACCTGGTCAAGCCCGAGCGCATCCTGGTGCCCGCCTACGACGACGCCGCGGGAGTCACGGCGGCCTTCAACCTCAACGTCCTGGCGGTGCTGAACCGGCGGCTCGGGGCCGACTTCGACCGGTCCGACTTCGCGCACGTCGCGGTCTGGGACCCGGACCGGGAGTGGATCGAGATGCGGCTGCGGGCCCGGCGGGCGGTGCGGGTCGACGTCCCGCGGGCCCAGCTCGAGGTCACTTTCGCACCGGGGGAGGAGCTGCGCACCGAGATCTCGGCGAAGTTCCGCCGGGAATCGCTCACCGCCGAGCTGCAGGCCGCCGGGTTCGCCTGCGCCGGCTGGTGGACGGACGACGAGAGCTTGTTCTCGCTGTCTCTCTGGCAAGCCGCCGCTCCCCGGCAGTAGCCCTCGCCGAGCCGCCGCGATCATGCCGTTCGTCCCGCCGTCGGGCGGGTCGGCCCACTGCGCGCGGGACCCCTCCGGGCAGGAGGATTCCGCCATGAGCATTCGCCGCTCCCTCGTCCGGCGGCCGTCGCCGGCGGCCGCCGGGTCGCCGGCCGCCGTCGCCGTCCTCACCGCCGTCCTCACCGCCACCGTCCTGGCCGCCGGCCCGGCGGCGGCCGACCCGGTGCCCTCCACCGACCCCGCGGTGTCGGCGCAGGTCCTGGCGAAGGTCCGGACGATGCTCGGTGACCGGACGCCCGGCGCCTACCTCGACTCCGCCAACCGACCCGTCGTCACGGTCACGGACGACGGGGCCGCCACGACGGCCGGCCAGGCCGGGGCCGTCCCGAGGAAGGTCAAGCACACCGCCGCCAGCCTGCGGTCCGCCACCGCCAGGCTCGCCGCCAGGGCCGCCGTCCCGGGCACGAGCTGGGCGTTGGACCCGCAGGCGAACCAGATCGTGGTCACCTACGACAGCACCGTCGCGGGTGCCACCCTGCAGCGCGTGACCAGCGCGGCCGCCGCTCTGGGGGACGCCGTCCGGCTGGAGTCCGTCGCCGGCGTGCTCTCCCCGAGGATCTCCGGCGGCGACCCCATCTACGGCAGCGGCTACCGTTGCTCGCTCGGGTTCAACGTGCACGTCGACGAGGCCGACTACTTCCTCACCGCGGGTCACTGCGGAAACGTCGCGCCGACCTGGTACGCCGACAGCGCGCGGACGACCACCCTGGGGAGCACCGTGAGCAGCAGCTTCCCCGGCCACGACTACGCGCTCGTGCGGTACACGAACGCCGACGTCACCGCCGCGGGCACGGTCGGCGGCCAGGACATCGCCACGGCCGGGACGCCGGCCGTCGGCCAGACGGTCACCCGCCGCGGCAGCACCACAGGCGTCCACAGCGGCCGCGTCACCGCCCTGGACGCGACCGTGAACTACGCGGAGGGTTCCGTCAGCGGCCTGATCCGGACGACGGTCTGCGCGGAGCCGGGTGACAGCGGCGGCCCGCTCTATTCGGGGACGACGGCCTACGGGCTCACCTCCGGTGGCAGCGGCAACTGCACCTCGGGGGGCGTCACGTTCTTCCAGCCGGTGGTGGCGGCCCTGAACGCCTACGGCGCCAGCGTGTTCTGACCTCCCGCGGTCGATCGCACCGGGCCGGCGCCGACCGACCTGCGGCCGCTGAGCGACCCCGTGCGGCCGCTGAGGACCCCGTGCGGCCGCGCGGTCAGCAGAGCCGGGCCAGGTCCTGGGCCGTTGCGGAGCCAGCGGTCGCGGTCGGCGACTCGCCCGCGCCCGCCGTCACGCCGGTCGAGGGTGGCGCACCGGCGGTCGAGGGCGCGGTCGCGGGGGGCGGCGTGAGGGCCTGCTGGACCAGCGCGCGCATCCGCTCGACGTCGGGTCGGGCTGTGTTGATCACTTGGTCGGTGAACGTGAGACTTCGCAGGTGGGACTGCTTGATGCGCTGCGCCAGGGTCACCCAGGCCCCGAGGTCCTCGAGAGCGATCGACGTCTGCAGGTTCTGTTGCAGTGTCTCGGCGACCCTCGGGAACCGCAGCGCGACCGTGACCGGATCGACCTGATGGACCAGGTCGCCGATGACGCAGCGCTGCCGGCGCATGCGGTCGTAGTCCGTCGTCGACCAGCGCGAGCGGGCGTACCAGAGGGTCAGGTAGCCGGTGAGCTTCTGCCGGCCCGGTTCCAGCCAGGACGTCGCGACCGGATGTTCGACGTTCCCGCCCACGGGCAGCCGTTCGGTGACGTTGACCTCCAGGCCGCCGATGATGTCGATGAAGTCCTGGAAACCGCGCAGGTTGAGCATCACGTAGTCGTCGATCTGCAGACCGGTGACCTGCTCGGCGCCCTGGATCGTCGCCGTCAGGCCGGGGTGCGGATCGCCCGGGTAGTACTGCGCGTGCTCGTCGCCGAACTGCCAGAGCGAGTTCAGCAGGCACTCGGTGTTCGTGCCGGTGGCGCTGTTGTAGCAGTAGAAGCCGTTCGGGTACTCCCGGACGGCCGGGCTGTCCGGTGGGAACGGCACGCGCTGCAGGTTGCGCGGAAGGCTGATCAGGACGGTGTCACCGCTGTGCGTGTCGATACTGGCGACGACCATCGTGTCCGGCCGGACCCCGATCCGGTCTGCGCCCGAGTCGCCGCCCATCAGCAGCACGTTCACCCTCGGTGCGGATGCCCAGGGCGCCGCCTGGTCCTGCGGCCCCCGACCGTGCCCGAGGCGGCTCGCCGGGTCGCCGAAGAGCGAGGTCAGTGTCGTGCGGGCGATCAGCCCGTCGCTCGCCACGGCCGCCGCCGGCACCGCCACCACGCCGACGATCGCGGTGACCAGCGCGGCGCCGAGCCCGCGCTGCCGGGGGCTGAGGGTCGCCTGCCGGCAGAGCGTCAGGTACGTCGCGACGACCGTCACGCCCCAGGACAACAGCACCAGCGTGAGCCCGGCGACCGCCATGACCAGCCGGTCCGGCGCGACCATCAGGGTGCGCGTCAGGGTGACCGGGTCCACCCGGACAGCGATGACCGCTGCGGTCGCCGTGATCAGCACGGCCGTGCCGAGGACCGCCCTACCCGTCCGGCGCCGCCCCGCCGCCAGCAGGCCCGCCCCGGGGACCAGGCTGCCGAGCACCGTCCAGGTGACGACGCTGCCGAACCCCTCGGTCCGCTCCGCCCCGGCATGCCGACCCCGGCCCGGCAGCGCTCCCGGCGATCCCCCCGCTCCGCCGTCCGTGGCGTGGGGTGCCTGTTGCGGCTGGTTGCCCAGAGTCGTCACGCTGATCCCGCCTTCCCGAGCGGCCCTCGAGCCCCCTCCTGGAGCGTCCTCGCGGATCGCACCGAACGCATCCGCACACCGCATGATTACCCAAGGCCCCGGCCACCGCGCGCCGGGAGCGGTGCGCTCGGCCAGGCCCGGCCGGTCAGCGTGCGCCGGGGTCGCCTCCGGGGCAGGGTCCAGGACGGCGCCCTCGGCGACCGCCTCGCGCAGGGCGACGTCCCAGGGGCGCATCGGGGCGAGACCGGCCGCGGCCCACCCGTCGTGGCCCAGCACGGACCACGCGGGCCGCGGCGCCGGCCGGGCGAACGCCTCGGACGTCGTCGGCCGCACTCGCCCCGGGTCGGCGCCGAGGAGCTCGAAGACCGCCCGGGCCCGCTCGAACCAGGTCGTCGCCCCGGACGCGGTCGCGTCCGCGCCGCACGCCTCGAGCGGACGTGCGGTCAGTCCCGCACGTTGCCGCCGTCCCCGTACAGGGGGACGTCGAGGCCGTTCAGGAGATTCGTCACGAACACTGGGATCACTTTTCCGGGAACTGATACGGCCCGTAGTTGTTGGAACGACGCGTGATGCAGATGCGAGGCCATGGGTACGGGCGTACGCGCGGGCGATCAGATCCGGTCCCGCCGTGCTCGCAGAATGGGGGGAATTCGGTCGGGGCGGGTGCGTTTCCGGCCAGGACCCGCTCTCGATGTCCATGGCGGCGCGGTCGGTGATGTCCGCCTGGACGAAGGCGAGGCGAGGCGAGGCTGCGACCGGTTCCAGGTTCGCCCGGTTTCCTGCCCAGCGCGACGCGCCCTGGTCAGGAATCTCGCGGCCAATCCAGCAAGGTCACCACCACCGTCGGGGCGTCCGGCACGAGTGCGGCTCATCCTGTTCCGTCGGCGAGGGCGGCAAGGCACTATGGAGGAGTGGCACATACCGGGCACGTTCTGTGACCGGACGGGGGACGGGGGCATCACGTGAACGACACCACCTCTGGTCACGCGCGCCCCGGACCGCCCTGCCGGTCGCGCCGGCGTCAGGTCCGGGCGTCCCGGGCGTGGACGTCGGTCCTCCGCCGGGCCGCGGTGGTGCTCGCGGCGGTGCTCGTGGTGCCGGCCGTCGAGGCCGGCGAGGCCGTCGCACTGCCGGCGCCCGCGGTCGCACTGCCGGCGCCCGCGGTGGTCGCCGCGGGCCCGGTCGCCGCGGGCCCGGCAGTCACGGTGGGTGGCTACGCCGCTCTCGGGGACTCGTTCTCCGCGGGCGTGGGCACGAGCGCGGGGGAGGGCGCGCCCGCGGTGGGTACCGGAACCGGCGTCGATGACGACGGCGCCCCGTGCCGCCGCACCGCCCTGGCGTATCCGGTGCTGTGGGCCGGCGGCCACCCCGGGACCAGGTTGTCGTTCCTCGCCTGCTCGGGTGCCCGGATCTCGACGGTTCGCAGCCGGCAACTCCCCCAGGTCCCCCGGGACAGCACCCTGATCACGGTCACCATGGGGGGCAACGACGTAGGGTTCGCGGCGGTGGTGGGGGTGTGCGCGTTCGCCAGCAAGGACCGCGCGTGCACTCTCGCGATGGCGGTCGCCCGGGTGGTGGCCATGACCGACGTCCCGGTCCAGCTGGCCCTCACTCTGACGGCGATCAAGGCGTGGGCGCCGCGCGCGCGCCTGGTCGTCCTCGGGTACCCCCGGCTGTTCGAACTGGGCCCCTGCCCCGGTACTGCTCCGGACGTCGCCCGGCGCCGGGCCCTGAACGACGGCACCGATCTGCTGGACGGCGTGCTGGCCAGGACATCGGGACTGTTCGGGGCGACGTTCGTCGACGTCCGAGGCCGGTTCGCCGGGCACGGCCTGTGTGCCCCCGACGGCCAGTCCTGGATCAACGGCCCGGGCGACCGGAACGCGTACCATCCGACCGCGGCCGGGCAGGCCCGGGGCTACCTGCCCGCGCTCGACCCCCTGGTGCGCCCCCACCCGGGCGCGGGGCGATGACCAGACCCGCCGCGTCGCCGCGCACCGCCCCCGGCGGGCTCGCCGGCGGGGGCGGTCGCCCGCGGCTGCTGGGGGCCGCCGACTGAACGGCCCGGGGCGGTCACCCGGTGAACCCGCTGACCGGCTACCGGGGGCGACGAGCTGGCCGGGGCGGTGACCGCGCCGCGGCGGCCGGTCGGTGCCCGAGGTCATCCGGACGTCGGCTCGGGAAGGTGGATCAGGATGGCCGGCGGGACGGGCTCGGCCTCCGCTCCGACGCTGTCGAGACCGCGCACGACGTGGACGTCGATGCGCAGCTGCCGTCCGCCCGCCGGCGCCGGTTGGGTGCGCAGCACCAGGAAGTTCTTCCAGAAGGGTGGGAAGTCACTGTCGAAGATCTCCGACACCTTGGCCTGGATCGGGCCGTGCGGCGAGTCCGGGGTCGGGAACACGATCCGGGCCCGGCGTAGGGCGCGCGGGGACAGCGGCGGCCGTCCGCTCTCCACCGAGCGCCAGTCGAGGAAGGCCGAGGCCTCCTCGAGGGTGAGCAGGTCGGCGTGGTCGGTATGGGCGTGCCCATCGATGACCAGGTACTGGGCGCCCAGGAACACCAGGTGCGCCACCACGACCGTGACCAGCACCATCAGCGCCCCTACGACCGGGACCAGCGCCGTCCGCAGCGTCCACCCGGTGCCCTGGTCGAGGGCCCAGGTGACGGCAAGGGGAGCGCCGGCCACCAGGACCGCGGACCCGGTGAACAGCAGCCCGCGGGTGCGCCGCCTCAACTCGTCGACCAGGAGCACGACCGCCAGGAAGGCGCCGATCGCCAGTTCGGTGCTCACCGTCTGCCGGAACGCCTGCGGCGCGGCGGCGCCCACGCCCAGGATCAGTGCCACGACGGCCGGCACCCCACCGCCGGCGGCCGCTGCCCACCACGCCGAGGCGCCGCCCAGGACGGTGCGCAGCGCGGCCCACCCGGCCACGGCCGCCAGCGGGACCAGCCAGAGCGCGGCCAGGGCCACCCGGGCCCGACCCGGTGTCAGGCCGTGACCGAGCGCCATCGCGACCTGGGCGGCGAGCATGGCCAGCGCGACCGCGCCGGTCAGCCAGGCGGCTGTGCCGCCCGCACGGCCCCAGCCGACGTGCCATCCGTGGGCGCCGCCGAGGGGCCACGCGGCCAGCCGGATCACCCCTGCGGCGACCGCGAACGACACCGCGAGGAGGGCGCCGAGCGCAGGTACCCCGAGCAGCGTCGCGAGCGGCAGCCACCAGGCGTGGCCGAACACCGACGCCGACAGGATGACCAGTGCGGCGACCGCTTGGATCAGGTAGGACGCCCGGGGTGCGAGGCGGCTCCAGTCGTCGCCCACCACCGGCTCCGCCGGGCGCCACCGCCGCACGACGAGCGACCCCGTCGCGCCGACCAGCCCGACCACGAGCGCCGGCACCCAC
>DATDMG010000401.1:0-26927 GCA_036518955.1 Kineosporiaceae bacterium | reverse complement strand
GGAGCTCGCCGGGAAACCCGCCCGACGAGGCGAGCACGTAGTCGTCCGCGGTGCTCGCGTCGTTGACCAGGCCGATCACCTGGGCGTAGCTGAGCGACCCCTGGGGACCGGTGCCGGCGCGGAGGGTGTCCACGTGGGCGTCCCAGGCCCTCTTGACCTGCTCCGCCCGGACCGCCCAGCCGGGGTCGGCGCGCCACCCGCCGAGCCGGCCGCGCAGCTCGGTGATCGTCTCCCGGGCGTCCCCCACGACGGCATGGGCGGCATGCTTGACGGCGTCGAACCGGGCCGCGTTGACGTGGACGACGCGGGCCCCGGGCGAGAAGACCGTCCACGACGCGGTGGTGAAGTCCTGCAGCCGGGTGCCCACGGCCAGCACGACGTCCGCCTCCGCGGCCAACGCGTTGGCTCCCGCGGAGCCGATGATCCCGAGGGCGCCGGCGTAGCGGGGATGGTCGTGCGGCATCAGCGTGCGCCCGGCCGGGGTCTCGACCACGGGCACCCCGTGCGCCTCGGCGAAGGCGACCAGCTCGCCGGACGCGCCGGAGTACCGGGCCCCACCACCCGCCACGAGGAGGGGGCGCCGAGCGTCGCGCAGCAGTTCGGCGGCACGGGCCAGGGCCCGGACGTCGGCCCGCGGCCGGGGCACCTCGTGCAGCCGCTCGGCGAACATCGCCACCGGGAAGTCGAAGACCTCCACCTGCGAGTCCTGCGGCAGGGCCAGCACGACCGGTCCGCAGTCGGCCGGATCGGTCAGCACCCGGGCGACCTGCGGCAGCGTGGCCAGCAGCTGCTCCGGCCGGGTGATCCGGTCGAAGTAGCGGGACACCGCCCGGAAGGCGTCGTTGGCCGTCGTCGTCGGATCCCCGAAGTGCTCGACCTGCTGCAGCACCGGGTCGGGGGCCCGGCCGGTGAAGGTGTCACCGGGCAGCAGGAGCAGCGGCAGCCGGTTCGCCATCGCCAGGCCCGCCGCCGTCACCATGTTCAGCGCGCCCGGCCCGACGGACGACGTGGCGACCATGACCTGCCTCCGGTCCGTCGCCCGGGCGTATCCCGCCGCGGCCAGGGCCATGCCCTGCTCGTTCTGCGCGCGCCAGGTGGGGAGCACGTCGCGGACCTCGTTCAGCGCGGTGCCGAGCCCGAGCACGTTCCCGTGCCCGAAGATGCCGAACACGCCGGCGAAGAGGGGCACCGGCGAGCCGTCGAGCAGCGTCGCACGCTGCGCCACCATCCAGCGGACCAGGGCCTGGGCGGTGGTCAGCCGCACGGTGCTCGTCATCGCTGCCTCATCTCCCTGGGGGTCGGGCCCCGGCCGGCGAGTGCTCGACGCGGCCGGCCGCGGACGTCGCGGGGACCCTCGGGTCCGTCGCGGTGGCCGGCCAGGTGCCGCGCGTCCAGGTATGGGCCGGGTCGTCGCAGAAGGCCATCGACCGCTCGGCACCGGGCCCGGCCAGCACGTTGAGGTAGTACATCGGGTAGCCCGGTGCCGCCGCGCACGGCCCGTGGTACCCGTGCGGTACCAGGACGACGTCCAGGTCGCGGACCTCGGCGAACAGGTCGACGGGCGGCAGACCGGCCGCGTCGTGCTCCGGACCGGTGTAGGTGCGGTGGAACCCGGCGCCCGCCCGGGACGGGGTCACCTGGTCGGCCCCCGCGATCCGGTAGAGGTAGATCTCCTCGTTGACCACCTGGCACGGCCCCGACGCGTCGTGCTTGTGCGGCGGGTAGCTCGACCAGTTCCCGCCGGGTGTGATCAGCTCGCAGCACATCAACTTCTCGGCGTGGTCCCAGACCCCCGGGACCCCGAAGTTCGTCACCTGGCGGGACGCCGCACCCGCGCCCCGGACGTCGACCGGTACTCCCTGCGCCGGCCCGTAACGCGCCGGCAAGCGGGTGGTGCACCGCGCCGACGGCAGCGCGATCTCTGCCCCGTGCCGGCTGGACAGCACCACCTCGCTGTCGCGCCCCAGGTAGGCGAAGTCGGACACCCGGGTGAACACCGAGGCGCGACCGGCCAGCTCGAACGTCGCCTCCAGCACCTCGCTGCCCGCCCGCGACACCTCCACCCGGGCGGATCCGGCCAGCGGCAGCACGAACATCTCGCTGTCGCCCGTCCGGAGACTGCGCGCGGCGCCGGGCGCCAGCCGGACGACGCGCACGCCGCACCGCGCCCACCCGGCATCCTCCGGAGTGATCAGGACCAGGTCGCCCGGCTCCCGGCCCGCGGCCCGGCCCAGCGGGAGGTGCAGCGTCACCGGCCCGGCCCCGATCGGTTCCACCCTCACCCGCCCTCGCCGCTGCAGGCCATCGAACTGCCCGGCCCGACGGTCCGTCAAGACCGTGTCCTGCCTGCGCCCCGCCGACCCCGCTCACCGGCCGGCGGGCCGCGAGGTGCTGCCACGGACGACGAGACGTGGTGGGAGGACGGTCTCCCGGACCGGCCCGCCGGCCGGTCGGTGGGCAGGGCCGGTCGGGGCGGCCGGGTTCTCCGGGAGGCAGCCGTCGATCCGGTCGACGAGCTCGGCCACGGCCAGCTCGGCCATCCGCTCGACGTCCTGCCCGACGGTGGTGAGGTTGATGTGGGACAACCGGGCCAGTTGGCTGTCGTCGAACCCCACCACCGAGATGTCGTCCGGCACCCGCACCCCGGTGCGGATGAGAACGTCGAGCAGCCCGACGGCACAGCGGTCGTTGAAGCAGACCACGGCGGTCGGCAGGCCCTGGGCGAGCAGTTCGCGGGCCGCCCGGGCGCCGTCCTCCTCGGACTGGCCACCGGCCACCGGCCACGGGTCCAGCCCGTGTCGCCGGACGGCGCTGCGGTACCCGTCCCGCCGATCCTCGGCGGCCGGAAGCGCGCCACCGTCCACGTGCGCGATCGATCGGTGCCCGAGGCCGACCAGGTGATCGACCGCTTGGCCGACGCCGACGTCGTCGGCGGTCCGGACGACGCTCACCTGCTCCGCCTGCACCCGCCGGGCGAGGACCGCCGTGGGCAGCCGGCGGGCGAGGACGGCAAGCGTCGTCTCAGCGGCGTCCGGAGCGACCAGGATCAAGCCCTCCGACCGGTAGTCGAGCAGCGTCTCGACGGCTCGGCGCTCGTCGCGGCCCGGTGCCGTCGCGCTGAGGACCAGCTCGTAGCCGTACCGTTCGACGGCCGGGTAGAGCCCGGCCACCACATCGGCATGGAACGGGTGCCCGAGCTGCACCGTGACCCCGAGCAGGCGGGCACGCTGCCGGGCGAGCAGGCGGGCGTGCGCGTCGGGCCGGTACCCGAGTTCGTCGGCGACGGCCAACACCCGCGCCCGGGTCGACGCACTGGCACCCGGAGCCCCTCGGACGACGATCGACACCAGAGCCCGCGACACCCCGGCACGCTCCGCGACGTCCTGCAGGGTGGGTCGCCGAAAGGGATCCGCCGGGCGGGACGTCCGCGGGAACGTGTCAGCCATGCCGCTACCCCTCGTCAGGGCAGGTGCACCGCACCCGACCCGGCGTCACGCCCGTGCCGGACCGCCCGGCGGCCGCCCGTTGACAGGCTCCGTCGGGCACCAGGATACTCGACCACCTAGAGCGCTCTAGTACTGGTCCTGCTCGTGCCGTCTCCTGCTCGTGCCGTCTCCTGCTCGTGCCGTCACAGCGTCGCGGCCCACGACCCGTGAGGATTCACATGGCGAAGATCCCGTTGGCCGACCGCTTCGCCGGTGCACCGATCTCGTGGGGGGTGTGCGAGGCGCCGGGCTGGGGTCACGAGTTGCCGGCCGACCGGGTCCTGGCGGACATGGGGTCCCTGGGCCTGCGCGCGACCGAGTTGGGGCCGACCGGATACCTCGGCCCCGATCCCGACGCCGTTCGCGCGACGCTCGACCGGCACGGGCTCCGTCTCGTCGGAGGCTTCCTTCCGCTCCCCCTGCATCTCGACGGCGTCGACCTGACCGAAGCCGTTGACGCGATGCGCACGCTCGCGGCGGCCGGCGGCGAGATCGTCGTCCTGGCCGCCCGGTCGCTGGGCGGCGGCTACGACCGCAAGGTCCGGCTGAGCGACGGCGAGTGGCGGCTCCTGGCCGAGAACCTGGCCCGGGTTCGCGAGGTGGCGCACAGCCTCGGCCTGCGCAGTTGCCTGCATCCTCATGTCGGCACGGCCGTCGAGGACGCCGAGTCCGTCGACCGCCTGGTCGACCTGTCCGACGTCCCGCTCTGCATCGACACCGGGCACCTGCTCATCGGTGGCACGGACCCCCTTGACCTGGTACGCCGTCACCCTGACCGGGTGGGCCACGTCCACCTCAAGGACGTGAACGCCTCGGTCGCAGACAAGGTGTCGGCGTCATCGGTGAGCTACCTCGAGGCGGTCCGAGAGGGCCTCTACACCCCGCTCGGCGACGGCGACCTCGACATCCTCGCGATCATCCGGGTGCTCGAGGAGGGTGAGTACCAGGGTTGGTACGTGCTCGAGCAGGACACCGCGCTCGCGGGCCCTCCCGTCGCCGGGGCCGGCCCGATCGACGACGTCCGGCGGAGCCTCCTGCACCTGAAGGGGGTCATCCCATGAGCTCGGCCGCAGCGGTGCGGGTCGGCGTCATCGGCACCGGGACGATGGGATCCGATCATGTCCACACCCTGGACACCGCGGTGTCGGGCGCCGTGGTCGGCGCCGTCTTCGACGTGGACGCCGACCGGGCCAAGGCGGTCGCCGGCACGACGCGATCGGCCCTGGTCTTCGACGACCCCCACGCGCTGATCCGCGACGTGACGGTGGACGCCGTGCTGGTGGCCTCCTCGGACCCGACCCACGAGGAGTTCGTGCTGGCCTGCCTGGCCGCCGGGAAGCCCGTGCTCTGCGAGAAACCGCTCGCGCCGACGGTCCGGGGGTGCCGCACCATCGTCCGGGCCGAGGTCGGCCTGGGGCGCCGGCTGGTGACCGTCGGCTTCATGCGTCGCTACGACCCCGGGTACCTCCACCTCAGGAACCTGGTGGCGAGCGGGGAACTGGGGGCGACGATGGCGATCCACAACATCCATCGCAACCCGGTCTGCTCCCCCAACCAGCCCAGCGCGATGCTCGTGACCGGTTCGGCCATCCACGAGATCGACGTCGTCCGCTGGCTGCTGGGTGAGGAGATCGTCTGGGTCACCGGATTCGCACCGCGCAGGTCGACGCTGGTGGTGGGCGAAACCCAGGATCCGGTCTTCCTGGTACTCACCACGGCCAGCGGGACGCTGGTCGACGTGGAGGTGTTCGTCAACGCGCAGTACGGCTACGACGTCCGCTGCGAACTGGTGGCGGAACGCGGAGCAGTGACCCTGGACGCCCCGGTGGCGACCGTGGTCCGGCGTGCCGGCTCGGTCGGCCGCACGATCGCCTGGGACTGGCGGGAACGGTTCGCCGAGGCCTACCGGCGCGAACTGCAGGACTGGGTCGACCGGATCCACGACGGCACCGGAGCCTGCGGCGCCAGCGCGTGGGACGGCTACGTCGCGACAGCGGTGGCCGAGACCGTCCTGGCGGCGGTCGCGGCCGGAACACGCCGCCCTGTCGAGCTGATCGAGCGCCCGGACCTGTACACCTGACCGCGCCGCGCCGGCCGCGTTCCTCGGTCCGGCGTGGCGCCAGAAGGTCCCGGTCCCAGCACGGTCCGCGATCGTGACGAAGTCCGCGACCCGGCTGGCATCGCGGCGTGGGCGGGTCGGCCCCACGCGGTCGAGCGGCCGGATGCGGGGGAGGAGCAGACATGATCCCCACGGAGGGCATCCGGACGGCGGAACGCTCGCCCGGCACTCGGACGCCGCCCCTGCTCCGGATGAGTCAGACCACACCGACCCGGCTGTGGAACGACTCGGCGGATCCCGGCGAGCTGTCGGCCGCCATCGGTTGGGGTGCGGTGGGTGCGACCTGCAACCCCGTTATCGCGCTGACCGCCCTCACCGCCGACCGGTCTCGCTGGCGGGAACGGATCGAGCGCCACGCCACGAACCACCCGACCGCGTCTCACTCCGAGATCGGCTGGGCGATGGTGCGTGCCCTGTCCGTGGAGGCCGCGGCCCTGCTCGAACCGGCGTTCCGGGAGCACGAGGGCCGTCACGGCCGATTGTCGATCCAGACGGACCCGCGACTGTACCGGGACCACGAGGCACTCACCGCGCAGGCCGTGGAGTTCGCCGGGCTGGCCCCCAATATGATCGTGAAGCTTCCGGTGACGGCCGCCGGGCTCAGCGCCATCGAGGAGGCGAGTTCCCGGGGCGTGAGCATCAACGCCACGGTCTCGTTCACCGTGCCTCAGGCCGTGGCGGTGGCCGAGGCCGTCGAACGCGGGCTCCGGCGCCGCGAGGGAGCAGGGCTGGACGTCGCGAGGATGGGACCGGTCTGCACGATCATGGTCGGTCGGCTGGACGACTGGATGCGCGTGGTGGTCGAGAGGGAGCAGGTCACCCTCGATCCGGGGTACCTGGAATGGGCCGGGATCGCCGTGTTCAAGCAGGCGTACCGGATCTTCCGGGAGCGCGGCTACCGGACCCGGCTGCTCTCGGCGGCATTCCGGAACCACATGCACTGGAGCGAACTGATCGGCGGGGATGTTGTGATCTCCCCTCCGTTCGGATGGCAGGTGCGCCTCAACGCCAGCGACATCGAGCCCACGCCGCGGATCGACGTCCCGGTATCGCCCGAGATCGTGCAGACCCTCTACGCGAAGATCCCGGACTTCCGCCGGGCCTACGACGAGGACGCCCTCAGGCCGGAGGAGTTCCTCGACTACGGCGCCACCCGCCGGACGCTGCGCCAGTTCCTCTCCGCCGTGGCGGGACTGGAATCGTTGGTCCAGGACGTCCTGCTCCCCGACCCTGACCGCTGACCGGCGGGGCGTTCGCGGCGATCGCCTGCCCGTCCCGACCTGGCCGTGCACCTGGGCCGGCTCGTGAACGTCACCGGCGGCGCCCGGACGGTTGGCGCGAACGGCGCCCATGCCATGAAGACCCGCAGTTATGCTTCCGGCGAGTAACCTGCCTCGCCGCTGCTCGTCCGACTCCCCGCCGGAGTCCAGGGCTCCGAATCCGGAGACCGGCGCACCGGCCCGTGAGGGGGCAGCTGAAGGGGGCGTGGATGGGGGCCGAGGGGCAACCGGGACAGACCGCACGCGAGGCGTCCACAGACCGGGTGCCGGCGCGGGCCCGGCCCACTCCCGACCGACCCGATCCCGACCGACCCGATCCCGACCGACCCGGTCGCGAGCCGTCCCGCCGGGAGACCCGCCGACGCTTCCCGCCGCGACGAGCCGACATCGCCGCGGCGGTGGTCGCCCTGGTGGCCATCGGGTACGCCGGTTACGCCCTGGCTCGTCACCCGTCGGACTCCCCGGGGCGGGGGCACTCCGTGCAGTCCGCCTCGGTCCACCGCCTCGGCACCCCGGTCACCCGCCACCCGTCCGTCCCGACGACGACCTCCTCGCGGCAGGCACCTTGGCCCACCTCAACGGCGTGGGCGCCGGCGGGGGGTGGCACCGGGGGCGGCGACGGTGGCCGCGCCGCCCCCGGAGCCGACGGACTGGACCCGGCCGGGACCGCGTCCAGGACCGCTGGGCACCGGGCGACGTCCGGGAAAGGATCGGCGACGGTCGTGCCCGCCACGGCGCCGTCGTCCGTCACGGACCCCCCTGATCGCTCGGCGGGTACCGACCGCTCGACCTGGGCCGGGGCGACGACCACCGCGTGGGCCACATCGTCGTCCACCTCGGCCGCGAAACCGGTCACCTCGACGACGTCGCCGCCCGCCTCGACCACGTCGGCGCCCCCGATGGGACCGTGGCCCCCGCCGGGCCCGCCGGCTGTGACCAGCACCGCCCCGACCACAACGATCATCGGCACGGTGTGGATCCCCTGCTCGCGACCGGCCCAGGAGTCGATGTCCGTGACCTTCCACAACACCGCGCCCGCCGGCCGGCAGTTGGCCTGGGTGTCCCCCGACTGCGCCCTGTTCCCAGGGATCTTCCTTCCTCCGGGCGCGGTGGCATCGCTGTCGACCAACGCCGGGACGACCTGGGCCTTCCTCGACCCTGGTACCGGAAAGCCGGTCGGCGAGGTGGTCATCGACGCGGGGCAGCACGATGCCTGGATCTGGTGAGGACGGCGGGAGGCGCGTCGGCTGACCTGCGGACCGGCAGCCTGTGGCTCGTCGCGCGTCCATCGGATGTGGAAGGCTCACCCGAGAGCACCTGGCACCCGAGGTCCGCGCACTGATCAGGGAGGTCTGCAGTGAAGCAATTGGCGGACGTCGCAGTCCTCGGAGCCGGCAGCATGGGGGCTGGCATCGCCGAGGTGGCGGCACGAGCCGGCCACCCGGTGCGACTCTACGACGTCCGGGCGCAGGCGGCGAAGCAGGCACTCGAGCACATCGGCCGCAACCTGGCACGGGACGTGGGTCGTGACCTCTTGGAGCCTGTGGAGGCCGCTGAGATCGTGGCCCGGCTGCAGTCCGCCTCGGCCGTCCCGGACCTCGGTGGGGCGGGTGTAGTGATCGAGGCCGTTGCCGAGGATCCGGCCGTCAAGCGGGACCTGCTGGCCGAGGTTGAGAAGATCGTCACTCAGCGCGATGGCGACGTGCTGCTGGCAACCAACACCTCCTCGCTCTCGGTGACCGCGTTGGCCACCGCCCTGCAGCGACCGGGCCTGCTCGTCGGGCTGCACTTCTTCAACCCTGCGCCTCGGATGTCGCTCGTGGAGGTGGTGCGGGGTGACGCGACGGAGCCGGCGATCCTCGAGGCCGCGGTCGAGCTCGCGCGGGCGTGGGGCAAGACGCCCGTCCTCTGCCGGTCCACCCCGGGCTTCGTGGTGAACCGGATCGCCCGCCCGTTCTACGGAGAGGCGCAGCGACTCGTGGAGGCCGGGGCGGCCGATCCCGGCACGATCGACGCCGTGCTGCGGGAAGCCGGCGGATTCCCGATGGGTCCGTTCCAGCTCATGGACCTGGTGGGTCAGGACGTGAGCCTCGCCGTCTCCCGGTCGGTCTGGGAGCAGACGTTCCACGACCCGCGGTATGCGCCGACGGTCTACCAGCAGGCCTTGGTGGACGCCGGCAGGCTCGGACGCAAGTCGGGTCGTGGCGTCTTCAGGTACTCCCCGGAAGGCGACGCCCTGGACGCCGGCGTGCTCTCCGCGCCCCACCGACCCGCCCCGGCCGAGGTCCAGCTGGTGGATTACGACTTCGGCCCGATGACCCCGTTCCTGGAGCGGATCGAGCAGGCCGGCGTGGCGATCGAACGCATCGCGCTCTCCGACAGCGAGGCCCTCGAGGAACTCCCCGGGCTACGGCTGCCCGGGGAGGGCCTGCTGCGCGTGACCGACGGGAGCCCCGCTCGTTCGTGGGCCATGGAGGCTCCTGGTGGCGTCGTCCTGCTGGACTGGGCACACGATCCGGCGGCGTGCCGACGGGTCGCGCTGATGGCTCCCCGGGACATCGACCCCACCGTGCTGGACTCCGCTGTGGGTCTCTGCCAGGCGGCGGGAGTCGAGGTGAGCGTGATCAGCGATGTCGCCGGAGGCGTGGTCGCTCGCACCGTGTCGATGCTCGTCAACGAGGCAGTGGACCTCGTCGCGCGAGGCGAGGCCACCGCCACCGACGTCGACGTCGCGATGTTGCTCGGCACCGGCTATCCCTCCGGACCTCTGGAGTGGGGGGACCGGGTCGGCGCGATCCGGGTGGCGTCCGTGCTCGGCGAACTGCACGAGGAAACCCCCACCGGGAGGTATCGGCTCTCGCCGCGACTGGACGAGGCGGTCGTCGCCGAGGAGAACCTGCGCGACCTGTGACCCTGGCTGCCACGGCCGGCTCACCCGGCGATCCGGCGTTCACCGACGACCACCAGGCGTGCAGCGGTGGTGCCGTCACCGGCCAGGAACGGCGCGAGACCGGATCGCCACAGCAGTAGCCCGGGGTCGTTGGACGCGTCGACCGCCACGGCGGTTCGCCGGTAACTACCCAGGTCATGGGACAGCACGGCGTCCGGAGGAGCTCCGGCGGGTTCCGCCGGGGCAGTCACGGTGATCCACGACGGGTGGTCGGGGTTGACGGCACCGTCGAGGCGTGGGACGAGGTCGTGGTCGTGCTCCAGCGACAGCGTCGGCACCGAGCCGGGGATGGCCGCCACCGCCACCGGAGCACCCACGGTCACCACGTGCGACACCGCGAACCGGCGGCGGAAGGAAGGATCGGCGGCGAGGTGGGCCGCCACGATGCCGCCCTGGCTGTAGCCGACCAGCAGTACCGGGTCCGCCGGACGCGCGCCCGCGGACGCCAGCGCCTCGGTGACCACCTCGGCGGCCGCCGTGGGGTCCCCGGCCATCCCGTGGATGTTGCCGGTGAGGTCCAACGGATCGCTTCCGGCGCGGGGTGACCAGCTCTGGGTGCCGGGGATCTGCACGATCCACGCCCGGCGGCCGGGCGCACCCGTCACCGAGATCAGTGCCACGCTGCCCGGCACGGCTCCGCAGACCGGGTCGAGATCGGCCAGACCGCCGACGAGCTCCGCCAGGCCACGTGGCGGCGGAACGGTCGACGCCGGCCCCGGACGGATCGAGACGCTCGTCGATTCACGCAAGTAGGGCAATCGGCGACCGACGGAACCCACCCAACGCGCCGCTCCCGGGACGTCGAGCGGTGCCACCGGCCGGCCGGTGACACCGGCGGCGAGCAGAAGACCCGCCGGCGACCCGGTGAGCCCTCGGAACATGCCGGGGAGCCCGTCGACCACGTGTTCGACCACGCCTGGGTGAGCGGCCAACCCGCGCAGCAGGGGGCCTGGCGAGGGGACCGGGCCACCGTCCCCGGGGGACGTCGCCGCACCCGACCGCAGCTCCGGCAGGAGCACCGGCTGCAACCAGGGGAGCACCATCGGGAGCGCCGCCATGGTGCCCACCATCCCCGGAGCGGCCAGCAGCCGACCTACGGCTTCACCCGCCGACACGTCCGCCGCCCGGACAACGGCATCCGACGCGAGCTCGGCCGCGCGGTAGAGCGCCACGGCTGCCAGGGCACCCCCTGCCAGAGCTGCGTACCGGGCGGCGACCACCACCGCCCCGGACTGGCCTCCGAGCGCCGTCGCGAGCCGCTGCTGTGCCGCCCACCAGGTCGCGGGCGACCGGACCGCGGTGAGGGCGGATGCCGGGCTCATCGCGATCCGGGCCAACCGCGCGGCGATCAGCGCCATCACCTGCGCGGACCGCTGGAGCCGCAGCGCGGCCAGTTCCAGGTCGTCGAGGCGGGCGGCCGTGCCGCCCGGCCCGCCGTGGACGGCGAGGGGAACCCCGAGCGCGCTCCCCGTGCCGGGAGGCGAGCACGACCACCCGGCGGAGGTGGCTTGCCGCAGGGACTCCGTCATCCCACCTCCCGCAGGTCACGGTGCGGCTCATACCAGCAGCCGGCGACGCCCGCCAGGGCGCGACGCACCTGCGCGGCGAGCCGGACCGGATCGTTGCCGACCGGCCCTGACGCCGCCGCCCGCCAGTGGCCTGCGGCGTCCGTGGTCCAGCGGTGGAGGGGAGCGTGCCCGGTCTCGGCCCCGGGCACGACCCGTAGATCGAGCGCGGTGCCGGCGGCGGGCCGCCCCGGGATCCACCGCGGCACTTCGCCGAGCGCACGTACCGCGGGAACCAGCGCCACCTCGACCCACGGGGCCGGCTCACCCTCCCCGGTGGGACCGGAACCGACCACCGCGGCGACCACCCCGTCGTCCAGCGCGAGGCACCCGGTGCGCGCCGACGGCACCTGGTGGAGGGCGAACAGCACCGCCGTCGGCGGAGCGCGAAACAGCTCGAGCGCCGCCGCGACGAGGGCGGGAACCGCCTCCGGCAGCACCGGCGACACCCGCTGGTCGTCGCCCCAGACCTGCTCGACCCAGCGCGGCTGGCCGCGACCGGAGCGGGCCGGCAGCCAACTGGCGAAGGTCTGGGGGTCGGTGCGAAGGCGCAGGCGCGGCAGATTCACCGGGTAGCCCCGGCCGGCGCCCCGTCGATCGCCCGGGCGTGTGCTGCGACAGCGCGCGCGGCGTCGTCCAGCACGTCGGCGCACCGCCGGCCGACGAGCGCCTCCCGGCGCAGGACCGCACGGAAACGATCCGCCGCCAGCGACCTCCACTCGACCCGCTCTACCGCGCCGACGCGAGCAGCCTCGCCTCGTGCCTCGTCGGCCAGCGCGTACAACTCCGCCGCGCACCGCTGAAGCTGCACCCCGTCCATCCCGATCGCTCCCTCCTGGCACCGCCACCGGCACCGACAAACTGTGACACTAGGTGACCGGGCCGACGTCCGGGTGGCCCCGACGGCAGGCTGTGGACGCCGGGACGATCCGGCATCCGGTGGATGAGTGGATGAGTCCGTTCGGTGAACGCGGTACCTACGCCCAGCGCGATGCCCGACCATGGCTCCATGGCTTCTGAGCGGCTCCTCCGGATCTGCTTCGTCTGCTCGGGCAACATTTGTCGATCCCCGATGGCCGAGGTGGTGCTCCGCGGGCTCGCCGACGACGCGGGGCTGGGCCGGCACTTCGAGATCGACTCCGCCGGGACGGGTGACTGGCACGTCGGGGAGCGCGCGGACCGCCGCGCCCTGGCGGTACTCTCCCGGGCCGGCTTCGACGGGTCGGCCCACCGCGCCCGGCAGTTCGACCCGCGCTGGTTCCTGCGACGGGACATGGTCATCGCCCTGGACCGCGGTCACCTGCGCACGCTGCGGTCCTGGGTTGCGAGCGACGCCGAACGCGACCGGATCCAGCTCCTGCGCTCCTTCGACCTCTCGGTCGGCGCGGACACGCCGCCGTCCGAGCTCGACGTCCCCGACCCCTACTACGACGGTGCCGACGCCTTCGGCAACGCGCTGGATCTGATCACCGCCGCGTGCGCGGGCCTGCTCGCCACCACCCGGCCCCGGCTGGACGGCCGCCCTGTCCGCGCCGTCTGACCCAGGCGACGCCAGCTTCGTCAAGCGCCGGTCGGACGCCCCGGACGGGTTCTTCGCAGCCGAGGCCGCCGGCCTCAGCTGGCTCGCCGAGGCCAGGTCCGACGGGGGCGCTGCCGTCGTCGACGTCCTCTCCCTCTCCCGCACCGAGATCCGGCTGCGCCGGCTGGCCACCGCCCGGCCGACACCGGCGGCGGCCGAAGCCTTCGGCCGGGCCCTGGCCGTCACACACCGGCACGGCGCGCCGGCCCACGGGTCCGCCGCACCGGGAGCGGGCGGCCAGGGCTGGATCGGGCCCCTCCCCCTGCCGGTCAGGGACCCCGATCAGGTCACCGGGACCACGTCGTCCTGGGGGGCGTTCTTCGCCACCGACCGGCTCCAGCCCTTCCTGCACCTCGCCGTCGACCGGCGCGCGATCGGCCCGGACGACGTCCGGGCGGTGCGCCGCATCTGCGACCGCCTCGCGGCCGGGGACGGCGAGCTGACCGGTCCCGAGGAACCGCCCTCCCGGCTGCACGGCGATCTCTGGAGCGGCAACGTGCTGTGGACGCCGCAGGGCGCCGTCCTGATCGACCCCTCCGCCCACGGCGGCCACCGGGAGAGCGACCTCGCCATGCTCGCCTTGTTCGGCGCACCGTACCTCGACCAGGTACTCGCGGCCTATCACGCGACCTGGCCCCTGGCACCGGGATGGCGGCGGAGGGTCGCGCTGCACCAACTGTTCCCGCTTCTGGTCCACGCGGCCCTCTTCGGCAGCGGCTACGGCTCCCGGGCCGGCGCGGCCGCGCGCCGCTGCCTGACCACGGCAGGCTGCTAGACCCCGGCCCAGCCATCGGCGATGCCGGACACGGTCTCACGCACCGCGGCCGCGAAGGTGTCGACATCGCGCTCGGTGGTGTCCCAGGAGCACATCCAGCGCACCTCGTGGGTCGACTCGTCCCACTCGTAGAAGTGGGCCAGCTTCTGCAGGGGCGGGATCGCCGCCTCGGGCAGGGTGGCGAACACGGCGTTGGCCTGCCGCGGCCGGGTGACCGTGACGCCGGGCACGTCCGCCACCGCGTCGTGCAGCCGGGCGGCCATCGCATTGGCGTGCGCGGCGTTGCGGTACCACAGGTCGCCGCGCAGCAACGCGATGAACTGCGCCGCGGTGTACCGCAGCTTGGAGCCCAGTTGCATCGCCTGCTTGCGCGCGAACGGCAGGGCTTCGCTCAGCTCCGGGGCCAGGACGACGACGGCCTCGCCGCCGAGCAGCCCGTTCTTGGTGCCGCCGAAGGACAGGACGTCGACCCCGCAGTCGGTGCTCGTCTCCCGCAGCGACACTCCCAGGGACGCCGCCGCGTTCGCGATCCGCGCGCCGTCCAGGTGGAGGTACATCCCCAGCCCGTGCGCGGTGTCCGCGAGGGCGCGGATCTCGGCGGGCGTGTACAGCGTGCCGAGCTCGGTGGACTGGGTGATCGACACGACGCGAGGCTGGGTGCGGTGCTCGTCGCCGACGCCGGTGCGGGCCCGGCGCACGAGTTCGGGGGTGAGCTTGCCGTCCGGGGTGTCGAGATCCACGAGCTTGACCCCCAGGATCCGTTCCGGCGCGCCGCACTCGTCCACCGCGATGTGCGCGGTCCGCGCGCAGACGACGTGCTCCCAGGGCCGGAGCAGGAGGGACAGGGCGGTGACGTTGGCCCCGGTGCCGTTGAACACGATCGCCACCTCAGCGTGTTCCCCGAGGTGCTGGCGGAACACCTCGGTGGCCCGCCTGCTGAGCGGATCCGCGCCGTACGGAACGGCGTGACCCTGGTTGGCCGCGACCACCGCGTCGAGAACCTCGGGATGGACGGGTGCGTAGTTGTCACTGGCGAACGAGTGCTGCACCACCAGACCTCCTGTCGGGTTCCCCCCGAAGTCGCACGGCCGCCGGACCGGGCCCGGTGGTCACAGGGACTTGACGGCCCCGACCACCTTGGTGAGCGACTCCTTGGCATCGCCGAAGAGCAGTGACGTCGCCGGGTCGTACAGCAACTCGTTCTCGATGCCCGCGAAACCGGGCCGCATCGACCGCTTCAGGAAGATCACCTGCTGCGCCTCGGACACCTCGAGGATGGGCATGCCGTAGATCGGCGCCTTGGGGTCGGTCCGGGCGGCCGGGTTCACCACGTCGTTGGCGCCGACCACCAGGACGACGTCCGCGGTCTTGAACTCCGGGTTGACCTCGTCCATCTCCTTGAGCGCTTCGTACGGCACGTTCGCCTCGGCGAGGAGCACGTTCATGTGACCGGGCATCCGGCCGGCAACGGGGTGGATGGCGTAGAGCACCTCGATCCCCCGGGCCTCGAGCAGTTCCGCGAGCTCGCGGATCGTGTGCTGTGCCTGCGCCACGGCCAGGCCGTAACCCGGGACGACGATCACCTTGCGGGCATAGCCGAGCAGGATCGCGACGTCCTCGGGGCTGACCGACTTGACCGGGCGGTCGGACACCGCGGTGGAACCAGCGGTCGACCCGCCGCGCAGTGCGCCGAACATCACGCCCATCACGGACCGGCCCATCGCCGCCGCCATCAGCCGGGTCAGGATCGTGCCGGACGCCCCGACCAGGGTGCCGGCGACGAGCAGCAGGGTGTTGTGCAGCACGAACCCACCGGCGGCGACGGTGAGACCCGTGAACGCGTTGAGCAGGGAGATGACGATCGGCACGTCGGCGCCACCGACGGGCAGCACCATCATCACGCCCAGCAGCAACCCGACGACGAGCAACACCAGGCCCAGCGCCAGGCTCCCGGTACCGAACACGCCGAGGCCCAGCACGACGCTCGCCGCCATCCCGACGATGAGCAGCGGCGCCGCCCCGGGCAGGACCACCGGTCGCGTCGTCATGATCTCCTGCAGCTTGAGGAAGGTCACGACGGATCCGGCGAACGACACCGACCCGACGAGCACGGTGAACGCGATCGCCGCCTGGTTGCCCCAGTCCTTGTCCGCGCCCGCCGAGATGGCCCCGGACAGGCGGTTGAGCTCCATCAGGGCGACGATGGCCGCGGCACCGCCCCCGACACCGTTGAACAGCGCGACGAGCTGCGGCATCGCGGTCATCCGTACCTGCCGGGCCGCCGGCACCGCGATGGCGGTCCCCACCACGATCGCCAGCAGGATCAGCGGGATGTGCTCGAAGTGACTCCCCTCCGCGAAGAAGGTCACCAGCAGGGCGATGGCCGCCCCCGCCGCACCGACGAGGTTGCCGCGCCGCGCCGTCCGTGGCGACGAGAGCCCCTTGAGCGCCAGGATGAAACACACGGCCGCCACCAGGTACCCGACCTCGACGGCGTTCGTGGAGAGCACGTTCACCGGCGGCCTCCCTGCAGCGAACGGCCCTTGAACATCTCCAGCATCCGGTCGGTCACGACGAAACCGCCCACGAGGTTGACCGTCGCGAGCACGGTGGCGAACAACCCGACCGCGAGTTCCCAGCCGGTGCGGGCCTCACCGGAGACGATCACCGCACCGACCAGGATGATGCCGTGGATGGCGTTGGCACCGGACATCAGCGGCGTGTGGAGGGTGGTCGACACCTTCGACACCACCTCGAACCCCACGAACACCGCCAGCACGAAGATGGCGAGCAGCGCGACCCCGGACATCAGCCCTCCCCGAGCAGTGCGGCCGTGGGCTCGTGCCGGACGGCCCCGTCGTGGGTGAGGCACGAGCCGGCGATCACCTCGTCGTCGAAGTCGGGGGTGACGGCGCCGTCCCTCGTCATCAGAAGCAGGATGTTGGCGAGGTTCTTGGCATAGAGCCGGGAAGCGTCGACCGGCATCGTGCTGGCGGCGTCCTGCATGCCCAGCAGGCAGGCCGCCCCTCCGCCGGCCAGCGCGACCTCGACCTCCTGACCGGGCACGGAGCCCTCGACGTTCCCGCCCGACTCCGCCGCCAGGTCGACGATCACGCTCCCCGCCCTCATCGCGGTCACCATGTCGGCGGAGACCAGGCGAGGTGCCGGCCGCCCCGGGATCGCCGCCGACGTGATCAGCACGTCCGCCTCGGCGACGTGGGGCGCGAGCAGTTCCTGCTGCCGGCGCGCCCGCTCGGCGGTCTGCTCGCGGGCGTACCCACCGGTGCCCTCGGCCGTCTCCAGGTCCAGGTTGATGAAGGTGCCACCCATGGACTTCACCTCGTCCGCGCTCGCCGCCCGGACGTCGTAGGCGGACACCACCGCCCCCAGCCGCTTCGCGGTGGCGATCGCCTGCAGTCCGGCGACGCCCGCGCCGAGTACCAGCACCTTGGCCGGCGGCACCGTTCCCGCGGCCGTCATGAACAGCGGGAAGAACCGGGGCAGCCGCATCGCCGCCTCGAGCACGCAGCGGTACCCCGAGACGAGCGCCTGCGAGGTGAGCGCGTCCATCGACTGGGCCCGCGAGATCCGGGGCACCAGCTCCATCGCGAACGCCGTCACCCGGGCGTCCCGCAACGCCCGCACCGCGTCGAGTTCGGCGGACGGCGCACAGAACCCGATCGTGATCGCACCCGGCTTGAGCTTGCCGATGACCTGGGAGCTGAGCGGGCGCACGTGCAGCAGCACGTCGACGCTGGAGGCCTCGACCGTGTCGACGACCTGTGCTCCGGCGGCTTTGTACGCTTCGTCCGGAGCGTGCGCATGGACCCCGGCCCGGCTCTGCACCGTGACCTCCAGGCCCGCGCGTGTGTAGAGCGGGACGATGTCGGGCAGGGCCGCAACCCTGCGCTCGCCCGGCACCACCTCTGCTGGCACGGCGACCTTCACGACATGCAACCTATCCCGGACACCGCCGATATGGGTGTGGGCCACGCCACGGACGAGAATCTTTCGGTCACGCTCAGGCGTGGATCACGCACACCATCAACCTCGGAGCAGCACGTTCTCCTCACCGGGCAACCCGACCAGCAGGCAGTCGCCACGCCGGACGACCCGGACGTCCGGGCGGGCCAGCTCCGCCGCCAGCCACCGAGCCTTGGCGGCCTGGGGCGCCCCGAGCTGGCCGCCGTCCGAGGACAGCAGGACCCACCGGCCGCGGACGGCAACCGTGTCGCTGAGCATCCGGACGTCGACGCGGGCCAGCACCGCCGGGCCGAGGTCCTGCTGGGCGACCACCGGGCCGCCGCGCGGCACGAGCCCGCCCAGGGCGGCGGCGTCCCGCATCCGGGAGGTGGGCACGTACCGTTGCGGGTGCCAGGGCTGCCAGGCCGCGACCTTGGCCGAGCCGATCGCGGCCGACCAGGCCAGTGAGCCGGCGACCACCCCGGCGACCACCCCGGTCGGGACGCCCGCCGCAGCCCGCGTCGCCGTCGCGCCACCCGGTCGCCGCAGCCTGGCCACGACGTCGATCAGGGCGAACGCGGCCACCGGCACCAGCACCGCGTCGTAGTGGAAGTACGTCTGCCAGTACGAGACGTTGGACGACGCCGCTCGCCAGCCGAGCGTGGGCACGGCGAGCACCGCCAACGGCGAGCGCAGCCCGACGACCCCGGCGGCCAGCAGGAACAGCAGCGCGGGGGCCCAGCGGGTACCACCGTGCACCTCGGCTCCGGTCAGACCCTGCGGGTTGCCCGAGGCTCCGGCGAGGAACTGCAGGTACGGGTTCCGGTGGTCCGGCGCCGCGACGACGACGACCACATTGGCGATCACGAAGCCGGCCAGTCCGAGCCCGGCGAGGCCGAGCGCCGTCCGGCGGTCCTGGACCAGCCACCACCAGACACCGGCGGCCATCAGTACGGTGAGCCCCAGGTCCTCCTTGACGAGAAGCAGGGCGGCCGAGCACCCGACGACGACCCGCCGCCTCCGTTCCAGCAGGCCCCACGCCAACCCGGCCATCACGGGTGCCCCGAGCGCCGTCTCGTGGACGTCGAACGAGGCCGCGGAGACCACGCCCTTCGCCACCGCGGCCGCCAGGGTGACCGGCACCGCGACCCTCGACGGCAGCTGGCGGCCCGCGGCCGCCCCGACCAGCACCACCGTCAGACCCAACGCGAGCGACTGGACGACGAGCAGGCTGCGCGGGTCGGGCCAGACCAGCCAGCCCAGCCCGAACAGGATGGTGATCGGGCTGAAGTGGTCGGCGAACAGCGTGTCCAGGCCGCGGATGGCCGAGCGGGGCCAGTCGCCACCGGCCCAGCTCTGCGCGGCCTGGGCGAAGATCCCGAGGTCGTAGTTGCCGCTCCGTCCGGTGCTGAACCGGACCCAGTCCAGAGCCAGGTACAGCGCCCCGGCCGGCAGACCGACCACGGCCGCCCAGGGCCGGCGGCGGGCGGCCGCCGTCCGCGCCCCGCTGGGCTCCGCGACGTCGCCGGTCACCATGGGAGCCACTCTCGCGTACCGGGCCGCAGGGCCGCAGACCCTGCCCGGCACGCCGCTGCGGGGTCGGGACGGGCGTCCCGTGAAGGAGGGCTCCCGACACGCCCGAACCCGAGGCACAGCCATGGACCCTTGCCGAGGATCGGTGATTGGGTGGTTACGCTCCGGTCGGCCCGTCCGGAGCGATCACTGCTGAGAGGAGTCGCGATGTCCACCCGCAGCACACCGTGGGAGCCGGGAACCCCTTGCTGGGTCGACCTCGGCACGCCCGACGTGGCCGCGTCGCACGCCTTCTACTCCGAGCTTCTCGGCTGGGAGATCCAGGACATGGGCCCGGACTTCGGCCACTACGCCATCTGCAGTCGTGACGGACACGCCACCGCCGGCATCGGCCCCACGATGTCCGCCGAGCAGCCTGTGGCCTGGACGACCTACCTCGCCGTCGAGGACGCCGACAAGACCACCGATCTGATCACGACGAACGGCGGGACGATCATCGCCGCGCCGATGTCCGTCGCGGACCAGGGCCGGATGGCGATCGCCATGGACCCGACCGGGGCCGCCTTCGGGATCTGGCAGGCGGACAAGATGATCGGCGCCCAACTGGTGAACGAACCGGGCGGCCTCACCTGGAACGATCACCACAGCACCGACCCGGACGCCGCCCGCGCCTTCTACACCGCCGTCTTCGGCTACTCCTACACCCGGATGGACGGCCCGTACGACTACGCCACGATCGACGGGACGGGTCCTGGCATGGTCATCGGCGGGATCGGCGCGGACCCCGGCCTGCCGCCCGGCGCCGGATCCTACTGGCTGACCTACTTCTCGGTAGCCGACACCGACGCGGCGGTCGCCACCGCGACGTCCCGGGGCGGGCGGGTCATCTCCCCCGCGACGGACACGCCGTTCGGCCGGATGGCCACCCTCGCAGACCCGCAAGGTGCCGTCTTCACCATCTCGGCGGCCCCCCCTGCCACCACGGAGAGCGAGTCCTGATGTCCACTCGGACAACACCCTGGGAGCCGGGCACGCCCTGCTGGTACGACCTCGCCGCCCTCGACCTCGCCGCGAGCACCCGGTTCTACCGCGCCACGTTCGGCTGGGACCTGAGGGACACCGGCGCGGATTACGGTCATTACACGTTCTGCCTGATCGACGACAAGGCGGTGGCAGGGATCGGGACGGCGCCCGAGGGCAGCCTGGCGGCGGCACCGCTCACCTGGACCGTCTACCTGGCCGTCGACGACGCCGACAAGACGGCGGAGGCGATCGCCGGGCACGGCGGAAGGGTGCTGATGCCGCCGCTGAGCATCGGCGACCAGGGCCGGATGGCGCTCGCCGCCGACCCGACCGGCGCCACCGTCGGGATCTGGCAGGCGGACCAGATGTTCGGGGCGGTACTGGTCAACGAACCCGGTAGCGTCGTCTGGAACGACCATCACAGCGTCGACCCGGCCGGCGCCCGGGACTTCTACGCCGCCGTGTTCGGCTACCGCTACACCACGGTCCCCGGGGAGCGGGACTACAACTCGGTCGACGGCGCGGGGCCGGGCAACACCGTCGCCGGCATCGGTGGCCCGGACGGCGACCTGCCCGACCTGCCGGCGCACTGGATGACGTACTTCGCGGTGGCCTCGACCGATGACACCGTCGAGCGTGCCACCGCCGCCGGTGGCACGCTCGTCAGCGGCCCGGCCGACACGCCGTTCGGCCAGATCGCCGTGCTGCGCGACCCGCAGGGCACCTACTTCAAGATCGGATCCTCCACCACGGTCTGATCGGGACGGCCACGCGACGGGCCGTGATCGTGCCGGAGGGGCACGATCACGGGCTTGTCCGCTCCCGCCGGCCGGATGGTCGGCGGGAGCGGGAGCGGGAATGCGAGCATGGGCGCGTGACCGCCCGGAAAACCTCCACCGCTCCTGCGTCCTCCCCGCTCCCGGCCTCCCCGCTCCCGGCCACCTCGGGCACCGACGCGGCCGGCCTGCCATCGCTCGGCGACGCGCCTCTGGGACCGCTCGACGGCCGGTACCGGGCCACCGTCGCGCCCCTGACGGAGCACCTGTCCGAGGGGGCCCTGAACCGGGAACGGGTGCGGGTCGAGGTCGAGTGGTTGATCCATCTGGCGTCCACGGGCGCCGTCCCGGGGATGCGGACGCTGGCGGACGACGAGATCCGGCGGTTGCGGGCGATCGTCTCGGGTTTCGGCCCGGCGGACGTCGCCGAGCTGGGTCGCATCGAGCGCGTCACGCTGCACGACGTCAAGGCGGTCGAGTACTACCTCAAGGAGCGGATCGAGGGAACGTCCCTGGCGGACGTCGAAGAACTCGTGCATCTGTTCTGCACCAGCGAGGACGTCAACAACCTGGCGTACGCGCTGATGATCCGCGGTGGGGTGCGGCAGGTATGGCTGCCGGCCGCCAGTGCCCTCGCCGACGACGTCGCCGCCCTCGCCCACACGCACCGGGCCGTACCGATGCTGGCCCGCACCCACGGACAGCCGGCCACCCCGACGACGCTCGGCAAGGAGCTCGCCGTCCTGGCCCACCGGCTGCGCCGGCAGCTCGCCCGGATCGAGCACACCGAGTACCTGGGTAAGATCAACGGTGCGACCGGGACCTTCTCCGCGCATGTGGTCGGCGCGCCGGCCACCGACTGGATCGCCGTCTCGCGCACGTTCGTCGAGGGCCTGGGTCTGACCTGGAACCCGCTCACCACCCAGATCGAGAACCATGACTGGCAGGCCGAGCTCTACGCGGACGTCGCCCGGTTCAACCGGGTGCTGCACAACTTGTGCACCGACGTGTGGACGTACGTCTCGCTCGGCTACTTCGTGCAGGTCATCGGCCGGCCCGGTGAGGGGACGGTCGGTTCCAGCACCATGCCGCACAAGATCAATCCGATCCGGTTCGAGAACGCCGAGGCGAACCTGGAGGTCTCCAACGCTCTCCTCGACGTCCTCGGCTCCACGCTGGTGACCTCCCGGCTGCAGCGTGACCTGACCGACTCCTCGATGCAACGGAACGTGGGGCCCGCCTTCGGGCACTCCCTGCTGGCGATCGAGAACGTGCGGCGCGGGCTGGCGGCCCTGGACGTCGACACCGCGGCGCTGGCCGCCGACCTGGAGGCGACCTGGGAGGTCCTGGGGGAAGCGGTGCAGTCGGTCATGCGCGTGCACGGCCTGGAGCAGCCGTACGAGCGACTCAAGGAGCTGACCCGGGGCCGCCGGATCGACGCGCAGGCGATGCGCACCTTCGTGAGCGGCCTCGGACTCCCGCCGGACGCCGAACAGCGGCTCCTCGAACTCACTCCCGCTCGGTACACCGGGATCGCGGCCCGGCTCGTCGATTTCCTCGACGCGCCGGCGGGCCCGTCCGGAGGCTGAGTACCCGAGCGAACGACCCCAGGCGGCGAGCCGCCGGGGCGGGGCGATGACATCGTTGGCTTTCGTGACGTCCCTCACGATAGGGACTTCCGACCTTGCCGGAGCCCCGCCACGTTCACTTAACGTGCTCGTCAGTCACCGAGGTCGTCCGAGACCCGGACGGCCCGATGAGAGGGGCAGCCACATGCACGACCGAGAGATCCTGGACTGCATCCACGCACTGATCGCCCAGCAGCGCCGGTTGCGCGACCAGCGCGACGCCGGCCAGCTCGGGGAGGGGCAGGAACAGAACCGGCTGGCCGAGATCGGGGAGAACCTGGACGAGATGTGGGCACTGCTGCGGCGCCGGCGCGCCCTGCGCAACGCCGGCCTCGACCCGGAGTCCCTCGAGCTCCGCTCATCGGTGCAGGCCACCGCGTAGCGGGATGAGCGACCCACCCACCATACCCGGGAGGGGTATCCTGTCTCCCGAAGACGGTGGAGGGGAGCGACATGCCTGGCTACGCACGCAGCAAGGAGGACTACCTCACGCGTCTGCGTCGCATCGAGGGCCAGGTCCGGGGGCTGCAGCGGATGGTCGAGCAGGACCAGTACTGCATCGACATCCTGACCCAGGTCTCCGCCGTCACCAAGGCCCTGCAGGCCGTCAGTCTCGGCCTGCTCGAGGATCACGTCGGCCACTGCGTCGTCGATGCCGCCCGCGAGTCCGACGAGGCGGCACGGGCGAAGGTACGCGAGGCGGCCGACGCGATCGCCCGGCTGCTGCGGACCTGACCCGAGCCCGACCGAGGGGGCCACCCCGACCCGACCACCTCTGCCCGAGGAAGGACGACGTGACCGATCCGGCCACCATCACCCTGCACGTCAACGGGATGACCTGCCAGCACTGTGTGCAGGCCGTGACCTCCGAACTGACCGCCCTGGACGGCGTCGAGGACGTCAGCGTCGATCTCATCCCCGACGGGACGTCGTCCGTGACCGTTCGGAGCCGCCGCGCGCTCTCGACCGAGGAGCTGCGGACCGCGATAGACGGGGCCGGCTACGCGCTCGCCGAGAGCTGATGGCCAACACCGGGAGTAACTGAGGTTCACACCTCTGGGGGACTGGGGCCACAATGAGCCGGTGACGACGACCACCGACGGGCGCTCCATCGACCTCACCCGCGACGAGCAGGGGCGCCGGTACCGGGCGTCCGTCGACGGCCGAGTCATCGGAGAAGCCGAGTTCCTGTTGACCCACGACCTCGTCGTGTTCACCCAGACCGAGGTCGACCCGGACTTCGAGGGCCAGGGCGTTGGCACCACACTGGTGCGCTGGGCCCTCGACGATGCCCGCCGACGGGGCTACGGCGTGGTCGCCTCGTGCCCGTTCGTCCGCAGCCAGCTGGCGCTGCACGCGGAGGAGGACGTCGACCTGAAGCACGGCCCGCGGACCTGACGCCGTCCGCGGACCTGACGCCGTCCCCGGACCTGACGCCGGTCCGCCCGGATCACGGCGGCCGGGGAGAGCCGGACCGCCCGGCCAGGAGCGGCCGGATCCGCCGGGCGACCCGGGCCACCGCGTCCGCCGCGGCAGCCCGGGTCATCGGAAGGATCGGCGTGGTGGCCATCAGGCGCAGTTCCTCGCCCGGCGTCGTCCGGCCGTCGAGGAAACGCAGCACGCGTTCCGGCGGGTTGCGTGCGAAGAGGTCCGCGAACAGGGTGGGCCCCGCGACCAGCCCCTGGTCAAGAGCGCGGAGCAGGACGGCGTCCATCCAGCGGTGTCGCCGGGGATAGGCGCGCGGCGGCACCGGAACCTGCCCGTCGATCAGCGCTTGGGCGACCGCCGAGGCTTGCCGCTGGATCGCCGCGAAGGCGTAGCCGGTCGATCCTCGGGTCGCCCCGCCGGCCGTGCCCAGCCGGAACGCCGACGGTCCGGCTCGGCGAGCGCACACGGCGTCCGTCATCGGGATCGCGCCGTCCTCGACCCGCTCGACGGTGTAGCCCCCGGGCGCGGCGCCGAGCCGGTGACGCAGGTAGGCGCGCAGGGCCTCGTCGTACTCGTCGCTGGGCCGTCGACCGGCGGAGAACTCGGTGTACTCCACCAACGCCGTCCTCGGGTCGGTCGGCAGCACGTAGCCGAACCCCACCCCCTGTGCCGGTTGCTGGACCGAGAAGTCCATCAGGAGCGGCAGGTCGGGGTCGACCGTCTCCGCGCCGAACCGGACGGCCCACCCGCGAAAGTGCTGCAGCAGGGCGGTGTTGGCCGGGAGCCGGGGCGCTGCCGGGCGCGAGTCGACCACCCAGCGGGCGCGCACCACCTCGCTCCCGGCCCGGACCACGCCGTCACCGACCTCGTGGACCCGGGCCGCGATCCGCGTCACGCGCAGACGCCGGGCCGCGGCCTCCGCATGCGCGTAGAAGTCCGCGGAACGGATCATGACGTAGCGCAGGGGGTCGAGGTCGAGCACCCGGACGCCGCCGGCGGTGTCCACGACGGCGACCCGTCGCCAGGACCGGTGGACCAGGTGGTCCAGCGGCCCGCTCCCAGCGTCCCAGAAGCACCAGGTGCGGTCCTCGGCCACCCGATGCACCGGATCGATCAGCACGATGGCCGGCGGTCGCCGGCCCGCCGGCAACAGCCGCTCCAGGTGCACGATCAGGCTCAATCCGGCTCCGCCGGCACCCACCACGGCCAGGTCGACGTCCACACCCCCAGCCTGCCCTGTCCGCCGGGAATCACCAGCCCCACCAGGGACAGCGGAGATCCGGATGCCTGCTGGGTCCGCCCAGGGTCACCCGGCGCAGGCGCACCCTGGCCCCGGGCCTGGCCTGGGCGAGCAGGTCCGTGTCGGCGTCCAGGACGACGGCGACCACCGGGTAGCCGCCCGTCACCGGGTGGTCCGCCAGGAAGACCACCGGCTCACCACCGGGCGGCACCTGGACGGCACCGCGGAGGAGGGGGTCGCTGGGCCACCCGCCGGCCGACCGGGTGCGCAGCGGCCGTGCCCCGGTGAGCCGGACGCCGACGCGATCGCTGTCCGGCGACACCGACCACACCTGGTCCCAGAGCCGGTCCGCCGACTCCGCCGGCAACTCGGCGAGCCGCGGCCCCGGCACGGCCCTCAGCACGACCTCCCCGTCCGCGGCCGGCAGCGCCGGCAGGGGCAGCTGGTCCAGGAGGGGCCAGCTCCCGACGTCCGCGGAGGAGTAGGGCGCCGACGGACCCACCGGCAACTCGTCACCCGCCCGGATCCCGGGCGGGCCGAGACCGGCGAGAGTGTCCCGGGAACGGGATCCGAGGACGGGCGGCACCACGATCCCGCCGCGGACCGCCAGGTACGCCCGCAGGCCCGCGGAGGCGGTCCCGAGCGTCAGCCGGCTCCCCGGCGGGAGGTCGAGGACGGCACCCGCGGCCGCCGGCCGACCGTCCAGGGTCAGCGGGCAGTCCGCGCCGGTGAGGGCGACCACGAGGTGCTCCGCCCCGGATCTGACCATGAGCCCGCCGAGCAGCACTTCCAGCGCGGCGGCGCGGGCGGTGTTGCCGACGAGCCGGTTGGCCCGGGCCGACGATGCCCGGTCCGCGGCCCCGGCTCGGGAGACCCCGAGCCGGGCGAGCCCGATCCGCCCCAGGTCCTGGACCGTGACGATCGGGCCGACGCCGTCGACCACGAGCACTCGGGACGGTCGGTCCGTCGCCCCGGGAGGATGCGTCGTCACGGCGGGATCGCTCATGGCAGCGCGACGAACCGCACCCGGACGCCCGGCCGCAGGACCGCCGGGGGATCGCGGTCGAGGTCCCACATCGCGACCGGCGTCGTCCCGATGATCCGCCAGCCGCCCGGTGAGGGCCGCGGGTACACCCCGGAGTACCGACCCCCGAGCGCCACCGCTCCGGCGGGCACCCGGGTTCGCGGTGCCGGCCGCCGGGCCACCTGTAGCCGCGGGTCACCACCGACCAGGTAACCGAACCCGGGCGCGAAGCCGGTGAACGCCACGGTCCAGTCCTGCCCGGTGTGCGCGGCGACGACGCCGTCCCGCCCCAACGCGGTGAGCTCGCCGACCTCGACGAGGTCCTCGCCGTCGTACCGCACCGGGATCTCGAGCCACCCGGCCGCTGCGGCGGGCGCGCCCGTCGCCGGCCCGGCCGCCAGGGCCGCCCGGATCCAGGTGCCCACCCGGGACCGGTCCGCCACGGCCGGATCGAACCGCACCAGCAGGGATCGCTCGGCCGGTACGACCTCCTCCACCCCGGCCGGCCGGCCCGCCCGGTCGCCGTCCAGGGCGGAGAACAGGGCGAGGACGTCGGACA
>DATDMG010000400.1:0-6118 GCA_036518955.1 Kineosporiaceae bacterium | reverse complement strand
ACAGGGTCACCCAGTGGTCGGGGCCGAGCACCTGCCGGGCGCGGCTCACCGCTTCCCGACCCTTCTCGAGCAGCGAGGCGAGGTCGTGCTCGAGCGCGTCCTCCCGGGGCTGGTCACCCGCTGGGGCCCGGCCGGCCGACGGGAACCGTTCGCCCATCCGGAGCCGAGCAATGATCCAGGTGGCTGCCGCCCACGCCGTCGTGGGGTGGTCGGGGCCAAGGACGCGCCCCGCGCGTTCCACCGTCGCGCTGCTCAGGCCGTAGGCGGCCCGCACGTCGTCGCCCACGCTGACGTGGGTGCAGGCCAGGATGGCCGCCGCCTCCAAAGTGTCGGGATCGTCGGGGCCGAGCAGCGGAGCCGCCTGCCAGCGGCTCAGCAGCTCCTCGGTCATGGCTCGGCTGGCGGGGAAGTTCCCGGTGGCCTGGAGGTAGCGGGCCGTGTCGCAAAGGAGACGCCGGTTGTCGGCTCGGTCGTCGCTCAGCGGGGCGGTGAGCAGGATATGCGCGGCCAGCTGCCGGTACCGGGGCCAGGTGGTCGGATCCAGCGGGTTCCCGGGGTGGGCCACGCCCAGCAGCGACAATGCGCGCTGCTGCTCCTGCCGGCGCACCTCAGGGGTCAGGTCATGGCGGATGGCCGCCTGCACCAGCCGATGCAGGTGAAGGTTGTCACCCTCACGACGCGCCAACGAGAAACCGACGATCCGCCCGACGACGTCGTCCAACTCGTCCGGGTCGGCTGCGGCGGTGCGCAGCGGATCGGCGAGGACCTCGGAATGTTCATTCAACACCTGCACGGGAAACGGTTCAGGGGCCAGGAAGGCCGCCAGCCGCAACAATGCCACAGCCGCAGGGCTGTCGACATTCAGTCTCTCCAGGGACAACTTCCAGGTGGTGTCGAGTCTGCCCTGATATCCCAGCACCTCTCCGCGAGCCAGCACGCTGTCCCGGTGCCCCCGGAATCGGGCCAGGTAGTCCGTCGCCGGTAGCCCGGTGGACTCCAGGTAGCCCGCGGCTTGGGCAGCCGCCAGCGGCAGATCGCCCAGCTCGGCGGCCAACTCGTGCGCCAGTTGGTCGTCGAGCTCGGGCAGCCGGCGGCGCAGCAGGGCGACGGTCTCCGGTCGCTGGAGAACGTCAACCTCCATCCGGCCGCCCAGTGCCCCGAAGCCGGGCTGACGGGATGTGATCAGTATGTGACCCGTCCCTCCCGGGAGGTAGGGGGTCACGTCCTGCGGCCGCTGCGCGTTGTCGAAGATCAGCAACCAGTCCTGGCGGCGGCGCAGCATGTCCATCACGTTCCGCACCGTCTGCTCCGTCAGCCCGCCATCCGACAGGCCCAACCGTGCGGCCAGTGCGGCGAGCTGGCCGCCGACCAGAATGGGCTGTTCGGCATCGAGCCACCACACCAGGGTGTAGTCAGCCGCGAACCGGTGCACGTACTCGATCGCGAGCTGGGTCTTCCCCACGCCCCCCAGGCCGTACAGTGACTGCACCACCAGCATGTGTCCCTCCGAGCGCAGCCGTTGCCGCAGCTCGGACAGCATCGTCGCGCGGCCGACGAAGTGCGGGTTGCGGGGCGGGGCGGTCCATACCGCCGGCCACGCGCCGGCAAACGCCGGCCGGTCCCCGGACGGCGCGACGGCGGCGGGGAACCGCGGCGCGACCTTCGGCCGCCCACCCGCCAGCCGGGCCCGCAACCAGGCGGCGGCGGCGACCTCGTCCAGCCCGACCAGGTCCACGTAGATCAGCGAGGCGAACAACTCCGGCACCGCCACACGCTCGACCATCACCGGCACCACGCGGCCCGCCTCCCGAGCCTGCTGCACGAATGCGGCGCGTAGTTCCGCGGTGCCGAAGACGGACTGGAAGTAGGCCGCGGACCAGACCGCCAGCAACCGGCCCGACGTGCTCAGGGCAGCCTGCATGCGGGCAACGAAATCCTGCCCCGGTGCCCAGTCCCACACATCAAGTTCGACCGCGTAGCCGGCCTCGGTCAACTGCCAAGCCAACCACTCCGCCCACGCTTGGTCCTGGCCCGCATGACTGACGAAAAAGTCCACGGGCCCGCGCTCGGCTGCCCCCACGGGTCTATTATCCTACCGTCCTGACATCACGCAACGGAGCCAACACGATGCCTCCATTCAATTCAAGGCATACGCCATGGATCCGCCGGCCGATCATATGTGGTGATGTGTTCCCAAGATTTGGGATCTTGTCCCGGACCTCCAGCCGCGGCGGCGCCCCTCGGACGATGATGTGCCGTGGGTTCCGATCGTGAGGTGGTTTGCGTATGATTGAGCGGAGTGGGCGAGGTCTGAGCCGGGACTGATGTGGTTCCTGTGGCACGCGGGAAAGCTGACGAAGATGTGTCGGGCTCCGGCGGACGCGCACGTGACTGAAGGAGGCGTCGGCTCCGGGGCGGCGTGTAGATCCGCCTTCGGATGGGTCTGTGTGGAATTGGTCTCCGTGGAGGAGAAGGGATGGTCATGCAGCTCATCCAGGGCCCTTGGGTCGCACGCAGGGCGCCTATTGTCGACGCCATGACGCTTGTTCGCCGCTTCGCCCTGTCCGGTGATTACATTTTCGAGAAGCTGGGTGGCCGGTTCTATCGCCAGGCTGGCACGTCGGTGAGCGTTCAGGAGCTGGTGAGTATCGTTCAGAACGCCCTCGCCGAGGAGGCGAAAAGCGTCCCGCCGTTCATGACGAGTGTGATTCAGGATCGGGCCAGTGACGTCGCCGGCATGCTCGTCGATGATCCGGACGTGCAGGCAGCGGCGGCCGAGGCTTTTGATGAGGTCGCGAAGGCCCAGCGGGCATGTGGAACGTCGACCACCGTCGAGCAGACCACCGAGGACCTCTACGCCTGGGCGGCGGAGGGCTAGGCGCAGGGTGTTGACGAGCTCGCCAGCCGAAGACGACAGACCCCGTCCGGTGGCAGCGGAAAATATGTAGGTCGGCGGGTGGACTTCTTCGTCAGCCACGATACCCGCGATCAGGCCTGGGCCGAGTGGCTCGCCTGGCAGCTGATCGAGGCCGGCTACAGCGTCGAGCTGGACGTCTGGGACTGGGCGCCGGGACAGGACTACCTCACCCGCATGCAGCAGGCGCTGGACCGGGCGGACCGACTGGTGGCGGTCTGGTCCGAGGCCTACTTCCGGTCCACGGCGGGGACGGCGGTGCTGTGGGCGTCATCCTTCCACCCGGCCCGGGACGTGGAGCGGATCCTGCCCGTGCTGGTCGAGCCCGTCGCGGTGCCGAACCTGTACGCCGCCCTGGCCCCCGTGGACCTCGTCGGGTTGGACGAGGCAACAGCGGCCGGGAGACTTCGGGACCGGTTGGGCGGACGATGGGCCGCGCGGTTGCCGCACACCGATAGCTCGACCACGACGGCGGACAGGCCGACGTTCGCCGGTCGGCCGCCAGCCGTGTGGAACGTGCCGCCGCGCAATCCGCACTTCATGGACCGGACCGAGGTGCTGAACGAGCTACGCAGCCAGCTGCGTCGTGGCCAGCACACGATGGTGCTGCACGCGCTGCACGGACTGGGCGGCGTGGGCAAGACCCAGCTGGCCCTCGAGTACGCTCACCGGTTCTGCTCGGACTACGAGCTGGTCTGGTGGCTCGACGCCGAACACAGAGCCCTCATCGCCGGCCAGCTCGCCGCCCTGAGCGGCCAGCTCGGGCTCCCGGCGACGGAGAGCATGCCGGTCCAGGTGGATCGGGTGCGGGCCGAACTGCGACGCCGCTCGTCCTGGCTGCTGATCTTCGACAACGCGCAGCGGCCTGAAGATCTCATCGACTACCAGCCGGGCGGGACAGGTCACGTGCTCGTCACTTCGCGCTACCCGGGCTTTGGAGGGCTCGGCGGCCAGCTGGAGGTCGATGTGCTGGCCCGGCCGCAGACCGTCGCCCTGCTGCGCCGCCGGGTGCCGGACCTGGCCGAGGAGGTGGCCGATCAGCTCGCCGACGAGCTCGGCGACCTGCCCCTCGCCGCCGCACAGGCCGCCGGCTATCTGGAGGTCACCGGGCTGCCGCCGGAGGCGTACCTGCGTCGGTTCCGTCGGCGTCGCGCCAGTCTGCTGGCGCAAGGCGATGTGATCGGCTACCAGGGCAGGCTGGACACCGCGTGGACGCTGTCCCTGGAGCGCCTGCGTTCCGACAGCCCGGCGGGTGCGCAGCTCATGCAGTTGGCGGCGTTCCTGGCACCGGATCCGATTCCGCTGCGCCTCTTCACCCAGCACGCCCACCTGCTGGACGAACCGCTGCGCACCGCCGTGGGGGAGCCGGACGAGCTGGACGACGTCGTCCGGATGATCGTCGACCTCTCACTGATCCGCCGGCATGACGACCGCGTACAGCTTCACCGTCTCGTCCAGGCGGTCATCCGATCCCAGCTGACCCCCGCCGAGCAGCACCGTGGGCAAGAGCGAGTCCTGACCTTGCTGTGCGCGGGCCGCCCCGGCGACCCGAACGATCCGTCCACCTGGGGCTCCTACAGGGAGCTGGCCCCGCACGTGCTCGCCACCATCCCGGTCGCGGACGACCGTCCTGCCAGCCGCGAGCTGCTTCTCGATGTCAGCGGCTACCTGCGGGCCGTCGGGGATGGTCAGGCGGGCCGCGAGATTTCCGCGCAGCTGCTCGACCGGTGGCGGGAGATCCTCGGCGCAGACCATCCCGACACCCTGGCCTCCGCCAGCTTGCTGGCCAACATCCTGTTCTTCCTCCTCGGGGATACCGAGTCGGCGCGCGCCCTCGGACAGGACACGGTGGAGCGCGGCCGGCGCGTGCTCGGCCACGACCATCCCACCACCCTGAACGCGGCGGCCACCCTGAGCCTCGCACTGGTCTGGCTCGCCGAGCTGGAGCCGGCGCGTGCCCTGGGCCAGGACACTCTGGAGCGCTGCCGCCGCGTGCTCGGCCCCGACCACTCCACCACCCTGTATCTCACCGCGGTGCTGACCCTCGCACTCATCGGACTTGGTGAGCCCGGGTCGGCGCGCGCCCTGGCGCAGGACACCCTGCAGCGCTGCCGACGTGTCCTCGGCCGCAACCACTCCACCACCCTCTTCGCGTCGGCCGTCCTGGCCGACGCCCTGGTCAGGCTGGGCGAGCCGGAGCCGGTGCGCATCCTCGGGCGAGATACCCTGGAACGCTCCCAGCGGGTCCTCGGCCCCGATCACCCCACCACCCTGTACGCTGCGGCCGTCCTCACCACGGCACTGATCGCTGTGGGTGAGCCGGAGTCGGCGTACACCCTGGGCCAGGACACCCTGGAGCGCTGTCGACGCGCCTTCGGCCCGGATCACGCGACCACCCTGCTGACGGCGGCCACCCTCACCCTCTCCTTGATCGCCGTAGGCCAGCCGGAGTCAGCGTGCACCCTGGGCCAGGACACCCTGGAGCGCTGTCGACGCGCCTACGGCCCGGATCACGCGACCACCCTGCTGACGGCCGCCGCTCTCACCCTCGCCCGGACTCTCGTCGGCGAACCGGAGCGGGCGGGGTCTCTGGGCCGCGAGACGCTGGGGCGCTGCCGGCAGGTGTACGGCCCCGACCATGCCGCCACCCTCTTCTCGGCGGCCGCGCTCACCCTCGCCCTGATCGGCAGTGGCGAACCGGAGCAGGCGGGGTCTCTGGGCCGCGAGACCCTGGGGCGCAGCCGGCAGGCGTACGGCCCGGACGATCCGTTGACGCAATTGGTGACGAAGATCGTGGGCGTCATCGCGCGGCCAGCGTCCGTGCCTGACTAGTGTCCCGTGACTACTTCGCCCTCGGGACGATCCGGACCGGCGGCCACCCGGGCTTCGACCGGGTCGTGTTCGACCTGCCGGGGCGGCTGGTCAAGCCGAACATCGGGGTCTGGTACGCCGGACCGATGGACGGCTACCCCCCGACCACCGTCATGGCCCGGTTCTGGACCTTCATGTCCGCGGGCAGCGACCGGTCCGCCGTGGCGTCGTACGGTGGGCCCCGGTCCATCCGGGTCGCCCTGCCGAACGTCAGGATGATCGCCGTGAAGTGGCTGAACCTTAGCAACCTCGACGTGATGATCTCCGCACGGGTCCAGCACGGGTACCGGGCCCTCCTGATTCGCGGTGACAGCGTCAACCGGCTGGTGATCG
>DATDMG010000399.1:0-7904 GCA_036518955.1 Kineosporiaceae bacterium | reverse complement strand
CGGGCTCGGGGCCCGTCGCTGCGACGTCTTTCGCGAGGCGGCGGGCCGTGCGGGTGTCGCCGCGGGCGAGGGCGGCGCGCGCGTCCACCCCCGGGTCGGCCGGGTCGGGCGCTGCGCGCCCCTCCGGCCGGTCGGCCGCCGGCGGCGACGGGCGCTCGGGCTCGACCGGGCGGCGGCGCCGGGACCGGACGCCGCTGAGCACCTCGGCGCGGTCCCGCCCGCGCAGCAGCAGCGCGAGCAGAGGGTCGGCGTCCAGTTCCTCGGCGACCCGCAGGCAGACGGCGGCGGAGTGTTTGCAGGGGTCGGCGTCGTCCGGGCAGGTGCACCGCGGGCCGATCTCGACCGGGCGGGGGACCAGCGGCACGCCCGCGGTGTCCAGGGCCTCGGCGACCTCCCGGGGCAGCCGTCCGTCGAGCAGGGCGGCGGAGCGGTCCGCCCGGTCGCCGACGACGTCCAGGACGGCGGTCCACTCGGCGTCCTCGAACCGGCGCACCCGAACCCGCACCCGGTAGGGCTCCTGGTCGCGCCCGGCGACGGAGGCGGTGATCAGCCCGGGTTCGATGGTGAGATCCTGGACGGCGCCGCGGCGGGCGTAGGCGGCGGCCCGGGGCAGCCGGTTGGGGTCGAGCTGGGCGCGCTGCTCGACGGCGGACAGCCAGGCCCGGCTCAACCAGTCGTCCGCGGACCCCGCGCGGCGCCCCGGGCCGGATCCGGCCGCTGGGCGCGACGGGTCGCCCGGCCCGGTCATGACACCGCTCGCAGGGTGACCAGCTCGCGCAGCTCGTCGTCGGACAGCTCGGTGATCCAGCCCTCGCCGGAGCCGACGACGGCGTCGGCGAGCTCCCGTTTGCTGGTCAGCAGGGCGGCGATCCGGTCCTCCAGGGTGCCTTCGGCGATCAGGCGGTGGACCTGCACCGGGCGGTCCTGGCCGATCCGGTAGGCGCGGTCGGTGGCCTGGTCCTCCACGGCGGGGTTCCACCAGCGGTCGTAGTGGACGACGTGGGTGGCGCGGGTGAGGGTGAGCCCGGTGCCGCCGGCCTTCAGCGACAGCACGAAGACCGGGACCTGGCCGGCCTGGAACCGCCGGACCATCCGCTCCCGCTGCGCCACCGGCACCCCGCCGTGCAGGAACAGCGACGGTACGCCCCGGTCGTCCAGGTGCCGCTGCAGCAGCTCGCCCAGCTGCCGGTACTGGGTGAACACCAGCATCGACTCCCCGCTGGCGAGGATGACGTCGGTGAGCTCGTCGAGGGCGGCCAGCTTGCCGGACCGGCCGGCGAGGCGGCCCCGGTGCTTGAGGTACTGGTCGGGGTGGTTGCAGATCTGTTTCAGCGCGGTGAGCAGGCTGAACACCAGCCCGGACCGCTCGATCCCGGTCCTGGCGGCGATCGCGGCAAGGGTCTCCTTGACCACGGCCTGGTAGAGGGTGACCTGCTCGGCGGTGAGCGGCACGATCCGGTCGGTCTCGGTCTTGGGCGGCAGCTCGGGGGCGATCCCGGGGTCGGTCTTGCGTCGGCGCAGCAGGAAGGGGCGCACCATCCGCGCGAACCGGGCGGTGGCGTCGGGGTCGCGGTAACGCTCGACCGGGACGGCGATCCGGCGGGTGAAGGTCTCCAGCGAGCCGAGGAGGCCGGGGGTGGTCCAGTCGAGGAGGGACCACAGGTCGGTCAGGTGGTTCTCCACCGGGGTGCCGGTGAGGGCGACCCGTGCGGCGGCGGGCAGCCGGCGCAGCTCGGTGGCGGTTCGCGACTCGGGGTTCTTCGCGTGCTGCGCCTCGTCGGCCACGGTCAGGCCCCACGGGACGCGGGCCAGGTCGCCGGCGTTGCGGACGACCATGCCGTAGGTGGTCAGGACCAGCTCGTCGGGGGCGAGGTCGTCCAGGCTCCGCGCGTCGCCGTGGTAGCGGCGCACCGGGACGCCGGGGGCGAACGTGGCCGCCTCCCGGGCCCAGGTGCCGAGCAGGGACGCCGGGCACACCACCAGCGTCGGGCCGGCACCCAGCGCGCGCCGGTGCAGGTGCAGCGCGATCACCTGGATGGTCTTGCCCAGGCCCATGTCGTCGGCCAGGCAGGCGCCGAACCCGGCCTCGCACATGGCGGCGAGCCAGGAGACCCCGCGGTGCTGGTAGGGGCGCAGGGTCGCTTCCAGGCCGGCCGGGGTGCCGATCGGCGGTGGGGCGCCGGCCAGGGTGGCGAGCCGGTCGGCGAGCTCGGCGAGGGGACCGCTCGCGGCGAGGGTGACCGTGTCGCCGTCCAGTTCGATGCTGCCGGCCAGGACGGCGCCGAGCGCCTCGGCCGCGGTCAGCCGGGCGGGTTCGCGACGCAGCCGGGCCAGCAGGGCGGGGTCGACGGTCACCCAGCGGCCGCGCAGACGCACCAGCGGGCGCCGGGCCTCGGACAGCAGGGCGATCTCGTCCGGGTCCAGGACGTCGCCGTCCAGGGTGAGCTGCCACCGGAAGTCCAGCAGCTGGTGCAGCCCGAAGCCGGCGCCCTCGGTCTCCTCCCAGGGCATCATCTCGGCGCGCAGCTGCAGGCCGTCGCCCAGCAGCGCCGCGGGCCAGAGCACCTCCACCCCGGCGGCGGCCAGGTCCTCGCTGATCGTGCCGAGCAGGTCGGTGACCGTGTCGTCGTCCAGGGCGAGGGCGACGGGCCGCGGCTGGGCGAGCAGCGGGGCCAACGGCGGCCAGACCGCGGCGGCGCGGCGAAGGCCGAGCAGGACGTCGGCCTCCACCTGGCTGCCGAAGGCGGGCAGCACCCGTTCGGGGTGGTCCCACAGGTCGGCGACCTCGACGATCAGGGTGGGGTCGGTCACGCTGCGTGCCTGCAGCACGATCCGGAAGGCGGGGCCGGGTGCCCGTTCGTCGGCGACCTCCTCGAGCGGCCCGTCGTCCGGCTCGGGGTCCGGATCGAGATCCGGTTCCTCGAGCGGCCCGTCGTCCGGCTCGGGGTCCGGCTCGGGGTCCGGGGTCAGTTGCTCCACGCGCAGGCCGAGTTGGACGCCGGCGGACGGCGGATCGGGTGAGGTCGCGAGCCAGTCGGCCAGGTCCTCCACGCCGGTGGGCTCGGTGGCGGCGAAGGCCGGCGCGGACACGGTCCGGGCGGCGGCGGGGGAGCGGACGAGGGTGTCGGCGATGGCGTCCCAGAAGTCCCGGACGAGGGACTCGGGGGAGCGCAGCCGCTGCGGGCGGGAGCCGGGGACGCCGAGGGCGTGCCCGGTGGCCGGGAAGGCCTGGCCGAGCTGCCGTAGCCACGCGGCGTCCTCGGGGTCGAGCGGCCCGACGCGCCAGGCGTCGTGCCCGCCGGGGGTGATCGTCGGCAGGAGCCGGCCGCGGGCGATCAGGCCGAGTCCGGCGACGGCGGCCGCCGCCCAGCAGGCCAGGCTCTGGTCGGGGCGACCGGGGACCACCGCGCCGGGGTCGGGTCCGTCGACGCCGTGGCGGGTCAGCAGGTGGTCCAGGGCGTCCGCGACGGGCAGCAGCGTCGCGCTGACCATCCGCTTGCGGACCCCGTAGAAGCCTCCCGCGAAGACCAGTTCGACCCGGTCGGGGCCGGCCTGCGGCCCCCACAGGGCCAGTCGGCCGCGTCGGGGGAGCTCGTCGGGGATGAACACCGCTGCTGCCACGCCCAGCACCCGCACGACCCTAGCGATCCGCCGCACGATCCGGGGCGGAACGGCCCGATCACTGCGAACCGGATCGGGCTCCCGGTGGGCACCGTCCCCTCCCCGGGGACACATCCGCCTCCGGGCGGGCGACCGGATCAGGGCCGGATCAGGGCCGGATCAGGGCTGCACCTGCAAGGTGGCGACCGCGTGGTCGCAGATCTGCCGCCCGGTGGGGGTGTCGCTGGCGAGACCGCAGTTGAGCCAGGCCGTGCGCGCTGCCAGGCCGAGGGGTACCGACGCGCTGGCCCCGCCGTCCAGACAGACCAGGACCATCACGAGGTAGGCGTGCGAGGTCCCGGCCGCAGCGGCGGAGGCGGACCCGCGCGTGGACATCCGGAACGCCCGGTGGGCGCCGACGCTGATCCGGGTGATCGACGGCATGGTCGCCGGGTCGGGGTGCAGGGCCGCCCCCGTCGGCGCGCACAACAGGGCCAGCGGGCCCGCGTTCGCGGGGTTCAGTCCGGTGAAGGAGGCGCTGATCTGCTCGCCGGGCGCGCCGGACGACGGTGCGGCGACCGCGCAGTCGTCCCCGGCCACCGGGCAGGGCCGTTGCACCCAGTGAGCGGGCAGCGCGAAGGCGAGCCGGCCGTCCTTGCTGCGCACCACCGGCTGCGAGCCGGTGGCAGCGGTGGCGGGTCCGCCCGGTGACCCCCCGGCCGCCGGACCGGTCGCGGCGGCCGGTGCGCTGCTCGCCCCGGAGCCGGCGGGCCCCGCACAGCCTGCCACGGCGACGGCGAACAGCGTGACGACGGCCCCTGTCCAGCGGCCCCGAGCGGTCATGGCGGCGAGGTTAGATCGTACCGATGTGCGATGGCAAGGTTCTTGGCGCGCTCGGCCTCCCCCGGGCCTGCGTCAGGAGTGACGGCGTGCGGGTCGGGGCACGGGCGCGCCCATCAGGTAGTGGAAGTGGCCCGCGCCGACGGTGCGTTCGAGGGTGGTGATGACCTGGCGGGGATCGTCGTACGGCCCGGAGATGTACCACGGCGTTCCGTTGCGGCCGAACTGGATGGGGCAGGGCGCCGGGGCCGTGCCGAGGAACGGCTCGACGTCCGCGAACTCCTCGTGCGGACTGAAGCCGAGGGAGGCGGCGTACGCGACGGCGCCGTGCACGAGGTGCTGGGCCAGCTCGAGCGGCGCGGTCCGGGGCGGGTCGGGGAACCCGCCGAAGAACCGCTCGCAGCGCCCGCGGACGGCGCTGGAGCTGACGGTCTGCGGACCGAGCGTGTCCTTCACGCCGAGGCAGTAGACGTCGACGAGGAACCCGCAGAGGGTGACTCGGCTGGCCCGCTCGGCCCGGGCCACCAGGACGGCGGCCAGCCCGCCGGTGCCGGGATCGGCTGCGCCCTCGGGATCGGTAGCGGCCCAGTCCGGCGCATCGGCGAGCGTGAGGCCGGCGCTCCAGCCGGGGTTGATCCAGCAGCCGACCAGTTCGCGCTCGGCCGGCCCGGGCAACGGCTGCTCCGCGGCGAGCGCCCGGTGAGATCCCGCGACCTGGCGGAGCAGGGGCTGCACCTGGGCCTTCGTCAGGCCCAGTTCGCGGGCGATCTGCGGTGCGGTCAACCCGGCCCGGCGCAGTTCACCGATCCGCGTCAGGAGATCTGCTGAATGCATGGGCCCATCCTGGTCCCTTCGATCGAGGGCCGCAGGCCATCCCGGCGAAGTCCGTCCGGCGTGTCCCACGGCCGTCCCGACGCCCTCCCACCGCTCCCACCGCCGTCCCGGGCGAGGCGTGCCGCGCCGTCCCGGGCGCACGTCGTCCCACGTCAAGGCCTTCCGCACTGGTGGGGGTGGCATTCGTGTCCCAGGAGTCCCGGTCGGGGACGACGGTCTTGACGGGTACCGGCAGGGACTTCCAGACTCACTGCGGTGGCCAATTCCCGATAAGCAGTCCGCTGCTGTTCGGGGAGCCACCGCACGATGATGCCTGGATATTGCTGCGGGGTCTCCACGTTATTCCATGGGATTTGCCCATGCCTTGCCGGAGTGCTCTGAGCGATGGCCGGCCGATGTGCCGGCGACCCCAGAACACCCTGCCCTGGCAGCTGTGCCGGGCGGGTGTCGACACGCACGGCCGCAGTGCCGTGAGGCCGTAGAGAGGAATGAGTGTGACCCTGCACGGGATGAAACGAAGGACCGGTATCTTCACCGCCGCGACGGCGGTCGTGATCGGCCTGGCGGTGGCGGCGCCGGCCGAGGCGCATGCGGCGGACAACAGCTGCCTGCACATCGGCCGGACGAGCCGCAGCGGCAACACGATCACCGGCTACGGCAGCATCAGCTGCGGCACCGGGGCGAACCTGACCATCCAGCGGTCGAGGTGGTACGGCTGGGAGGACCTCACCACGACGCCGTTCCACGGGACCGGTCATGACGCGTACATCTCCTACGACTGCGGCGGGACGGGCAAGCATGATTTCCGCACTATCGTCTGGGGCTACAACGTGCTCGGCGACTACATCGTGAAGTCGTCGAATGTGATCACGGCAAGCTGCTGACCCCGATCGGGGGTTCGCCCTCGCGAGTCCGGGCCGGTCCCGATCGGGAGGACCTGGCCGGCGGTACTCCAGCGGTACCTCGGTACCTCGGTACCTCGGGTAGCCGGAGAAGCACCCGGGAGGCGAGATCGGCGACAGTCGTGGGTCGCTGCTGGCTGCCCAGGTGCCCAGCAGCGGCCACGGCGTTCCGGGTGAGCTTTCCCCGCGCCGCCGACTCGCAGACCGGTCGACGGACGTCGCCGCATGTCCGGATGCGGACGTTTCGGGGATTCGCCGTCGTCCGCGGGGTGTTCCTGGAGGTTTTCGGGCGATTCTCGAGGGGTTCCGGCTGCGACGCGGGCTCCATGTCGTGGGCGCGGAAGGGGCACGTTCTCCGTCCCGGAAGCGCCGGCCGGGTCCGCCGCCAGAGAGTTCTCCAGGGAGTGGCAAGTGGTCGTGGCTCGGCTCAGGAGTATTGCTGGGCGGCTGCGTGGCCGTGGGCGTCTGCGTGGCACCGGGCGTCTGGGTGGCACTGGGTCCGGACCGGTCCGGTTGCGCCGGCGGTTCCCGGGTCTCGGCTTGCTGGTGGGTGTGGTGGTGGTGTCGGCGTGGGGGGCCGGTGTGCCGTTGGCTCCCGGGTGGGCGGTGGACGGCCAGGACGCCCCGTCCAACCCCGCCCAGGTGATCGTGTACGAGGACGGTCAGTTCGATGGTGGCGGGACGCTGGTCAGCCGTGACTGGGTCCTGCTCACCGCCCACGAAGTCCCCCTCACGGACACCCCGCGCGTTTACACGATCCGTTTCGGCACGGTGACCGGTTCCAGCGATCCCGGTGACCGGGCGAACCTGCGGACGGTCGACAGGTTCGTGTTCCCGCCCAGCGGGGGAGACCTCGTGCTGGCCCACCTGTCGGAGCCGGTTCCCGAGGGCACCGTCATCGCTCACGAGCTGGCCAGCGCGGCACCGGCCCCCGGCACCGCGGCGGTACTGGCGGGGTGGGGGCCGGACGGGGCTGTCCTGAGATATGCCGTCGGGACGGTCTACGACCCGGTCGCCCGCGAGAACGCGGCCATGGCCAGATCGCGGAACCCCATCTTTCCGTCGATCTTCCCCGCCGGGATCGAGCCGATGGTCCTCAATCTGGCGGTTCAGCTCGGTGATGGGGGTAGTGGGGTGTTCGGGGCCGACGGGTCCCTGATCGGCGTCCATACCGGGCAGACGAGCTATCGGCATGTCAACGGGACGGGAAACTTCTACGGCCCTGACTATCTCCTTCCGTACCAACTGCCGGTGTGGGAGTACCGGCGGTGGATCCAGAGCGTGATCAGCGGGGAGGGGTCCTCGTCGTCCGCTCCGCCGCCGCCCGGCGGCCCGCCCCGGCGCAGGCTGGACGACGTCGCCGGCGGGGGGGTGGGTCTGCCGATGACGTCGCCGCCGCCCACGCCGGTGTGTCTGCCCGGGATGAGGTCGTGCACCTCGCCGATCTGGGAGCAGGGGGTGTTGTTGGGGGCGGGCAATTACCGGGGCACGGCGTTGGCGCGGTGTGCGTCGGCGGGTGGCAGTGCCTGTTCCTTCAAGGCCACCACGTATGCCGGTGGTGCGAGTGCCCGGATGTCGCTGGGGTCTGCGGATGCGCCGTCGGCGCCGGGGACTCGGGAGGTGCAGGTCTGGTGCACCACGACCACGTCGTTCCCGGATGCGGCTTCGCCTGCCCGGTCGGTGGTGCGGGTGAGTTTCACCAATGCCGAGCATTCCACTGTGCAGATC
>DATDMG010000398.1:0-10749 GCA_036518955.1 Kineosporiaceae bacterium | reverse complement strand
CGGGCGTTGCGCTCCGACCCGCGCGGCAAGGAACTGCTCTTCGAGCTCGTCGACGACCCGGTCGTGTACGCGCTGCTGACCATGCACGGCATCGTGCGGGCCGATCCGGCGACGCTGGCGCGTCGCGCCCTGGAGGAGGTGCGCCCCTACCTGGAGTCCCACGGCGGCGGCGTCACGCTGCTCGGCGTCGAGCTGCCCGTCGCGCGGATCACGCTGACCGGGGCCTGCACGGGCTGCTCCGCGTCGTCGACCACGTTGCGGGACGTCGTCGAGCGGGCGCTCGTGGCCGCCGTCCCCGGGCTGCACCAGGTGGAGGTCGTGCCCGCCGGGCGTGCGCCGGCCTTCGTGCCGCTCACCTCCGTGCGCCCGCGCCCCCGCCCGGAGCCCCGATGAGCATCGAGACCCGGGTGAGCACCGGCGTCACCTACCGCCGGGGGGACGACGACCCCGCCCACCGCCACGGCTGGACCCCGCTGCGGGTGCTCGGCGCGTCGTCCGGGTTCAGCCTCGCGCTGCCCGACGCGACCCCGACGCGCGGGCACCTCTACGCGCCACGCGGCGTCCTGCTGGACCCAGCTCGGGAGGCCACCCGGGTGATCGCGGCGGACACCGGCAACCACCGGCTCCTGGTCTGGCCGGACGTCCCGGCAGGGGACGGCGCGGACTGCGCGACCGTCGTCGGCCAGCCCGGCCCGCGCACCGAGGGGCCGCAGGCGGGCGGGCGCGGTCCGGAGCGTGGCCTGCACCTGCCCACCGGGCTCGCCCGGACGGGTGAGCTCGTGCTCGTCGCCGACGGCTGGAACCACCGGATCGTCGGTTACCCCGCCGCTCTCGACGTCGACGACCCCGAGCCGGTCTGGTGGCTCGGCCAGCCCGACCTGGCCTCGGTGACGGAGAACGCTGGCGGCGAGGTCGACGCCGCGTCGCTGTACTGGCCGTTCGGCGTGCTCTGGCACGACGGGTGGCTGTGGGTGGCGGACACCGGCAACCGCCGGGTGCTCGGCTGGCACGGGCTGCCCGAGGGCCCGCGGGTGCCGGCTGACGTCGTCCTCGGTCAGCCGTCGCCGCACGCGCGTGACGAGAACCGGGGCGGGGACGTCGGGCCGCGCAGCTTCCGGTGGCCGCACCAGCTCGCGGTGCTGCCGGATCGGGACGGCGAGGTGCTCTGGGTCGCCGACGCCGGGAACCACCGCCTCCTGGGCTGGCGGCTACCGGTCACCACCGACCGGCCCGCGGACGCCGTCCTGGGCCAGGAGGGGTTCACCACGGCCGGGGAGCTGCCGCACGTGCCCCAGGGACCGGCCCGGCTCCGCTTCCCCTACGCGGTGACGGCGAGCGCCGGCGACCTGCTCGTCGCGGACACCGCGAACAACCGCGTGCTGGGCTGGACGGCACGCGCCGCGGTGGCCGCACCCGGCGCCGCGGCCGACACCGTCCTGGGCCAGTACGGGTTCGATCCGGTGGGGGAGAACCGCTGGAGTGCCGTCACCGCGGACAGCCTCTGCTGGCCCTACGGTCTCGCCGCGGCCCGGGACGCCAGGTTCGGCGACGTGCTCGCGATCGCCGACAGCGGCAACAACCGGGTCGTGCTGTGGCACCGCCCGGAGGCGGCCCGGTGACCACCGGCGCCGTGCTCAGCGGCGGCCTGGTGCGCCGCCGGGTGCGGGTGCGGGGCGTCGTGCAGGGTGTCGGCTTCCGGCCTTTCGTCTACAGCCTCGCCAGCGAGCTGGGCCTGGCGGGCGAGGTCTCGAACGACTCCGAGGGCGTGCTCGCCCTCGTGCAGGGCGAGCCGGTGGACGTCGACGCCTTCTGCGACCGGGTGCGCGCCGACGCGCCGCCCCTCTCGGACGTCGGGACCGTCGAGTGGCACGACGAACCCGTGCTGCCCGGCACCGGGTTCGCGATCGCGGCCTCGACGGGCGGGACCGGGCGCACCCTCGTGCCGCCGGACGTCGCCACCTGCGACGCCTGCCTCGCCGAGCTCACCGATCCCGCGGACCGTCGGTACCGGCACCCGTTCATCTCGTGCACCGCCTGCGGACCCCGCTTCACCATCGTCACCGGGCTGCCGTACGACCGGCCGACGACCACGATGGGCCGCTTCCCGATGTGCGAGCGGTGCCGCGCGGAGTACACCGACCCGGCCGATCGGCGCTTCCACGCCCAGCCGATCGCCTGCCACGACTGCGGCCCGGTGTTGGAGCTGGTGCCCGGCGGCACGTTGCGCGAGGCCGCGCTGGCCGAGGCCCGGGCGCTGCTCGCCGCCGGGCGGGTCGTCGCCGTCAAGGGGCTCGGCGGCTACCACCTGGCGTGCGACGCCTCGAACCCGACCGCGGTCGCCCGGCTGCGCGAGCGGAAGCACCGCGGGGACAAGCCCTTCGCGCTGCTCGTGCCCGATCTCGAGACCGCCCGGGCGATCGCCCATGTCGACGAGGCCGAGGCCCGGCTGCTCACCTCGACGCGGCGGCCCATCGTGCTCGTGCGGCGCCGCACGACCGGTCCCGGGGTCGGGTCGGTCGCCCGCGAGGTCGCCCCAGGCAACGCCGACCTCGGCCTGATGCTGCCGCCGACCGCGCTGCACCACCTGCTGCTGGGCCTGCCGGACGATCCGGCCGGGCCGCGCGTGCTGGTGCTGACCAGCGCGAACCTGTCCGGCGAGCCGATCGTCACGGACGACGCGGCGGCCGTCGAGCGGCTCGGCGGCATCGCCGACGCCTGGTTGCGGCACGACCGGGGGATCCACGTCCCGTGCGACGACTCGGTCATCGCCGTCGTGGACGGCGAGGAGCTGCCGGTCCGGCGCTCCCGCGGCTACGCCCCGATGCCCGTGCCGCTGCCCGTCGACGTGCGGCCCGCGCTCGCCGTCGGCGGGGATCTGAAGAACACCTTCTGCGTCGCCTCGGGCCGCTACGCCTGGCTGTCCGGGCACGTCGGCGACATGGACGACCTGACGACGCAGCAGGCCTTCGACCGCGCCACCGGGCACCTCACCGAGCTGGTGTCCGTCGACCCGGAGCTGCTCGTCGCCGACCGCCATCCCGCCTACCGGAGCACCCGCTGGGCGCAGCGAGCCACCACGTCGGCCGCGCCCTTCCCGGCCGCCCGCGCACTGGTCACCGTGCAGCACCACCACGCGCACGTCGCCGCGGTGATGGCCGAGCACGGCCTGGATGGCGCCGAGCCCGTGGTCGGGATCGCCTTCGACGGCACCGGGTACGGCACGGACGGGGCGATCTGGGGCGGCGAGGTGCTCCTCGCCGACTACACCGGGTTCCGGCGGTACGCCCATCTGGCGTACGTGCCGCTGCCCGGCGGCGACGCTGCGGTGCACCGGCCCTACCGGATGGCGCTCGCCCACCTGCACGCCGCTGGCCTGCCCTGGGTCGAGGACCTGCCCTGCGTCGCGGCCTGCCCGCCGCCGGAGCGCACCGTGCTGGCCCGCCAGCTGGAGTGCGGGCTCGGGTGCGTGCCGACGTCCAGCGCCGGCCGGCTCTTCGACGCGGTGGCCGCGTTGGCCGGCGTCCGCCAGGTGGTCGACTACGAGGCCCAGGCGGCGATGGAGCTGCAGGCGCTCGCCGTCCCCGTGATCGAGGCCGGTGCCGACGAGGGCACCGGCGGGTACCCGCTTCCCCTCCTGGCGGCGGACACCCCGGCCGGCCCGCGACGCTGGGACGTCGGCGCCCTGATCCGTGCGGTCGTCACCGACGTGCGGGCCGGCGTCCCCGCCGGGCTCGTCGGGGCTCGCTTCCACCGCGGCCTGGCGGACGCCGTCGTGGACGTCGCCCGGCAGGCCTCGGCCGACGCGCCGGGGCGCCCGGTGGTCCTGTCCGGCGGTGTCTTCGCCAATACCGTGCTGCTGCGGCTCGTGCTGGACGGGTTGCGCCACGCGGGGATCGACGTGGTGCGCCACCGCCGGGTGCCCCCGAACGACGGCGGCCTGGCCCTCGGGCAGGTCGTGGTGGGGGCGCGCGCCTCCCGACCGATGGACTGCTCGACCGGCAGGTCGACGACCGACGCACGAGCGACGTAAGGAGCCCACCATGTGCCTGGCGGTGCCGGGGAAGGTCCTCGAGATCTCCGAACGCGACCTCACCAGGATGGCGAAGGTCGACTTCGGTGGCGTGGTCAAGGACGTGTGTCTGGCCTACCTGCCGGACATCCAGGAGGGCGACTACACGATCGTCCACGTCGGGTTCGCCATCCAGAAGCTCGACGAGGCCTCCGCCCGGGAGACCCTCGCCCTGTTCGAGAACCTGGGCGTGCTCGAGGAGGAGTTCGGCGACGCCTGGGGCCGCGCCGAGCGCGAGGCCGGCGCGCCCGGCGGGGACGCCCCGGCGGCGGAGGGAGGCCACCGGTGAAGTACCTCGACGAGTTCCGCGACCCCGAGCTGGCCCAGCGTCTCTTCGACGACATCCGGGGGGTGGTGACGCGGCCCTGGGCCCTGATGGAGGTCTGCGGCGGGCAGACCCACTCGATCATCCGGCACGGCATCGACCAGCTCCTGCCGGACGAGATCGAACTCATCCACGGGCCGGGCTGCCCGGTGTGCGTGACCCCGCTGGAGATCATCGACAAGGCCCTCGACATCGCCGCCCGGCCTGAGGTGATCTTCTGTTCGTTCGGGGACATGCTGCGGGTGCCGGGCAGCGGCCGGGACCTGTTCCGGGTGCGCAGCGAGGGCGGCGACGTCCGCGTCGTCTACTCGCCCCTGGACGCGCTCAAGATCGCCCAGGAGAACCCCGACCGGCAGGTCGTCTTCTTCGGGATCGGGTTCGAGACGACGGCGCCGCCGAACGCGATGACCGTGTACCAGGCGCAACGGCTCGGCATCGAGAACTTCTCGCTCCTGGTCTCGCACGTGCGCGTCCCGCCGGCGATCGAGGCGATCATGACGTCGCCGACGTCGCGGGTGCAGGCCTTCCTGGCGGCGGGGCACGTGTGCAGCGTGATGGGCACGCAGGAGTACCCGGAGCTGGCCGAGCGGTTCCGGGTGCCGATCGTCGTCACCGGTTTCGAGCCGCTGGACCTGCTGGAGGGCATCCGGCGTGCCGTCCGACAGCTGGAGCGGGGCCGGTACGAGGTGGAGAACGCCTACCCGCGCGCGGTCCCCGCCGAGGGGAACCCGGCCGCCAGGGCGATGCTCGCCGACGTCTTCGAGGTGACCGACCGGGCGTGGCGCGGGATCGGCGTGATCCCGGACTCGGGCTGGCGGCTGGCCGGGAAGTACCGGCGCTACGACGCCGAGCAGCGGTTCGACGTCGGCGACATCCGGACCGTCGAGTCCACCCTGTGCCGCAGCGGCGAGGTGCTGCAGGGTCTGATCAAGCCCAACGGGTGCGCCGCCTTCGGCAAGGAGTGCACGCCGCGGACGCCGCTCGGTGCCACGATGGTGAGCAGCGAGGGCGCCTGCTCCGCCTACTACCTGTACCGCCGGATCGGCGGCACACCCGTCCGGGAGGCGAGCTCCGTTGGCTAGTCGAGAGGCCCTCGACTTCGAGAACTGGTCCTGCCCGATGCCGTTGCGCAGCTCGCCGAAGATCCTGATGGGTCACGGCGGCGGCGGCCAGCTGTCGGCCGAGCTGGTGGAGCACCTGTTCGTGCCCGCGTTCACGGCGTCCGCCCCGGACGCCGTCCTCGCCGGCCTCGCCGACTCGGCCGTGATCAGCCTGGGCGGGGCGCGGCTGGCGTTCTCGACCGACTCGTACGTGGTGCGGCCCATGTTCTTCCCCGGCGGGTCGATCGGCGACCTCGCCGTCAACGGGACGGTCAACGACCTCGCGATGAGCGGGGCCCAGGCGGCCTACCTGTCGTGCGGGTTCATCCTCGAGGAGGGCACGGACGTCGAGGTGGTCGGCCGGGTCGCGGCCGCGCTGGGCGCCGCCGCGGCCGCGGCCGGGGTCACCGTGGCGACCGGCGACACCAAGGTCGTGGACGCCGGGCACGGTGACGGCGTCTACGTCAACACCGCCGGTGTCGGGCTGGTGCCGGACGGCGTCGACATCCGGCCGCAGCGCGCCCGGCCGGGGGACGTCGTCCTGGTCAGCGGGGACATCGGCGTCCACGGAGTCGCGATCATGAGTGTCCGGGAGGGCCTGGAGTTCGGCACCGAGGTGCGCTCGGACAGCGCGCCGCTGAACGGCCTGGTCGCCGCCATGCTCGCGGTGACGCCCGACCTGCACGTGCTGCGCGATCCCACGCGAGGCGGGCTGGCGGCGTCCCTGAACGAGATCGCGAAGGCGGCGGGCGTCGGGGTGTCGATCACCGAGAGCGCCGTCCCGGTGCCCGACGAGGTCGCCAACGCGTGCGCGTTCCTCGGGCTGGACCCCTGGTTCGTGGCGAACGAGGGCAAGCTCGTCGCCTTCGTCCCGCGCGAGCACGCCGACGCCGTCCTGGCGGCCATGCGGGCCCACCCGCTGGGTGCCCGGGCCGCCATCGTGGGGGAGGCGGTGGCCGAGCACCCCGGCCTCGTCGTCGCCCGGACGGGACTGGGCGCCACCCGGGTCGTGGACCTGCCGCTCGGGGAGCAGCTGCCCAGGATCTGCTGAGCGGAGTGTTCAGCCTCGGCGGCGAGCGACCAGCAGCAGGTACTCCCAGTCCATCGCGAACGCCGTCCCCGAGCTGATCGCGTGGCGGGCGGCGAGGTCCTCGAGGTCCCGGTCGAGGGCGGCCGCCCGCTCCGGGTCGTCCGCGAGGTGGCGGTAGACGGCGATCGTCGGCCCGTAGCACGCCTTGAAGTACTCCCGGAAGGCCGCCGGTGCCTCGAAGTGGTCGACTCGTAGGGGAAGCCGGCGTGCGTCGACGTCCACGACCCGGTCGGCGAGCAGGTCGCGGACGTAGTCCTCACGGCCCACAACGGTGGCGGCTGGACGCCGGGCGGCGGTGCGGGGGCGTACGGCTTCATGGTGGCGAACATCTGCCCGACGAAACCCTCGGGGGTCCAGCTGAGCAGCCCGAGGGTGCCTCCGGGCCGGCACACCCGGACCAGTTCGTCGGCAGCCACCGTGTGGTGCCCTGCGAACATCGCGCCGAGGCAGGAGGGATGCCGGAGGACCACCGCTCGAACACCGTGCGCTCCTCATCGGTGCGCGTGGAGGTAGAAGACGCCCCGCGCCACCAGACCGAGCCGCGCGGCGGCCTCGACCGCGCGGCCGCCCGGCAGCGCCCGGATGGTCGCGGACACCATGCCACCGCGATACCCGGAACCGGTCGAAACATCCCCGGGGCCGGCGTCGTCCGGTCAGGTGATGGTGATCGCGTTGTGGGTGCGGTTGTTGGTCGCGTTGGAGTCGGGGACGGTGCTGGTGGTGGCCGTGGCCAGCGAGGTGACCTGCGAGCGCGACGCGGCGGTGAGGGTGACGGTGTAGGTCACGCTCGCCCGGGCGGCCAGGCCGGCCTCGCTCCACTGGACGCCGGTCCCGGTCACCACGGCGCCGACCCCGGTGGCCGAAACCGGGGTCAGGCCCGGTCCTGGGGTCAGGGTGGTCACCACCGTGGTGGCGGCGATCGGGCCGCGGTTGGTGACCGTCACCGTCGCGGTCACCGTGCCGCCGTGCGCCACCGTCGCCGGTGAGCTGAGCGCGATCTTCAGGTCGGCCCGGGCCGCGGACGGGTCCAGTACCGACTCACCGAAGATGGCCGGGCTCACGCCGTCCGCGCCCGCGACCGTGGCCGTGACCACGACCGGGCCGGGCGCGGACCCCGCGGTCAGCAGCGGCGAGGTGATCGTGCCGTTGGCGTGCGTGGTCCCCGTCGCGCTGGCCGCCCCCGCGAAGGTGGCCGAGCCGCTGGTGACGGCGAACGTGACCGCGCGGCCGGACAGTGGGTTTCCGTGCGCGTCGGCGACCCGGACCGCCAGCGGCAACGGGAACGCCTGGCCCGGAGTGGTGACCTGCCCGCCGCCGCCCACCGGCACGATGGTCCCGACCGGCACCGGCGCCACCGTCAGCGTCTGCGCCGACGTGGCCGGCGAACCTACCCCGTTGGTCGCGGTCAGCGTGAAGGTGGAGGTCCCCGCCGTGGTCGGGGTTCCGTACAGCACGCCGGCCGGGGTCAGCGCCAGCCCGGCCGGGAGCGCCCCCGCCGTCACGCTCACCGTGGGGGCGGGCACCCCGCCCACCGTGAACGAGAACAGGTAGGGCTGGCCGGCCGTGGCCGCGGCCGCTGTCCCGGACAGTGTGGGGGCGGTCGGGGTGGGCGGCGGGCTGGGGTTCACGGTCAGGGACTGGGACGACGACGCGGGCGTCCCCGTGCCGTTGGTCGCCGTCACCGTGAAGGTGTACGTCCCGGCGACGGTGGGGGTGCCGGAGAGGATGCCGGTGGGGGTCAGGCTCAGGCCCGGTGGCAGCGACCCCGCCGTCACGCTCACCGTCGGCGCCGGGATCCCGCGCACCGTGTACGCGAAGACGTACGCCTCGCCCGCGGTGGCGGTCGCCGCCGTCCCGGTCACGGACGGCGGGGTCGGGCTGACCACCAGGGTCTGCGCGAGCGTCGCCGGCGGGTTCACCCCGTTGGTGGCGCCGAGCGTGAAGGAGTAGGTCCCGGCCGCCGTCGGCGTCCCGTACAGGAGCCCGGCGCCGCTCAGTGCCAGGCCGGGCGGGAGGGCTCCGGAGGTGACGCTGACGGTCGGGGCGGGCACCCCGGTCACCGTGTAGGCGTACTGGTAGGCCTCCCCGGCGGTGGCAGCGCCGGCCGTGCCGGACAGCGTCGGCGCCGCCGGCGTCGGGGCCGGGCTCGGGTCGATCACCACGGTCTGCGCCAGCGTGGCGACGCTGCCCGGGCCGTTGGTGGCGCTCAGCGTGAAGGTGTACGTGCCCGCGGCGGTCGGGACGCCGGAGAGCAGGCCGGCCGAGGTCAGTTTCAGGCCCGGCGGCAACGCCCCCGCCGTCACGCTCACCGACGGCGCCGGGATCCCGGACACCGCGTACGTGTAGGCGTAGTCGACCCCGGCGGTCCCCGAGGGAGCGGTCCCGGACAGGGTCGGCGCGGCCGGCTGGACGGTCAGGGTCTGCGCCAGGGTGGCCGCGGGGGCGATGCCGTTCGTCGCGGTCAGCGCGAAGCTGTACACCCCGACCGTGGTGGGGGTGCCGTACAGGATCCCGGACGACGTCAACGCCAGCCCCGGCGGCAGCGTCCCGGACGTCACGCTGACGGTGGGCGCAGGCGGCCCGGCCGTCGTGTACACGAACAGGTAGGAGGACCCCGCGGTCGCCGCCGGGGCGGTTCCGCTCAGCGCCGGGGCCCGGTCCGTGGCCGGGCAACGCGTGCTGCCGAGGCTGGCGGTGGCATTGAAGCCGCCGACCGTCCACGTCGTCTCGCTGACGACCCTCAGATCGATGGAGGTCTGGAAGACGTTGTGGAAGACACCAGGGCTGAAGGTGAGCGGTTGCCCCTGGTAGGTCGGGACCGGAGTGAAGAAGTTCTCCGGGCCCGGCGGGACCAGGCTGGTGTACGAGTTCCCGTCCGCATAGCCCCAGTGCGCCGTGAGCAGGTTCGTTGCCGCGTCGACCTCGACGCAGTCGAGGAACGCGACGACCCCGAACGGCTGGGCCTGCGCAGGCGCGGCCACGAGGACGCCGCCCACTCCCAGCAGCGCGACCGCCGGGACGATCAGACACCACGGTCGCTTCCGCCCGAGGAATCGCCTCCACCCACCGGCCTTCCCGGCTGACGGCACTCTCCCGCCCCGGGCGATCCGACGACGCACCGTCATGGTGGCCCCTCCAAGGATCCGCTGACTCCGCGCCACCAGGACCCTTGCGGCTCGTTCACCCGAGCGCTCCGCCGCTCCCCGAGAGGGAACGGCGGACCCCGCGCCGCAGTGCGGCGGACCCGCGCGCGCCGCGGGAGGTGGACGGGCCCGCGGCGAGGGTCACGATGTCATGATCGACGCCGCACCATTCAGGCCAAACGCCCAGCGTTAGACACCTGTGACCTCAGTGCACAACACCCGCCGCGATCACCCCGGTGCACGGCGCACCCACCCGAACGATCATGCTGCCATGTCACCTGCTGTGCTCCAATCCTCCGCTCCAGCGTGTCCGCGTCGTGAACAGAGAGCGTAAACATCACGACGCATCCGGATGTCCCAGCGATCCCTCAGGGACCTGTCCCACAAGATCGATAGCGCCCGGGTCGATGCCCATCATTGGCAGGCTTCGGTCCGAAGCCGCATCCGGACATCGGCTACTTGATCCGGACGGATCCGCCCTCGGGTCGGGAGAAAGGCAGCGGTCACGCAGCGTGCGCGTGACGGCGGAGGCAGCGTATCGGACTTCCAGCCTCGCCCGGGCGGGCGGCGGTGTCGAAGTGATCGTGGGAGGCAGTCTCGGTTGCTCGGCTGCCCCCCTCCGGTCTGCCTTGAACTGGTCGCTCGTGGGCCCGGCGGGATGCGTGCCCTTCGCGGGCGGTCCGGGCGGCCTCGCTGGCTCCGCGCGGCTGTCGTTCGTTGCGCGGGCTGCCAGCGCGGTGGCTGTCTGTTGGGCGCCGACGCGTACGAAGAGGGCCTGGGCCCGGCTCGGGTCGACTGCCCTCCACCCGTCCGGACGGGTCTCCACCAGGCTGCACAGTTTGGTTCGCTGGACGGATCCGGGACGGATGATGTTGACAAAGCGAGGTCAGGAGCCCTAGAAAGGGCTCCTGACCTGCGGTGTTGCCAGTCGGGGTGGCGGGATTTGAACCCACGGCCTCTTCGTCCCGAACAGCGTCAGAGATCCTCTTTGGCCTCACGCTTCGTGAGGAATGCAGGTCAGC
>DATDMG010000397.1:0-31728 GCA_036518955.1 Kineosporiaceae bacterium | reverse complement strand
GACGGCGCTCCCGCCGGGCCCGCGGCGGACGCCGGCGGTCGCTCGCCGGGCTCGACGGCCGCCGAGCGGGCCAGCGCCTCCTGCAACGCGACCAGGAACCGGCGACGGGCCAGGGCTCGGCGCCGCGGTCCCCGCCGCAGGGCCCGGCCCAGCGCCGCGAACTCCTCCGCCCGGACGGCGGCGCTCGCCCCCGCGGCGCGGCGTCCCAACGGGTCGCGCGAGATCCCCCCCAAGCCGTCGCCCACCTCGTCGGCGATCTTCTCCTCGGTGAGATCGAGGATGGCGGCCGTCTCCGTGGCACCGAATCCGAGCAGTTCCCGCAGCAGCACGATCTGCCGTTGCCGGAAGGAGAGCCGCTGCAGGGACGCCTCCAGCCGCATCGCCCGCACCAGGTCCTCCGGACTGGCCTGTGGAGCTCGGCGCGAGGGCGGGGCACCGTCGCCGCTCTCGCCCCGGGACCGGCGCATCGCGGTGAGCCGCCGCTGCGCCACCGAGAACACGAACGCGGACGGGTTGCCCTGCGCCCGGACCAGCGCCCAGTGCCCGCGGGCGACCAGGACGGCGTCGGCGACGTACTCCTCGCCGTCCTGGAACCGCAGGGATCGGTCGCTGCCGCAGAGGAACGCCACCAGCCGGTCGACCTCGGCGTCGTACAGCGCCATCAGCTCGGCAGCCACTCGGGGCGCACCGGTCGGCGGCCAGCCGGCGTCGGGCGACCCCTGCCGGGGAGCGCCGATCAGGTCAGCCACCATCGCGGACCTCGACCACACCGGGGCGGACCTCGACCACCGCGGTCCCCTCACGGGCCGCGGTCCGGTCGGACCGGTCGTGCGCCTTCATGGTCGGACTCCTCGCCGGGTGATGCACCTGCCACCCTGCCGCCTCGCGGCCGCGCCGGACATCTCCCCGAGGATGTACGAGCGCGGCGCCCGGATGGGCACGGTCGCAGCGCTGCTCGGAGGGGTGTTCACGGCCGGAACTCCTCCATGCGGGGTCAGGGTAGCAAGCGCACGTTCGGGCGCGACAGACACCGTCAGGCAGCGGTGGGCGGGGCCCAGGTGCCCCGGCTGATCAACACCTCACGCAGGAGGTCCGGCCGGTCGGTGATGATGCCGTCGACCCCGTGGTCGAGGAGCCGGTGCATCCGGGCCGGGTCGTCGACCGTCCATACCAGCAGCTCGGCCCCCAGCTCGTGGACCATGGTCACCAATCGCTCGACGAACACCGGCACCCGGTGCAGATGCAGCGGGACATGCGCGAACGGTGCCCGGACGACGCCCCGGGGCCGCACGCCCAGCCGGGCCGCCGTCGCCAGCCGGGTGAGCGACTCCCAACCCATCGCCGTGCTCACCCTGGACCCCATCACCGCCCGGACGTCGGCGAGCCAGGCGTCGGTGCTGCCGGCGAGGCAGACCCGCCGCTCGGCCCGGGTCTGCCGGAGCGCCCGGGCAAGCGGTCCGATCCCCCGCGGGTCCTTGAGGTCGATCATGAACAGGGCGTCCGGGAAGGTCAGCAGCAGTTCCTCCACCCGGAGCACCCGATGACCGCCGGCCAGCCACACCTGCGCGAGCTCGCGCCAGGTCAGGTCGCGTACCCGCGCCGGGATGCCCGCCAGCCGCCGCAGAGTGGCGTCGTGGAAGGCCACGCACACGCCGTCCGCGCTGGTCTGCAGGTCCGTCTCGAGGTACCGGTACCCCAGGTCGTACGAGCAGGCGAAGGCGGCGAAGGTGTTCTCGAGCGCCAGGCCTCCCCCGCCCCGATGCGCGACGGCGTACGGCGGCCCGCCGTGGCCGTACTCGTAGCACTCCCCGTGGCCATGCCCCGGGCGCTCACCCACTCCGGACATGACACAAGGGTGGGGCCGGTACGGCCGCGGATCACTACCCTGATGGGCCTTGTGCACAAGCTTCGCCCACCATTTGCCCAGATAGCCGCCACCGCAGCACAGCACGTAGCCGACATGCCACCGACCGTTCACCTATCCAGGTGATCACGACGTCGTGCGGATCACGTGGAACATGACGAAGATTTTGGATCCACCAGAGGCGGAGGTCCCGCCAAGCGCCCCGCATGCCGTGAGGTGGACCACTCGGCGCACCGTTCCCGCCGCTCGTCGCACCGGGACCACCCGCCAGGCGACCCCCCTGCACCACTGGCCGCAGCTGCCGCGACTGCCCTTCCAGCAACATTACCCCCTCCCACATGGTGAGTCCCGTCACATCGGCCGCGGCGAGGCAGCCCGCCATCCCCAGGGAGGTTTCGTGTCCACGACCCCGACGCGCGCAACCGGACCCGGCGGTACCGCCGGTTATCAGCAGGTCCAGGCCAGCGCGGAGTTCGCGCTGCTGCGCAGCCGGTTCCGCCGCTTCGTCTTCCCCGTGACCGGGCTGTTCCTCGCCTGGTACTTCCTCTACGTCCTGCTCGCGGCGTACGCCCGCGACGTCATGGCGCACCCGCTGGTGGGCAACATCAATGTGGGCCTCGTGCTGGGGTTGCTGCAATTCGTCTCCACCTTCGCGATCACCATGTGGTACGCCCGCTGGGCTGACCGGCAGTTCGACCCGACGGCCGAGAAGCTGCGGGAGCACTGGGAGAGGGGCGAGCTGTGAAGGCGTTCGCGACCGTCGCCGCCGATAAGGTCGGCAACCCCACCGTCAACATCACCATCTTCGCGATCTTCGTCGCGGTCACCCTGACGATCGTCGTCCGGGCCGCTCGCACCAACCGCTCGGCCGCGGACTACTACGCCGGCGGGCGTGCCTTCTCCGGCCGGCAGAACGGGATCGCGATCTCCGGCGACTACCTGTCGGCAGCCTCGTTCCTGGGCATCGCCGGTGCCATCGCGACGTCGGGCTACGACGGCTTCATGTACTCGATCGGCTTCCTGGTGGCCTGGCTCGTCGCCCTCCTCCTGGTCGCCGAACTGCTGCGGAACACCGGCAAGTTCACGATGGCGGACGTGCTGTCGTTCCGGCTCCGGCAGGGGCCGGTGCGGACGGCGGCGGCCATCTCGACGCTGGTCGTCTCGCTCTTCTACCTGCTGGCACAGATGGCCGGCGCCGGCGGCCTGGTGAACCTGCTGCTCGGCGTCGAGGGCAGCACGGGCCAGAACGTGACGATCGCGGTCGTCGGCATCCTGATGATCTTCTATGTCCTGGTGGGCGGGATGAAGGGCACCACCTGGGTCCAGATCATCAAGGCCGTGCTGCTCATCCTGGGCGCCGGGTTGATGACCCTGTGGGTGCTGAGCAGGGCGGGCCTGAACCTGTCCAACCTGCTCGGGGACGCCGCCGCGGCAGCACCGAAGAAGAGCGACGTCCTTGCCCCCGGCCTGAAGTACGGCCTGACCGACCTCGGGAAGATCGACTTCATCTCGCTCGCCCTCGCCCTGGTGCTGGGGACCGCGGGGCTGCCGCACGTGCTGATGCGCTTCTACACGGTGCCGTCCGCGAAGGAGGCGCGGCGGAGCGTGGTCTGGGCGATCTGGGTGATCGGCATCTTCTACCTGTTCACGCTGGTTCTGGGCTTCGGCGCGATGTGGCTCGTCGGCCCGAAGCGGATCCTGGCAGCGCCCGGCAAGGCCAATTCGGCCGCACCGCTGCTGGCCTACCAACTCGGCGGCACGCTCCTGCTCGGCATCATCGCGGCGGTTGCCTTCGCCACGATCCTGGCCGTGGTCGCCGGCCTGACCATCACGGCGAGCGCCTCCTTCGCCCACGACGTCTACTCGCACGTGATCAAGAAGGGTCGGGTCCAGCCGGACGACGAGGTCCGGATCGCCCGGGTGACCGCTGTCGTGATCGGGCTGGTCGCCGTCATCGGCGGGATCTGGGCGAAGGATCAGAACATCGCGTTCCTGGTGGCGCTCGCCTTCGCCGTGGCGGCGTCCGCGAACCTGCCGACGATCCTGTACTCGCTGTTCTGGCGGCGCTTCAACACCCGTGGGGCGCTGTGGAGCATCTACGGCGGCCTGGGCTCGGCGATCATCCTGATCGCATTCTCGCCGGTCGTGTCGGGTGGCAAGGTCGACGCGGTGACGCACAAGGCGGCGTCGCTGATCACCGACCCGACGGTCGACTTCCACTGGTTCGGCCTGGAGAACCCGGGGATCGTGTCGATCCCGCTGGCCTTCTTCCTCGGCTGGCTCGGCACGGTGACCAGCCGTGAGGTCTCGGACGCCGGACGGTTCGCCGAGATGGAGGTGCGCTCTCTCACCGGTGCGGGAGCCGAGAAGGCGGTCCTGCACTAGCACCACCCCTGGCCGACGCCGCCCCACGGGCGGGCCCCCGGCGCGGACCCTCGGACCGCGTCGGGGGCCGTTCCACGTCCACACCGCGCCGAACACCCGGCCAAGCCGGGACGGACCCCGCACCGGATCCGGTGGGGGCCTCCCGGCCGGCCGGGCGAGGCCGTCCCGCCGGCTGGTCCGCGGCGTCGGCAGCCGGACCTGACAGCCGGCTCGAGCGGACCGAGTATTCCCGGAGAAATCGGTCGCAATACCGTCGGCGGCCCGGCTCCTTACCCGACGAAGAGGTTGCTCAATTTTTTGCTGCTGCTTCATGAATGGACTGCAAAATCCAGCGCAAAAGGCTTTACTACCATTTGGATGGCGCTTGACCACGCCCGGATCGGTGCCACAATGAATGGGAATCACCTGGACCGCAACGTCGTCCTCGACCCGGCCTGCAGATGTCCGGGGCAGGTTCGGGGCCGCTCACCCCTTGTGGCGTCCGCGCCCGGTCTCCCCTCCCCCGGGGGTGATCGCCACGGGGGTGGGTGGCCCGGCGGTTCCGCGCGGTCGATGGTCCCGCGCGGTTCCGCGCGGTCGATGGTCCCGCGCGGCCCGCGGCGCGCCCTGGTGCTGACCGCGGCGCCCCCTGGTGCTGACCGCGCCGGCACTCAGGTGCCGAGCACCCGCTGGAGGTGCAGGTTGGAGAACACCCGCCGAGGGTCCACTCGGTCGCGCACGACGCGGGCATCGTCGAACCGCGGGTACCGGGCGCGCAGGACGTCGGCCCGCAGCCGGTGGGGACGCCCCCAGTGCGGGCGACCGTCGTACCGAGCGGCGACGAGCTCCAGGACGCCGAAGAAGGGCTCGAACGCCGGGACCGCGGGCGCCGAGGCGCACAGGTAGGCGGTCTCCCGGCCCTGCCCCATCGCCAGCCAGGCGTCCTCCGCGGCGCCGAACCGGACCCGGACCGAGCCGGTGGGCGCGTCGCGGGCCTCCAGCCGCTCCCGGAGCTCCTCGAACACCGCCGGGAAGCAGGCCCGCGGCACGGCGAACTCGCTCTCCCGGCCGGCGGGGCGCACCCGCCGTCCGAACACCCGGTAGCCGCGATCGGCGAGCATCCGGACGCCGGGCCAGCCGGTGGCGAACCCCGAGGCGCGGCCGGCGAGCCCCGTCACCCGGGCCAGGCCGCGTGCCCGGGCGGTCGCCGCGCCGTCCGCGGAGAGCCGGCGGGCCTGCCGGTTCGACGTCGCCCGGACGGGCGGCCCGACCGGCGCGATCTCGCTCGCGCGGCCGGCGGCCGTGCAGAGCACCTCGTCGGTGTCCGGCCGCCAGCCGAACTCCACGTGGTCGAAGCGCTCGACCAGGTCATCGGCCTGGTCGAGGAAGCCGTCACCCGGCAGGTGCAGCACCGCCAGCTCGACGTCCTGGGCAGGATCGCAGACCAGCGTCACGGCAGTGACCACGCCGAACGCACCGAGCCCCACCCGGGCGGCCTGGAAGAGGTCCGCGTGCCGCTCCGGGGAGCATCGGACGACGGAGCCGTCGGCGAGCACCATCTCCAGCGCCTGCACCCGGGAGGCGAGGCCGCCGAAGCGCAACCCGGAGCCGTGCTCGCCGGTGGCGATCGCTCCGCCGAGGGTCTGCCGGTCCTGCCCGCCGGGGCCGTCGACGGCGAGGCCGTGCTCCCACAGCAGCGGCCAGAGTCGGCTGAGCCGGATCCCCGCCTCGACCACCGCCCGGCCGTTGGCCGTGTCCACGGAACGGACGCGGTCCAGACCGGTCAGGTCGAGGACCACTCCGTCGGTCAGGGTCAGGCCGGTGGCCGTCGACCCGGCACCCATCGGTCGGACGGGCAACCCCTCGCGGACCGCCGCGCGGACCGCGTCCACCACGCCCTCCACATCATGGGGCCGCTCGACGCGCACGGGGCGGGATGCGCGCGACGTCGGGCCGGGCCAGGCCTCCGATGCCATACCGCGAGCCTAAGCGCAGGTGACGGGGCCGGGACAGGCCGCAGGACCTTCGACCTGCGGCCACTCGGGGGCCCGATGAGAACCTCGAACGACGGAATGCACAGCTCGAGAGGCACGGTCCTACACAGCGTCATCGAGAGATTGCCTGAGGTTATGATGCCCTGTTCCACCCAACGACGTCCGGTGATCATCCAGGGAGGCATGGGCGTCGGCGTCTCGTCCTGGCGGGTGGCTCAGGCGGTGGCTCGAACCGGCCAGCTGGGCGTCGTCTCCGGGACCGCCCTGGACGCGGTCCTGGCCCGGACGCTGCAGGACGGCGACCCGGGTGGGCACGTCCGGCGGGCGCTGCGGGACTTCCCCCTGCAGCCGGTGGCCGAACGGGTGGTGGACCGGTACTTCCTGCCGGACGGGCGAGGCGGGGCCGCGTACCGGGTAACCCCGAAGCCCGCCATCGACGCCTCGCGGTCGGCGCAGGAGCTGGCCGTCGTCGGCAACTTCGTCGAGGTCTGGCTCGCCAAGGAGGGCCACAGCGGGTTGGTCGGGATCAACTTCCTGGAGAAGATCCAGAGCGCTACCCCCGCCGCCGCCTACGGGGCGATGCTCGCCGGCGTCGACTTCGTGCTGATGGGCGCCGGCATCCCGCGGGAGATCCCCCGCCTGCTCGACGACCTGGCCGGGCAGCGCCCGGGGACCGTGCACGTGGACGTCGCGGGCCACCCCCCGCTGCCGGCCACCCTCACCCCGGCGGATCTCGGCGGCGACGCCCTGCCGCCACTGCGGCGTCCGGCGTTCCTGGCGATCGTCTCCTCGCACGTGCTCGCCCAGTACCTCAACCGGGAGGACTCCACCCGGCCCGACGGGTTCGTCGTGGAGGGTCCACGGGCCGGCGGCCACAACGCGCCGCCCCGCGGCCGGCTCACGCTCGACGAGACCGGCCAGCCGGTGTACGGGCCGCGCGACGAGGCCGACCTGGCGGCGCTGGCCGCGATCGGGCTGCCGTTCTGGCTCGCCGGCGGCTACGGCGAGCCGGAGCGGGTGCAGGCCGCGCTGGCAGCTGGGGCGGCCGGCGTCCAGGTGGGCACGCTGTTCGCGCTCTGCCGGGAGTCGGGCCTGGACGAGCCGCTGCGCGAGGCGCTCCTGCACGACCTGCGGGGCGGCACCCTCGAGGTGCGCACGGATCCGTCGGCATCCCCGACCGGGTTCCCCTTCAAGGTGGCGGCCGTCGCCGGGACGCTCGCCGACGACGACGTCTACGCCGCCCGCTCCCGGCTGTGCGACCTGGGGTTCCTCCGGCAGGCGTACGTCCGGCCGAACGGCCGGATCGGCTACCGCTGCCCCGCCGAGCCGCTGGACATGTACCTCCGCAAGGGCGGTACCGCCGAGGCCGCGGACGGCGCGAAGTGCCTGTGCAACGCCCTCCTCGCCGACATCGGGCTCGGTCAGCAACGCCGGGACGGGTATCTGGAGCCACCGCTGGTCACCCTCGGCGCGGACCTCACCGGCGCGCGCCGTCTGGACGCCGAGCACTGGCTGCACGGCGGCCATCCCGACGGGTGGTCCGCACGGGAGGCGGTCGAGTGGCTGCTCCGGGAGGTCGGTGCGCCGCCGGAGCCGGCGCTCACGCTGGACACCGACCGCGAGCCCACCGGTCGACCCTGACCCACTCTCCCCGTGGATCCCCCGGCGACCAGGATCCCCGGCGACCCGCGGGGTCCGGCGAAAGGAACCGGCCGCCCCGGCGGCCGTTCCTTCCCGTCCATCGCCCCCGGAGAGTGCTCCTGTCCAGGACCGCAACGCTACGTTACGGCCGGTGACACCTCATTGACCAGCCCTGGATACCCAGCATCACCGCCGGGCGGCACGCTAGTAACGGAACGCAATTATTGACTACGCAGCGTTGCGAACTGTCCGGCCGTCCGTCGCAGCTCACGGCCCACTCGACGGTCGTCGTCACGGCGCCTGCTGTCGCCGTGGGCAGCCGCGTGACTAGGGTCACCTCAGACGCCCGACACTGCCGGCGACCGCGGAGGGACGCATGTCGAAGGAAGCCTTGGAGAACCTGTCGCACGAGGGCCGGCGGTTCCCGCCGTCCGAGGAGTTCGCCGCGAACGCCGTGGCGACGGCCGACCTGTACGAACAGGCCGCCAAGGACCGACTGGCGTTCTGGGAGGAGCAGGCCCGACGGGTCGACTGGGCCGCACCGTGGACGCAGGCCCTCGACTGGAGTGACGCTCCGTTCGCGAAGTGGTTCGTCGGCGGCAGTCTGAACGTGGCCTACAACTGTGTCGACCGGCACGTGGAGGCCGGGCACGGCGACCGCGTCGCCATCCACTTCGAGGGTGAGCCGGGGGACACCCGCACGATCACCTACGCCGACCTGCACCGCGAGGTGTGCCAGGCGGCGAACGCGCTGCTCGCCCTCGGTGTGACCAAGGGTGACCGGGTCGCGATCTACCTACCGATGATCCCGGAAACCGTGATCGCCATGCTGGCCTGCGCCCGGATCGGCGCCCCGCACTCGGTCGTCTTCGGCGGTTTCTCGGCGGAGGCGCTGCGCAACCGGATCGAGGACGCCCAGGCCAAGCTGGTGATCACGGCGGACGGCGGGTACCGGCGAGGCGCGCCGTCCGCGCTCAAGCCGGCGGTCGACGAGGCGGTGGCGGCGTCGCCGTCCGTGCGCAAGGTCGTCGTGGTCCGCCGGACCGGCCAGGACATCGCCTGGGACGACGCGATGGACGTCTGGTGGCACGACGTGGTCGATGCCGCACCCAGCGAGCACACCCCCGAGCCGATGGACTCCGAGCACCCGCTGTTCATCCTCTACACCTCCGGCACCACCGGCAGGCCGAAGGGCATCCTGCACACCACCGGCGGCTACCTCACCCAGGTGGCGTACACCCACCTCACCGTGTTCGACCTCCACCCGGAGACCGACGTCTACTGGTGCACGGCAGACGTCGGCTGGGTCACCGGGCACAGCTACACCGTGTACGGGCCGCTCGCCAACGGCGCCACCGAGGTGCTCTACGAGGGGACGCCGGACACCCCGCACCGCGGGCGCTGGTGGGAGATCATCGCAAAATACGGGGTGACCATCCTCTACACCGCCCCGACGGCGATCCGGACCTTCATGAAGTGGGGCGAGGAGTTCCCCGGCCAGCATGATCTGTCGTCGCTGCGCGTCCTCGGCAGCGTGGGTGAACCGATCAACCCCGAGGCCTGGATCTGGTACCGCCGGGTCATCGGTGGCGACCGGACGCCGGTCGTCGACACCTGGTGGCAGACCGAGACCGGGGGCATCATGATCTCACCGCTCCCCGGGGTGACGGCGACCAAGCCGGGGTCCGCCCAGCGGCCGCTGCCCGGGATCTCCGCCGAGGTCGTGGACGACAAGGCGCGACCGGTCCCCAACGGCGGTGGCGGGTACCTGGTGCTGACCGAGCCGTGGCCGGCGATGCTCCGGGGCATCTGGGGCGACCCGGAACGGTACAAGGACACCTACTGGTCCCGGTGGGAAGGGCTGTACTTCGCCGGCGACGGGTCGAAGAAGGACGAGGACGGCGACATCTGGCTGCTCGGCCGGGTGGACGACGTGATGAACGTGTCCGGGCACCGGTTGTCCACCACCGAGATCGAGTCCGCGCTGGTGTCGCACCCGAAGGTGGCCGAGGCAGCCGTCGTCGGCGCGTCGGACGCCACCACCGGTCAGGCCCCGGTCGCCTTCGTCATCCTGCGCGGGAACGTGGACGCCGCCACGGCCGCCGGTCAGGAGATCATCCGGGAGCTGCGGAACCACGTGGCGGGCCAGATCGGCCCGATCGCCAAGCCGCGGCAGATCATGGTCGTCCCCGAGCTGCCGAAGACCCGGTCCGGGAAGATCATGCGGCGTCTGCTCCGGGACGTCGCCGAGAACCGCCAGGTCGGTGACCAGACGACGCTGGCGGACTCGACCGTGATGGAGCTGATCGCCCAGGGTCTGGCCAAACCCGCCGAAGACGCCGACTGAGCGCGTCCACGCCCGCGGGGCAGCGTCGGGCCTGGAGCACGATCTGGACGCCGGGGCCCTCGGCGCTCGCATTCCGGCGATCACGCCGTAGGCTCGCCCGCAGGACGGCAGCGATAGGGGTGCGTGCCATGGCGGAGCAACGGGCCGAGCAGCGGGCTGTGCAGCCGGCGGAGGAACGGACGATCGGCCAGCTGGTCGCCCAGGCCTCGGAGCAGGTGTCCGAGATCGTCCGGGCCGAGATCGCGCTGGCGAGGGCCGAACTGGCGATCAGCGCGAAGAACGGCGCCTTCGCCGGCGGAATGTTCGGCGTCGCGGGTTACCTGGCGTTCCTGGCGTCCATCCTGCTCACGATCGCGGCCGCCTACGGCCTGACCGAGGCCGGACTGTCCCCGTGGCTGGCGTTCCTGCTGGTGGCCCTGGCCTTCCTGCTGATCGCCGGCGTCCTCGGCCTGATCGGCAGGTCGCGGATCACCCGGGTGGGCCCGCCCACCCGCGCCATCGAGTCCACCCGCCTGACGATCGCCGCCGTCAAGCCCGGCAACCACACCGCCGGCGCCTCCCGCGAGAACCACGTGCACGGCACCGCCCAGCGGTGACGACCGACGTCGCCGAGATCCTCGTCGAAGGGCCCTGGCGTCACCGGTTCGTCGCCGCCAACGGCGGCCGGTTCCACGTGGCCGAGCTGGGCGACGGCCCGCTCGTGCTGCTGCTGCACGGGTTCCCGCAGTTCTGGTGGGCGTGGCGGCACCAACTCCCCCGCCTGGCCGCGGCCGGGTACCACGCGGTCGCGATGGACCTGCGCGGCTACGGCGCCTCGGACAAGCCGCCGCGCGGTTACGACACCCCGACCCTCGCCGCGGACGTCGCCGGCGTCGTCCGCAGCCTCGGCCACGCCCGCGCGGTGATCGTGGGTCACGACTGGGGCGGCTGGATCGCCTGGTCCATGCCGGGACTGCAGCCCCGGGCGACCGGGGCGGTGGCCGTCCTCGGGATGGCCCACCCGCTGGCGATGCGGCGGCCGAGCTGGGAGCAGCTGCGCGCCGCCGGGCGGCTGGCCCAGTTCCAGCTGCCGATCACCCCCGAGCGCTTCCTCGGGGACCGGGACGGCGTCGCCCGGGTGCTGCGGTCCTGGAGCGCCGACGGGCGCGTCGACGAGGAGGCGCTGCGCCGGTACGAGCGGGCGATGCAGCTGCCGTTCGTCGCTCACACCTGCATGGAGTACTACCGCTGGGCGGTGCGCTCGCTGACCCGCCGGGACGGCCGCCGGTTCGCGGCCGCCGTCCGCGAACCGATCAGAGTGCCGGTGCTGCAGATCCAGGGCGGCCGGGACCCGTGGATCTTGCCGGAGTCGGCGGCGGCGTCCCGCCGCTGGGTTCTCGGCGCCGCCCGGTACGAGGTGATCGGCCCGGCCGGCCACTTCCTTCCCGAGGAGGCCCCGGACCGGGTGACCACCATCCTCCTGGACTGGCTGGACAGCCAGCCTCCGTCCCCCCGTCGTGATCATGCACTCCAGCGGTGATCATGCACGGCCGCCACCGGTCGGTACGCTGCATGATCAGATCACTCCTCACGGGAATGATCACAGCGAGGCGGTGGGCGGGATACCGTGGTGGCCCGGTCGCCCGGCCAATGCATGTGCGGACAGTAATCCCGATTGACGCCATGTGATGGGGTATCCCCCCGTTACCGGGACAACGTCACACCCCCCGGATTAGCATCAGGCGGCGCCGCTGAACTCGAGATCTGCGGCACTCCACCTCGCGAGGGGATATCGCCTTGGCCGAGCGGACCATGCCTGCCGGGGGCACCACCCACCGGTCGCCCGCGACCGAGACGGCCCGAGACTCCGGAACCCCGGGGATCGAGCTGCTCCGGCGCCCTGACCCGCACGCGATCTCGACGCCGGCGGAGTTCGCCGCGGCGCTGTCGGCGCTCCGCGACCAGGCAGGAGTCGCCGTCCGTGACCTTGCGCGGAGCACCGGCGTGACGACGAGCACGCTCGAGGGCTGGTTCTCCGGTCGCCAGCTGCCGGCACCGACGGCGGTCCCGGCGGTGGAGAAGATCCTGACGGCGTGCAACGTCCCGCCGGGCTCGGCGCAGTCGGGGTGGGTCGAGGCGCTCGGCCGCGTCCGCCGGCTGCCGTCGCCGCGGCCGGTCCAGGCGCGGGAGCCCTACCGCGGGTTGGAGAGCTACCGCATCCAGGACGCCGGGTCCTTCTTCGGTCGCGAACGGCTGGTCGCGCGCCTGGTGGCACTGGTGACCAGCGGTCAGGTCGGCGCGACGCCGCCGTCCGGGCCGACCGTCCTCGTCGGCCCGTCCGGGTCGGGCAAGTCGTCGGCGCTGCAGGCCGGGCTCGCCGCCCGGCTGGTGTCGAGCAACTGGAGCGTCGTCACCCTGACCCCCGGCAGCGACCCGCTCGCGGCCCTGGACGAGGCCCTCGACGAGGTACGCGGCCGTCGGCTCCCACCCGGTTCCCGGGTGGCGCTGCTGGTGGACCAGTTCGAAGAGCTGTTCACGCTCTGCCCCCACGACACCGCGCGCCGGGAGTTCGTCCGCCGGCTCACCGCGCCCGGGCACCCGGACCTCGGCTCGCGTCCCGGCAGCGGGCCCACGCTGACCGTTGTCATCGCGCTCCGGGCCGACTCCTACGGGGCCGCGCTGCGCTACGACGGACTGTCCCAGGCACTCCAGGACCGCCAGGTGGTGGTCGGCCCGATGTCCGCGGACGACCTGCGTCGCGCGGTGACCGAGCCGGCCCGCGCGGCAGGACTGCAGCTGGAGCCCGGGCTGGTCGAGCTGGTCCTGCACGACCTGGCCCCGGCCGGACCGCCGGATCAGCCCGGTGCCGGAACCCGACCCACCCACGACGCCGGGGCCCTTCCGCTGATGTCCTTCGCCCTGCTCCAGGCGTGGCGGCGCAGCCGGCTCAGCAAGCTGACCGTCGAGGACTACGTGGGTGCCCGCGGGATCTCCGGTGCGGTCGCCGCGGCCGCCGACGCCGTCTACGACGACCTCACCCCGGTGCAACGCGAGCTGGCCCGCACCCTGTTCCTGCGGCTGGTCGCGATCGGCGACGACGCCTGCGACACCCTCCGCCGCGCGACCGCGGCGGAGCTGGGCCTGGACACCGCGCAGGGCGATGCGATCACCGAGGTGCTGGAGCGCTTCGTCGCGGCCCGGCTGCTCACCACGACGGAACGCTCCGTCCGGATCGCCCATGAGGCCGTGCTCGCCGCCTGGCCCCGGCTGGGGGCCTGGCTGGACGGCGACCGTGCCGGACTGGTCACCCGGCGCCGGATCGCGGACGCGGCCGCCACCTGGCACCGCGACGGCCAGGACCCGGCGCTGCTCCACCGCGGGTCGAGGCTGATCAGCGCCCGGGAGTGGGCAGCCGATCCCGAGCACGCCGCCGTCCTCACGGTCGGTGAACGGCAGTTCCTCGCCGCCAGCGTCGCCGCGCAGCACCGCCAGGACGCCCGCGCCGGGCGGCGCGTCCGGCGGCTGCAGGTCCTGCTGGCCCTGGTCACCGTCCTGGGCCTGGCCGCCGCCGGCGCCGCCGCGGTGGAGTACCGGCAGGCCTGGGTGGCCTCGAGCGACCAGAACGAGGCGGTGTCCCGGCAGCTCGCGGAGACCTCGGTCCGGGTGCGGCAGGCCGATCCCTGGCTCGCCGGGCGGATCGCCGTCCAGGCCTGGCGGACGGCGCAGACCGCCGAGGCCAGGGCCGCCCTGCTCGACAGCGCCACCGGCCCGATCGCGTCGCCGTTGCCGGGGCCGGGTGGTCCGGCCGCCGTCGCCGCGAGCGGGGACGGCGGCACCCTGGCCGCCGTGGGGAACCGAGGTGGACTGCGGGTGTGGCGCCTGGCCCGCGACGGCGACCCGCGCGCCACCGAGGTCGGCCTGGTCCCGGCCGCGGACGCGAAACCGCTCTACTCCGTCGCGGTGGGCCGCGGCGGAGGTCTGGTGGTCGCCGCGGGTGCCTCCGGCGTCCTGCACCTGTGGGACCTCGGACCGGGACGGCCGATGCCGATGCCCGACGTCACCCTCGGCCGCGGCGCGGTGGTGGGGCTCGCGGTGAGCCCCGACGGGCACACGCTGGCCGCCACGACCTCGGACGGGCACGTGGTACTCCACGACATCGCCGGCACCCGGATCACCCCGATCGGGTCCCCGTTGGCAGCACCGGTCGGAGCCCTGGTGCAGGCGGTGGCCTTCAGCGCCGACAACCGGGGCCTGGCCGCCGGCGGCACCAACGGCCGCGTGCAGCTCTGGACGATCGCCGACCGGGCCCACCCGGTGGCGACGGTCCTGCTCACCGGGCCGACCGCGCCGGTGACGTCGGTGGCGTTCAGCCCCGATGGCCGGCGCCTGGTGGCGGGTGCCCGGGACCAGCGGCTGTACCTGTGGCAGCTCGCCACTCCGGCGGCCGCCCCCGCGCACCTGGACGACGCCTCGGCCGGCGTCACCGCCGCCGCGTTCAGCGCGGACGGCGGCCTGCTCGCCGTCGCCGCGGCGGACCGGCACCTACGCGTCTACGAGACCAGCTCCCGGGTGCGGGTCGCGGACCTGCCCCACCCCACGGCCGTCACGGGCGCGGTCTTCCTGCCGGGCGGACACACCCTGGTCAGCGCCGCCGGGGACGGCGTGGTGCGGCTCTGGCCCTCGCCGGTTCCGACGGCCGCCGTCGCCGTCGGTCACCTGGCGACGCTCGGATACCTGGACGGCAACCGACTGGTGGCGGCGTCCAGCCGGGACGGGCTCCGGGTGTTCGACATGTCGCAGGGCTACCGGGCGCGCCCGATCGGCGCTTCCGACAGCCCCCCGGACACCGGCGCCCAGCAGTCCGGGCTGAACGGGGCGATGGCCGTCGCCCGATCCGGTGCGCTCGTCGCCGTGAGTGGCACGGACGGCTCGGTCCGGCTCGCCGAGCCCCCCACGGCCGCCAACGGCACCGCCGTCCGGCAGCTCGCGACGCTGCCGCGCACCCAGTCCGGCACCGTGCTGGCCATCGCCCTGAGCCCCGACGGTGCGCTGCTGGCGACCGCGACGGATGACGGGTCCGTCCAGCTCACGGACGTCTCGGCACCCGGCTCGCCGCGCAGCCTGGGCACCCCGTTCCGGGTCGACGACGGCGTCGTCGGGCTGGCCTTCGCCCCGGACGGGCACCGGCTCGCCGTCGGCAGCGCGGGGCCGGCTCGGGTCACCCTGTGGGACGTCACGCGCCCCGACCACCCGACCCGGCTGTCGTCCGCGCCGGCCGCCGGCGGTCCGGACGGTTCGACGGCCCAGCTGTTCTCCATCGCGTACGCCCCGGACGACGACACCCTCGCCGTCGGGTCGGACGGCGCCGTCCGCCTGCTCGACCTGTCGGACCCACGCCGACCGGCCTGGCTCGGCCAACCCCTGGCCAGCGGGGACGACGTCCACGGTGTGGCGTTCGACCCCGCGGGCCGCGTCGTCGCGGCGGCGTCCGGAGACGGCACGGTCCGGCTCTGGGACGTGTCGGACCGCTCGGCTCCCCGGCTGAGCGCCACGCTCACCGCCGCCGGACCGGACCCGCTCGCAACCGTCGCCTTCGACCGCTCCGGCCGCCACCTCGCGGCGGGAGGCGCGAACCCCTCGGTCTGGCAGTGGGACCTGGATCCCGACGCGGCTGCGGCGCGGATCTGCCGGTCCGCCGGTACCGTCGACCCACAGGAGTGGGCCCGGTCCGTGCCCGGCGTCCGCTACGCCAACCCCTGCGGCTGAGGCTGCGACCACACGCCGAGGACTACGTCGGGGACGGCGTGGCCGCGGTCGACGAGTCGGTGACCGGCGTTGTCGTCACGGGGGCCGCGGTCGAGGTGGGCGCCGGGGTGACGCTCGCGCTCGGGGTCATCGCGGGGGTCGGCGACTCCGGGGCCTCGCTGATGCTCGGCACGGCGGTGGCCGGCAGCTTGCCGTCCGCCGGAGAGGCCGCCGCCCCCGTGCCGCCCGCCGACCCGGTCGCGAAGCGCGCCAACGGACTGGCCGTTCCTCTGGCGTTACCCACGGTGCACCGCACGCTGTTCCGCTGGGAGCATTGCGACCACCCGAGGAAGCCCTGGCCGGACGCCACCAGGAGGAGCTGGCCGTTCGCCGGGATCGTGACCTGGCAGCTGCCCGGGCAGTTGATCCGCCCGTCCTCGCTGCGCACCCATCCCCGCCCGGAGATCCGGACGCTCACCAGCAGCATTCCGGTCCTGGCCCCCGACGCGTTCCCGGGGGCCGGCCTGGCCGGGGTGGGGCCGGCCTCGCCGGCCTCGGCGGCCCCGCCGTCGACCCCCACGCCGGCCCCGGACGGCGCCCCGGCCCCGCCGTCGACCCCCACGCCGGCCCCGGACGACGCAGCCGACGACCCGAACGGCACGTACTGCCTGGCCGCTGCGGGGTTCAGCGCGGCCCACACGACCACCACCGCGACCAGCGCACCCAGCGCCGCGGCGGCGCCGATGACGAACGGGCGGGCGGACCGACGCGGCGGCGCCGCGTAGCGCAGCGGCGGGGACAGGGTCACGTCCGAGAAGCGCTGCGGTGACGGCTCGAAGGGCAGCGGCCCGGACTCCGGCGACACCGAGCGCGGTGCCGACCGCTGCGGGTACCCGGCGGGCGGGCTCGCCGGCGGCGGCTGCGGGTACCCCGCCGGCGGGCTCGCCGGCGGTGCGAACTGGGTGTGGTCGGCGGGCGGGCTCGCCCGCAGGGCGGGCGAGGTGGTGCCGCGACCGTACACCGGCCGCGGCACCAGGGGCGCCTGGCGAGCCTGCCGCAGCCGCTGAACCTGCTGTTGCAGAGGCTGCTGCACGGGTCGGCCCAGCTGGGCCGGGGGCACGGCGGTCCTGGGTCGGGGCGCCGCCTCCGGCGCGGTCCGCACGGCGCGGGTGGCCGGCGCCGGGCCGGGCTCGATCGGCAGTGCGGTGCCGGAGGCGAGCCAGGCGGCACCGAGGGCGACGGCGTGCTTGGGGTGGGTGTCGACGGCGATCGGGCGGCCCAGTTCGGCGCCGACGAGCTGGGCGACCAGGGGCATCCGGGAGGACCCGCCGACCAGCAGGACGGCGCTCAGGCCGGCCGGGTCGACCCCGGCGGAGCGGATCGCACGTTTCAGCGACTCGATCGAGTCGTACAGCGCCGGGCGGACCATGTCCTCCAGCTCGGCCCGGGTGAGCCGGACCTCGGTGGAGGTGGTGGGCAGCAGCACCGGAATGGTGACATCGGTGTCGGAGGACAGCGCCTCCTTGGCCTCGGTGCACTCGGCCCGCAGCCGGGCGACCGCGGCCATCGCGGCCGGATCGTCCTCGTCGAGATCGGTCAACGCGGTCCCGACCGAGCGGGCGACGTGGTGGAACACCGCGGCGTCGACGTCCACCCCGCCGAGCCGTTCGATCCCCTCCGGCTGGCCCAGGATCTCGAACCCGCCCCCGGTGCGGCGCAGCACCGCGGCGTCGAAGGTCCCCCCACCCAGGTCGTAGACCGCAACCGTGTCGCCCGGCGACAGCCGCTCCTGCCGGGCGTAGCTGACCGCCGCCGCCTCCGGCTCTGTGGTGTAGATGACGGGTACGCGGACGTCGGCGAGCCGGACGGCCTGGCGCAGCAGGTCGGTCTTGTACGGGCCCCAGTTCGCCGGGTGGCATACGCAGACCGACGCGGGCGTACCCCCTTCGCGTGCCGACACGAGCGTGATCACGGACGCCAGCAGCCGTGCGGTGAGGGCCTCGGCCGAGTACGGGGAGCCGCCCAGCAGCAACGGCGTGGAGTCGCCGATCCGCCGCTTGAACTCGCGCGCCACCCGGTCCGGCTCGATCGCCGCCCGGCGTGCGGCCGCCTCCCCGGTCAGGAACGAACCGTCGGTCCGGGGCAGGACCACCGACGGGATCACGGCAGCGCGGGTGCCCAGGGCGCAGATCTCCGCGCGACCGTCCCGCCAGACGGCTGCCGCGGTGAAGGTGGTGCCCAGGTCGACGCCCAGCGCGTACACGTCAGTCCCCCTCGTTCCCGATCCCGCCGTCCGTGCGCGGCCACGATAACGGCCGGGACCGGACGGACGCGCGGGTATGTGTGCAGATCGTCACGCACCGCACCGCCTGCGGGATCAGGATGCGACGGTGCGGCCGTCCGGAGGCCAACCGGGCCCGCGTGGAGCCACCGGCACGTTCGGCCGCAGGGTGGTGGTGGGCATCCGCATCTCGGTGATCGAGGTCGGTTCCTGGAAGCGGTAGCCCTGGCCGAGCAGGCACCCGTGCTCGAGCAGGATGTGCACCTGGGCGGCCGTCTCCACCCCCTCCGCGACGACCCGCAGACCGAGGTCGCCGGCGAGCCGGCACACGGCCCGGACGAGCGCGTCGTCCTGGGTCCGCCGGCCCAGGCCGGTGACGAACCGTTTGTCGATCTTCAGCTCGTCGACCGGAACTTCGGCGAGGTGCCCCAGCGAGGAGAAGCCCGTGCCGAAGTCGTCCAGGGCGATCCGGACGCCGAGCGCGCGCAGCGGCTGCAGGACGGCGGTGGCCCGCTGCAGGTCGCCGAGCGCGGTCCGCTCACTGATCTCCAGGGTGAGTCGGGCAGGGGACACCCCGTGCCCGGCGAGTTGCTGGTGGATCCAGTCTCCGAAACCGACGGTCGCCAGCTGCGATCCCGCCACGTTCACCGAGACGCCGGCCCGGCGGTCGGGCCACAGGGCCAGCCAGGTCACCGCTCGGTGCAGCACCCAGCGGCCGAGCGGGTCGATCAGCCCGCTCTCCTCGGCGACCGGCAAGAACTCCTGCGGCTGGCGCCGGTGCGGCCCGTCCTGCCAGCGCGCCAGGGCCTCGAACCCGACCCAGGCGCCGTCGGCCATCGACACGATGGGCTGGACGTCGAGCAGCAGGCCCTCGCCGCGGCAGGACTGTTCCAAGGCCGCGGTCATCCGGGCCCGCTCGGTGACCCGCTCCCGCATCCAGGGCTCGAACATCACGTGACGGCGACCGCCGCGGGCCTTGGCCTCGTACATCGCCAGGTCGGCGTCGCCGAGGAGCGCCTCGGCGCTGACCTGGTGGCCGATCGCGACGCCGATGCTGGCGGCGGTCCGCCGCGCCGGGTCCGAAGGCATCCTCCGGAGCCGCTGCACGAGTCGCTCGGCGACCGCGCGCACCTCGCCCAGTTGGTCGGTGCCGAGCAGGATGGCGAACTCGTCGCCGCCCAGCCGCGCGGCGACGTCCCGGCCGCGCAGCTCCCGACGGAGTGTCTCGGCGACCTCGCGCAGCAGCCGGTCGCCGGCGGCGTGGCCGTCCATGTCGTTGACGGCCTTGAAGCCGTCGAGATCCACGAACAGGACGGCGGCGTGGCCGGCTCGCAACCGTTCCTCGAGCAACGCGAGGAATGCCGGCCGGTTGGAGAGCGCGGTGAGCGCGTCGCTGTCCGCCAGCCGGCGCAACTCGGCCTCGAGGGTGACCCGCTCGGTGATGTCCCGGGCGGACAGGATGTAGCCGGGCTCTCCGCTGGAGCGCCGGCTCACGGTCGCCTCCATCGTGCGCCAGCCGCCGTCCGCGTGCAGGAAGCGGCCACTGACGCGGTCACCGGGCCCGGCGGACTCGTCGACGTCGATCCCACGGATGTCGGCCAGCAGCCGGGACCGGTCGTCGGGATGCACCAGGGCGACCCCGCTTCGACCGATGATCTCGTGGGGTGGGTACCCCAGGATGCTCGAGATCGCCTCGCTGGCGAACCGGACCGTTCCGGCGGCGTCGACGTGCACCAGGGCGTCCCGGCTCTCGGCGAGCAACCGGTCGAGGCGCTCCGCCTGCCGGCGCAGGGTGTGCCACAGCTGGTGGTTCTGCCGGCCGGTCATCGCCAGCTCGGCGGTCAGGCCGAGGATCACGCTGATCGCGATGGCCACGATGAGGGGGACGGTGTGGTCGATGACGGCCGCGATCAGCCCGGGTACCACGGCCCACTGCGGTAGCCGGAGCAGTGGAGGGTACGCCTCCGACGGGCCGGCCCCGGCCCACAGGTCCGGCGGGCTGACCAGGGTGGCACCCCCGAGGGCCGCCATCATGATCACCCATTCGATCACGCCGAACTGCGGGACGCCGGTCAGTGCCCAGGTGGTGTCCGCGACGATGAGGAGGAGCGAGGCCAGGACGAGGAGGAGGACCGGCGTGCGCCGCTCGTCCGAGGCACGCATCGCCAGGCCGGCGATGATGCTGGCGGACAGCAGGTCGGCGGGCACCCAGTACAGGGCCACGTGAAGGGCTTGCGGAGACTCGTCCAGCGCCGAGCCGGTCAGGCCGAGCACGACCCAGCAGATCATGAACACCGAGGCCGCGACGAGCCAGCCGTCCAGCAGCAGCATCGCCCACTCGCGGGGGGAGCGCCGGTCCCGCCGGCCGAGCACCATGCCGATCGTCAGCGCCAGCAGCGACCCGGCGCGCAGGCCGCCCCAAGTGATCACTTCGGGCCAGTGCAGCAGGACGCCGTAGACCGAGGCGGTGAGCAACGGCACGGCGACAGCTGCCCCGGCCCAGGCCGGGCAGGGGGTCGGTGCGGTGCGCAGGGTCGTGGCGACGAGCAGTGCGGTGGCCGCGGCGCCCGCGATGCTGGTGGTGATCAGCAGCGCGGAGGTCTGTAGGCCGGGGTCGATCAGCCGAGGTTTCACCAGTCCCGCGACGGCCAGCGCGAACAATGCAGCCATGATCGGCGCGACCACAAGCACCGACCGCGACCTCGCGCCCACGCTCATGCGCCCGCCCGTCTCTTGGCCTAGCCCACTGTAGACACGGAGCTGCCATGTGCGTAGCAGTACATCGCTTTGTGCACAGCTCGTAACGCACCGGAATGTTGTGGCAGTCCGGGCCTGGTGATGGGCCCGGCAGGAGCTGGGTCGGTCCGTGCGGTCAGTCCGTGCCGGCCTCAAAAGCGGCACGGTCGAGGGTGACGTCGTCGACGGCGGGCTGACCGAGGTCGGCGATCGGCTGGGACCGGCCCGGCTCGAGCTCGCCGACGAACTGGGCCTGCCCGGTCAGTTGGCCCTGGACCGCGTACAGCTCCAGCTTCGCGCGGGTGTCCGCGATGTCGAGGTTACGCATCGTCAGCTGGCCGATCCGGTCGGTCGGGCCGAACGCGGCGCCCTCCACCCGCTCCATCGACAGCCGGTCGGGGTGGTAGCTCAGGTGCGGGCCCGCCGTCCGCACGATCGTGTAGTCCTCGCCGCGGCGCAGGCGGACCACCACCTCCCCGGTGATCGTGCTGCCGACCCAGCGGGTCAGGCTCTCCCGCAACATCAGCGACTGTGGGTCCAGCCAGCGGCCCTCGTACAGCAACCGGCCCAGCCGGCGGCCCTCCGCGTGGTAGGTCGCGATCGTGTCCTCATTGTGGATCGCGTTCAGCAGCCGCTCGTAGCCGATCCACAGCAGGGCCATGCCGGGCGCCTCGTAGATCCCCCGGCTCTTCGCCTCGATGATCCGGTTCTCGATCTGGTCGGACATCCCGAGCCCGTGCCGCCCGCCGATCTCGTTGGCTCGGGTCACCATCGCGACCGGGTCGGGGAACCGCTCCCCGTTGATCTCGACCGGGCGGCCGGCCGCGAACCGGAGCGAGACGTCCTCGGTGTCGATCGTGACCGTCGGGTCCCAGAACCGCACCCCCATGATCGGGTCGACCGTCTCGAGCGCGACGTCGAGGTGCTCCAACGTCTTGGCCTCGTGGGTGGCGCCCCAGATGTTCGCGTCGGTCGAGTACGCCTTCTCGGCGCTGTCCCGATAAGGGAGCTGGTGGTCCACCAGCCACTGGGACATCTCGGCCCGGCCACCCAGCTCCTCGACGAAGCGAGCGTCCAACCAGGGCTTGTAGATCCGCAGCTGGGGGTTGGCGAGCAGGCCGTACCGGTAGAACCGCTCGATGTCGTTGCCCTTGAAGGTCGAGCCGTCACCCCAGATGGAGACGCCGTCCTCCAGCATCGCGCGCACCAACATGGTGCCGGTCACGGCGCGACCGAGCGGGGTGGTGTTGAAGTAGGCCCGCCCGGCGCTGCGCACGTGGAAGGCGCCGCACATCAATGCTGCCAGGCCCTCTTCGACGAGGTCGCGGCGGCAGTCGACCAGCCGGGCGACGTCCGCACCGTACTGCTTGGCGCGACCGGGGAGCTTGCCGATCTCGGACTCGTCGTACTGGCCGAGGTCGGCACTGTAGGTGCACGGGATCGCGCCGTGGTGGCGCATCCACGACACCGCGACCGATGTGTCCAGGCCGCCGGAGAAGGCGATCCCGACACGCTCCCCGACGGGCAGGCTGCTCAGCACCTTGGACACGGGACAGACGGTATCGACCCGCGGGGCCGCCGTACGAGTCGACCTGCCACCCGTCACATGATCGCAACAGAAGCCTCCCGCGTGGTGGGTCCTGGTCCGGCCCCGGGCCCCCCGAGGAGACCCCGGCGAAGCCGGCACGCTGTCGCTGGCGGCGGTGCTCTGGCGGATCCTGTCGTGGCGCCAGCGGCGGGCAGGCGCGCCGTAGCGCGTCAGCCCGACTGGCGACCGCCGGAGAGGGTGCGGTACAGGTCGCGGTAACGGACGAACGCCGCGCGCAGCACCTCGGTGTCGGTGTCGCCGTCCGGGTGCCGCAACACCCGCTGGACGGCCTCCTCCACGAGGACCGCCGCGGCCTTGACCGCAGCCGGCGGATCATCGACGAACTGCGCGGACAGCTGCGCCCACTGTCCCGGCTCGCCAGCGGCGACGGAGGGAGGTGAACCTGCTGACGAGTCCGCCGGCGGTCGAGGGGTCTCGCGCGACGGCGGCGGGGCGCCCCGCTGGGGGGGTCGGCCCGGCGGTGCCGGTCGGGGTGCGGCCTCGGGCAGCGGGGGACCGGTCTGTTCCTCGGCGCGGCCATGCCCGCCCAAGGGTTCGGTGCTCATCGGGTGACTCCCCTCGAGGCGTGGCCGAGCCGCGAGTCGACCGGGTCGTCGGCGGCGTGACGGCCGCGCGGAGCGGGGTTCGTGCTGTCCTGGGGGTCGGTGCCCTGGGGATCGACCAGGGCGTCGAACAGGGCGCGGTAGTGCACCAGGGACTGGCGCAGCGCCTCGGTGCTCGACCCGCCGCCCTCGACGTGCTGCTGGTAGGCGTGCTCGGCCGCCCGGTACTCACGGACCACCACGGGGTGGTCCGTGGCCAGCAACGCGGCTCGTTGATCGAAGTTTTCGGTGGGGTAGCCACGGTCGCGCATCAGGGCGGGCAGCAGCTCGCGCGCCGTCGTCACGGCGTCGGCCGGGGCGTCCACGAACCGGGCCTGCACCTGGCTCCACTGCTGGATCCAGCTCTCCCGCTGCTGCTGCGTCAGCGGCCTGATGTCGAGCTGCTCACGCCGATGGGCGAGTTCGCTCAGCGACTGCTCCGTCTCCCGTTTGCTCCCGGTGCGTTCCAGGGTGCGGTCGTACTCGTCCCCGAATCGCTGTCGCAGCATGTGCGTGCGGCGGTACTGCATCGCCCACCAGCCGACGGCCAGCAGGACGAGCACGAGGATCACGACCAGGACGACGACGGTTGTCATCGGTTCCTCTCCTCTGCGCTTCGGCCGCCCGGGACGAGGTCGTGGCCGGCGCGCCCGGGCGCTGGCGTGTGGGGAGCTCGCTCGCCACGCGCCCTGATCCAGTCTGGGGGAACTTGACCAGGACGCCAGTCGAGGTGACCACCTTCCGACCCGACAGCGAGATCGCGGAGCGGCGCGGCCGGCCCGCGATGACGGCGGAGGCACGTCGTTTGTTCGGGCGGATATTGTGACAACGGCGGTCGAGACGTATTCTGGATCAGGCCTGTGTCATCGCGGGCCGGGACTATGGCCGGCTGCATCCGCTCCACCTGCGCCGCTGCCCCGGTGGTCCTGGGACGGAGGGGTGATGGCGCCACGGTTGCCCGAGGAGCTGACGCCGCCGCCGCCGCGGCGGCGGTTGGAGGTCGTTTCGGCCGACGGTACCAGGATCGCGGTGCAGATGCATGGGCCCGAGCGGGCCCCGCAGGTGCTGCTCGCGCATGGCTGGACGTGCCGGTCGGACCTCTGGGCTCCCGTCGTCCACCGGCTGCGGGCGGAGTTGCGGGTGGTGTGCTACGACCAGCGCGGCCATGGGCTCAGCGAGCCGCCGGGCCCGGCCGGGATCACGCCGGACGCTCTCGCCGCCGACTTGGCCGCGGTGCTCCGGGCGACGACGCGGGCCCGGCGCGCGGTGGTCGTGGGTCACAGCATGGGGGCGATGTCTCTCGTCGCGATGGCCGGGCGCTACCCCACGGTGTTGCGGCGATCGGTCGCGGCGGTCCTGCTCGCCAGCACCGGCGTCGACGAGCTCGTCGGCCGGCTCGACCTGGTGAACCTGCCCGGCCAGCTCTCCGGGCTGGTGCCCGATCACGTGCTGCGCGTCGTCCAGTTCCTGACGCGGGGCGGTCTGGCGGACGCCCGGCTGCTGCGCAGCCTCCCCCCGGCGCTCGCGCGCACCGCCGTCCGGCACATCACCCTGTCTCCGTCGGCGACCGCCGCACAGGCGATGTTCTGCACGGACATCATCAGGTCCTGCCCACCGGTCACCCATCACAGCTGCGCCCGGTTGCTGCGCGACCTGGACCTCTCGCCGGACGTTCCCCGGCTCACCGTTCCCGCGATGGTCCTGGTCGGGACGGCGGACCGGCTCACTCCCGCATGGCACGCGCGCCGGCTCGCCGAGGCGCTGCCGCGTGGTCTGGGCGTGATCGAGGTCCCGGGGGTCGGACACATGACCCCGGTGCAGGCGCCCGACACCGTCGCGTCCGCCGTCCAGACGCTGGCCGAGGACTACCTGTCCGGGCCGCGGGGCGCGCAGCGGAGCGCGGTGAGCTGACCCGTCGCGCTCCCGAGCCCCGCCACCGCCCGGACCGGCCGGCCTGGCCGAGGCGGCAACCGGCACCGTCAGGAGTCGAAGCCGAGGCCGGCGCGGTCGAGCGTCCGAAGCCAGACGTTGCGACGGCCGGCGCGGAGGTCGGCGCGGCCCAGCGACCAGCGGGTCAACCCGATCCCCACGCTGCGCAGCGGTTCCGGCGGGAAGGGGAGAGGCTTGCTGCGGACCATGTCCAACCGGGTCAGTTCGCTCGGCTCGCCGCTGAGCAGATCGAGTGCGACCCGCGCGCCGAATCGTGACGCTCCCACCCCGAGGCCGGTGTAGCCCGCCACGTAGGCGAGCTGGCCTCCCATCGCGGTGCCCCAGAACGGGCTGAACCGCGTGCAGGTGTCGATCGCGCCGCCCCAACGATGGGTGATCCGCGTTCCCTCCAGCTGGGGGAACGTCTCGAGGAGATGCTCCGCCAGCAGTTCGAAGGTGACCTGGCGCTGTTCGAAGCCGGTGCCGAACCCATTGCCCGGGTAGTACACCGCGTCATACCCGCCGAACACGACCCGGTCGTCTCTGGTGAGCCGGTAGTAGTGGAACTGGTTGCCGGCATCGGAGACTCCCTGGCGATGTCGCCAGCCGATACTGCGCAGGACGGCGGCGGGCAGCGGCTCAGTCGCCAGCACGTAGTCGTAGACGGGTACCAGATAATGCCGCAACCGCCGCAGGAGCGGCGGGAAGGCGTTGGTGGCGAGGACGACGTTCCGGGCGGTCACGACTCCTGCCGCGGTGGTGAGCCGGACGGCGCCGCGCCCGCGGTGCCGCCTGCCAGCCTGTCCGGCGGGGTGGAGCCGTACCGGCTCGATCCTGGTGACCTGGGACCCCTCGAGAATGCGGACGCCCAGGCGCCGGCAGGCGGAGGCCAGCCCCCACGCCAGCCTGGCCGGGTCGACCAGGGCGGTCTCGCCGTCCGTCTGCAGCCCTGACAGGTAACGCGGCGAGGCGATCTCGGCTCGGACGGCGTCCTGGTCGAGCCAGGTCACCTGCTGGCCGTGTCGCTCGGCGAGCCGGCGCAGGGCCTGCAGTTCGTCCACGTGGTGCGGGTCGGTCGCGACGACCAGGTCGCCGACCATCCGGAAGTCGCACTCGACGTCGTGCCGGGCCAGGTCGGCGGCGATCCCGTGCAGGTTGTCCCGGCCGAGGTCGAGCAGACGGGGCAGCTCGGTGCTGAACCGTTCGGCACCGTTGCCGATCCCGTGGGTGAGCGACGCCGAGCAGAAGCCGCCGTTGCGGCCGCTCGCCGCGTGACCGACCCGCCCCGCCTCCAGGACCACGATCTCGCGGCCGGGCTGCGCCTCGGCGGCGAGCAGAGCGGCCCAGAGGCCGGTGAAGCCTGCGCCGACGACGGCGAGGTCCGCCTCGAGGGAGCCCTCCAGCGGGGGCGCGGGAGCGGGCCGATCCGGGGCGTCGAGCCAGAGTGGGACGGGTGTCGCGTCGCGCAGCGCCGACCTCGCGGCGGGTCGGGCGGTCCGGGAGAAGGGCAATCGTCGCTCCGTCGAAAAGGCCGAGAAGGCACGGTTGCGCCGTCGCAATCTTGCTGGAGACTAGCAGTGCACCGGTGCAGGGTGAACCCGGGTCCGCGCGACGGAGGCCGGGGAGCTGGTCCTGGTCTGTCCGATCTCCCGTAGGCTCCGCCTGTCGCGAGGAGACGGGAGGTGTGCGGTGCCCGTGAGGGCCGGTGACGACGGGCCGGTGATGGATCGTCTGCTGGCCGTCGTCCGCGCCGCGCTCGACGGGACGAGCCGCCTGATCGTCCTCATCGGCGACCCGGTGGACACCCGTTGCCTCGTCGCCGGGGTGAGGGACCGGTGCGCCGGACCGAAGCGGGAACTGTGGACGCCGCCCGGGCCAGGGGAGCTGATCGACGGCCTGCGCGCGGCCGGCGAGCCCCCCGTGGTCCCAGGCGTGCTGATCCACCTCGACGACCTGGCGCGCTTCGTGCTCGGCGAGGACCAGGACCTGGCCGCCGTGGCCGTATCCATGCTGCGCGGCGCCCTGGTCGAAGAGCGACTGCGGCCCCTCGTGGTCCTGGCCGGGCTGCCGCCGCGCCACGCGGACTGGCAACGGCTCAGCCGCCCCGCAGCCTCCGGGGGCGCTCGGGACGCGCAGGCGCAGGCGCTGCTGCGCGGCGCCACCGTGCTGGCGGTGACCGGCGTCCAGCCTCGGACGGTGGCGCCTCGGACGGTGGCGCCTCGGACGGAACAGGCAGCTGTGGCTGCGGCGGCGGCCGCCGGTGGGCGGGGTCGAGCCGCGCAGGACGGGCCGACACCCCTGACGGGCCCGACGGTCGTGCCCGGGGAGAAGCCGTCCTCGGCCGGGCCCCTCGCGCCGGAGGCGCCCGGCACGGACAGCGCACCTCCCGTCGGGGCGAGTCCACCCTCGGCCGGGGACGCGCCGGTCGCCGGGGACGCGCCGGTCGAGGAAGGCGCACCCGCGGGGTCAGGCGCGCCGGACGCCGGCAGGGAACCCGACCTCGGCCCCGGTCCGACCGCGCGGTCGCCGGCCTCGACCCCGCCGGCCTCGACCCCGCCGGCCTCGACCCCGCGGGCCGTCCCGCTGCCCCTGCCGTCGCCGGAACCGCCGGGGGTCGTGCGCCGGCGCGCCCTGTTGCGCGAGCGGGCCGGCGACCTGCCCGGCGCCGAGCGGTGGTACGAGAGCGCCGCGATGGGCGGCGACCTGGAGGCACTGGCTCGGTTGGGCCGACTCCGGCAGGGTGGTGACGCCGAGGACGTCGCCGCGGAGGACGTCGAGGAGTACATCGATCAGGCCGTCGCGGAGGGCAACACCGCTGTGCTGTTCACGCTTGCCGCCGCCGGCCACGCCCGGGCGTTGGCGGAGCTCGCTCGGCTGCGCGCCGAGGCACGCGCCGAGCTCGCGGATGACATCGACAGTCATCACCTGACGCAGGCCCCTGACCATCCGCCGGCGACGCCACCCGCATGATCACGACTACCGGTGAGTGATCACAGGTGAGATGCCGGGCCACGTGCTCGGGCGCGGTGGTGGGCGTGCCTCCACGGAACGCGCCCCACCGGTACCGGAAGGATCAGGCGGGCGTCCGGCGGCAGGAGCGCCGCTACGGGCGGTGGGTGGCGGGGCCGGCGTCACTCGAACCGCGACGGGTCTCCGGCCCCGCGGCGGAGGATCTCCGGCTCGTCGCCGGAGAGGTCCACCACCGTCGTCGGCTCCACCCCGCAGTCCCCGGAGTCGACGATGCCCTCGACGAGGTGATCGAGTTCCTCCTTGATCTCCCATCCCTGGGTCATGGGCTCCTCGTGCCCGGGCAGGAGCAAGGTGCTGGACAGCAGTGGTTCGCCGAGCTCGGTGAGGATCGCCTGGGTTGCCGTGTGCCGGGGGATGCGGACGCCGACGGTGTGCTTCCGCGGGTGCAGCAGCCTCCGGGGTACCTCCTTGGTGGCCGGCAGGATGAAGGTGTAGCTGCCTGGCGTCGATGCCTTCACCAGCCGGAAGACCGCGTTGTTGACCTGGACGAACTGGCCGAGCTGGGCGAAGTCCCGGCACACCAGGGTGAAGTGGTGCTTGTCCCCGAGATGACGGATGAGCCGGATCCGGTCCAGACCCTCGCGGTTGCCGAGCTGGCAACCGAACGCGTAGCAGGAGTCGGTGGGGTAGGCGATGAGCCCGCCGTCCCGCAGGAGGTGGACGATCTGCGCGATCGTCCGGGGCTGTGGGTTGTCCGGGTGCACGTCGAAGTACTTCGCCATGACCCTCGAGCCTAGGAGAACGCCGTCAGGAAAACGCCGTCAGGAATCGGTCGCGGAACTCGTCCATCCGCCACACCGGCGCGTCCGGGCCCGGTCGCAGCCCGTCCTGCCAGTGCCAGCCGGCGACCCGGTCGAGGACCGCGGGGTCGCGGGCGACGATCGTGACGGGGACGTCGTGGCTGGCGTTCGGCCCGGTCACCACTGTGGCCGGCTGGTGGTCGCCGAGGAAGACCAGGACGGTGCGGTCGTTGCCGTAGGTCAGCAGGTAGGAGATCAGTGTGTTGAGCGTGTACTGGATCGACTCGCGGTACGCCGTCCGGATGTGCGCCGGGTCGCGCCACACGTCGTCCGGGCGATCCCCGGCGGCCGGCATCGGATCGAAGATCGAGCCGTCGCCGACGTCCTGCCAGCCGACCAGGGACGGGATCGGGGCCCAGGGCGCGTGGCTGGACACCAGCGGGATCTCGGTCATCACCGGGGCGTGCCGAGGCAGCGCGAGTTCGGTGCGCTGATGGGCGGCCAGGGCGTACTGGTCCGGCATCGGTGCCCAACTGAAGTGCGGGCCGTGGTAGCCCATGGCGTGCGCGTCGTACATCCGGTCGAACCCGTAGAAGGAGCCCTCGGGCCAGGCTTCGGTGACGCCGGGCATCACGCCGATCGTCTGCCAGCCCGCGCGGTGAAAGGCACCGTTGAGCGTGAGCCGGTCGCTGGCCACCAGGGTGCGGTACCGCTGCTGGTTGTCGATCCACAGCCCGGACAGCAGCGTGGAGTGGGCCAGCCAGCTGCCACCCCCGAATGTGGGGGAGGTCAGGAACCCGCTGCGGGCGGCGAACCCGGCCGCCCGCAGCCTGCGCGTCCCGTCGTCGAGCACGGCGTCCACTCCGGGGGCCATCGAGGGGTCCTGGACGGCGCTGCGCCCGTAGCTCTCCACGAAGGCGACCATGACGTCCTTGCCGCGCAACCCGGTCAGCAGTCGATGACCCGGAACGCTTCCGAAGGCGTCGACCCTCGCCTCGGCGGCGAAGGCGCGTCGGTCGGCGAGGTCGCCGGCGAGCTGTTGGACGCGGCTCCCCAGCGATTCGGCCGCGGTGGTGGCCGCGAACGGCGTCCCCGGCGCGGTCTGCAGGTCCATCACCGACCCGGCGAGCCAGAGGCCGGCCAGGACGGCGATGGCGGTGGTCGCCCCGGTGCGGTGCCCGAGCGCCAGGCGCCGGATCCGCATCACGGACCCGATCGTCCCCGCCAGGACGGCGAGGGCCAGCGCCGTGGCTCCGACCGCGCTCGCGATCGCCGCGGTCGTACCGGTCGACGAGGTCAGGAATCCGAACGCGTCCCTGGCGAGCGGCCAGTCCAGCACCGGGTCGAAGGGACGCCGGAGGACGGCGTAGAAGCCCATGTCGAGGGCGTCCCCAAGCATGATCAGGCCGAGCAGCACCCCGGCCAGGGCGCCGAACACCCGCGCGGTCCGGCGCGGAAGGGCGATCAGGAAGGCCAGGCCGAGGAGCCCCTCCAGGGGGATCCGCAGGAACGTCGCCGGGGTGAGGTCGGCGAGTTCGTGGGGTGCCAGCAGGCCCGCGAGCAGGAGCAGGCCCGAGCCCAGATCGGCGCAGCCCCTGATCACCGCCCGGGCCCGGGGACGGCCCGGTGGCTCGGCCCCGGCCCCCGCGCCGTCCGCGCCGGCCCCCGCGCCGTCCGCGCCGTGCGCGTCGGCCAGCCCTGGCCGGTCGGTCGCCGTGCCCGTTGCCTGGGTCGAGAGCGGCACGTCAGTGTCCTTCCGGATCGGGAGACACCATGGTCACCGTCCATGGTGTCCTGAGGGGCCGCGGCGCCCGGTGGGCGAAGAGATCTCCGCCCGACCATCGGATCCGTCCTGCCACCCCTCCGACAGTAGACGGCCCACGGGTCACCGGATGGCGGCGGTGGCACGCGTTGCGCTCGCATGATCGGTGGCCCACCGTGACCTTTTGCCGTCCCGATCCGTAGTTATCGGTGGTACCAGGGACCGTACGCCGGGGAGAGGACGACGCGTGCCCGAGCAGATGGCACTGGGTTCGGCAGACCCGAGCTGGATGGGCGAGTACCGGTTGATCGGTCGGCTCGGCGAGGGCGGCCAGGGCGTGGTGTACCTGGCCACGGCTCCGTCGGGTGCCCGGGTCGTGGTGAAGCTGCTGCGGATGGAGGGACTCGCCGACCCGGCGGCGCGCTCCCGGCTGGCCAGGGAGGTGAACGCAGCCCGGACGGTGGCCAGGTTCTGCACGGCACAGGTGATCGAGGCGCGGCTGGAGGGGGAGCAACCGTTCATCGTCAGCGAGTACGTCGAGGGCCCCACCCTGGCCGAACACGTCCGGACCCGCGGTCCGCTCTCGGGGTCCGCGCTCGATCGACTCGCGATCGGTACCGCGACGGCCCTGGCCGCGATCCACCAGGCCCGGATCGTGCATCGTGACTTCAAGCCCGGCAACGTCATCCTCGGCCCGGACGGCGCTCGCGTGATCGACTTCGGGATCGCGCACGATCTGGTGGGGGACGCCACCGCGACCGCCCCCCTGCTGGGTACGCCCGCGTTCACCGCGCCCGAACAGATCAACGCCTCGGCGGTGGGCCCCGCCGCCGACATGTTCGCCTGGGCCAGCACGATGGCCTTCGCCGCGACCGGCTACAGCCCGTTCCACGGCGCCACCCCGGTCGCGCAGCTGCACCAGGTCCTGACCGTCGACCCCGACCTGTCCGGCGTTCCGCAGCCCCTGGGGGCCGTGCTGGCCCGCTGCCTGGCCAAGAACCCGGCTCATCGGCCCACGGCCGAGCAGGTACTGCTGCACCTTCTCGGCGGGGTCCGGGCCGACGCGTCGTCCACCGGTTCCGCGGACGCGCTGGCCCGGGCCAGCGCCTACGCCCGCTCGGTGCCC